>JAYSXW010000038.1:0-18933 GCA_043716935.1 Pseudonocardia sp.
CCGAGCCCCGCTCCTGACCCCGTCCGCGCTTCCGGCGGACCGGGCGGGTCGCATCAGGACGAGCACCGCGAGACCGGCGAGGACCCCGCCCAGCCCGGCGACGAGGAACACCGCGTCGAGGCCGGAGGCGAACGCTGCGTGGAACGCGTCGACGAGCGGGCCGCGCTGCCCGGCGGGAGCGGCCGCGAGCACGGCACGCGCCTGACCCCCGGCCAGGGCGCTCGCGGTGTCCGACGCCGCGGGCACGCCGTCGGCGTCGAGCCGGTCGGCGGCGGTCGCGGCGAACACGCTGCCGAGCAGCGCGATGCCGAAGGCGAAGCCCAGCTGGCGGGCGGTGTTGACCGCGCCCGCGGCCATGCCGCCGCGTTCGGGCGCCACCGAACCCATGGCCGTGGAGCTCAGGGTGGGCGTCGCCAGCCCGACGCCGATCCCACTGATCGTCAGGCCGGCCACCAGCGCGGGCCAGCTCGAGGCGTCGTCGACCAGCAGAGCTGAGACGAGCGAACCGATACCGATCAGCAGCAGGCCGCCTCCGATGACCGGGCCCGGCGCCATCCGGGACAGGAACCGGCCGATCACCGCCGACACGACGAACGACGCCACCGACAGCGGCAGCCCCGTCAGACCGGCGGCGATCGGGGACAGCCCGAGCAGCGACTGCAGCCAGATCGAGGTGTAGACGAAGAAGGCGAAGGCCGAGAAGTTCAGCAGCAGCGCCGCGATGACGACGCCGACGAACGCTCGGTTGCGAAACAGCGACAGATCGAGCAGCGCGTGGTCGCTGCGCCGCTCCACGACGACGAAGATCGCGAGCGCAGCGACGCCCAGCGCCAGCAGGCCCAGCACGGTGGCCGAGGCCCAGCCCTCGTCACCCGCCAGGATCATGCCGACCACCAGCGCGGACGCGGCCACGGTGAAGGTGAACACGCCGGGAAGGTCGAGACGAAGCCGGCTCGTCGGCCGGCCGCCGGGGAGCACCAGCAGCGACAGCACGACGGCCGCGACGCTGATCGGCAGGTTGACGTAGAAGATCCATCGCCAGCCGAAGCCCTGGGTGAGCAGGCCGCCGATGATGGGGCCCAGCGCGGCGGACGCGCCGCTCACGGCACCCCAGATGCCGAACGCCACGCCCCGATCGCGCCCCTGGTATGAGCTGTTGAGCAGGGCAAAGGTGGTGGCGAACATCGCCGCGCCACCGATGCCCTGCACCGCCCGCGCGGCGATGAGCAGCCCGGCGGTGGGGGCGAGTCCGCAGGCCAGCGACGCCGCGGCGAACAGGGCGAGCCCGGCGACGTAGACGCGGCGGTGGCCGAGTACGTCGGCCGCCCCGCCGACGGCCATCAGCAGCGCGGCAAGGGCCAGCGCGTAGGCGTCGACGACCCACTGCAGGGCCGACGACGAGGTTGCGAGGTCACGCGCGATGTCGGGCAGGGCGACGTTGACGATGGTGACGTCGACCAGCAACATGAAAGTGCCCAGGCAGATCGCGACGAGGGGGCGCCAGTTGCGCACAGGGATCTCTCCAGAAGAATCGACAACCCCCAGGGTGACAGGCATCGGAGGGGCCGGCGCGTCGACCCGATCCGCTACGCGGCCGCCGTCAGCTCCGCCCGCAGGCTCGACGCACTGCTCACCACCAGCATGAGCAGGGTTCCCATCGCCTTCTCCTCCAGCCCGGCCGCCGGGAACGCATAGCGCAACGTCACATCCCAGCCGTGCTCACCGCGGATCACCCGGGGCGTGCCGAACAGCCCCTCCCCCGCCCCCATGGCCACCCGGGTGGGCACGTCGTCGTCGATCGGCAGGTCCCACGCCACCACGCAGGTGATGTTGAGGACGGGCAGGCCCTCCTCCAGCTCCAGGCCCTGCACGGCGCACACCACCCCGCCGTGGGCGAACGTGAGCGCCCCGTCGTCGTCGACGGTGACGTCGTGGTAGCTCTCCAGGGCGGCGCGGGCGGTATCCAGCGGGGTCATGATGCAGTCTCCGGGATGTCGGGAACGTCTGGAATATCCAGGGCCCCACCGAACCGCCGGTCTCGGCGGGCGTAGATCTCCACGGCCTGCCACAGGTGACGCCGGTCGAAGTCGGGGAACAGGGTGTCGAGGAAAACCATCTCCGCGTACGCGGACTGCCACAGGAGGAAGTTCGACGTCCGCTGCTCGCCGGAGCTGCGCACGAACAGGTCGACATCGGGCATGTCGGGCTCGTCGAGGTAGCGGGCGATCGTGCGCTCGTCGATCTTGCCGGGCTTGATCTTCCCGTCCACCGCGAGCTGCGCGATGGTGCGGACCGCGTCGGCGATCTCCGCACGGCCGCCGTAGTTGACGCACATCGTCAACGTCAGGACGTCATTGTCCCGCGTCTTCTCCTCGGCGACCTCCAGCTCCCGGATGACGCTGCGCCACAGCCGGGGCCGCCGCCCGGCCCAGCGCACCCGCACACCCATCGCGTGCATCTCGTCGACGCGGCGGCGGATCACGTCGCGGTTGAACCCCATCAGGAACCGCACCTCGTCCGGGCTGCGCTTCCAGTTCTCCGTGGAGAACGCGTACGCCGACAGCCAGCGCACCCCGATGTCGATACAGCCCCGGGCCACGTCCATCAGCGACGCCTCACCGCGCCGATGTCCCTCGATCCGGGGCAGCCCGAGCGCGTTGGCCCAGCGGCCGTTGCCGTCCATCACCAGGGCGACGTGGCGCGGCACCAGCTCGCGGGGGATCGCGGGCGGCCGCGCACCGGAGGGGTGCGGGGGCGGGGGCTGGAACGGTGGCACGGTTCGCACCCTACGGCCGACCCCCGACAACCTCGGGCAACGGCGCTCACGCACGGGAACGGCCCTCACGGGAACGGTGCCGAGCCGACCGCACCGCCCACGGCCGCACCGCCACCGGCGAGCGCGATCATCACGATGCAGGCGATGAGCAGGCTGATGACGGCAAGGGCCCGGACGCTCGCGAACAGCACCCGGAAGAGGTCGGCGATCAGGGCCCAGACCGCCCCGATGCTGGTCAGGAGCGCCTGGGCCCCGAACAGCCCGGCCGCTCCTGATCCTGCTCGCGATACACCCCGTCAACGATGAGAGGGAGCGCCGTGGACGGCGAGACGCTCGCCCAGCGCCTCCTGCAGCTGCGTCAGCAGCACTGGGGGGAGTTGATCACCCAGCCCACCCTCGGCCGGCTGCTCGGCGTCAAGGCCCCCACGATCTCGTCCTGGGAGCGGGCCGAGGCCGTGCCGCCGCAGGAGCGGCTGGTCACCTACGCCACGCTGTTCGCCAGCCGCCGCTCGCTCGACACGGGCCGGCTGCTGCACGCCGACGAGCTGAGCGAGACCGAGCGCGGCGAGCGGGACACGCTGCTGCGCGATCTCGGCGCCCTGCGCCAGCAGGGCCTCGGGCGGACCGACACGGGTGATCCCGATCCGCTGCTCTTCGACGGCGAGGCCCCGATCCGGATCATCTGCGGCCGGCTCGACGATCCGCCCAAGACCGCCCGCGGGAGCCTCCCCAACTACATGGTCATGTCGGCCTACGCCGATCTTGACGCACTCGTGGAGCTCTACGGACACATACGAGCCCGCAACCCCCACGCCGACGTACGACATAAGCTGGCCCAGCGCCTGGAAGGACACGATCTCCACGCCCATCTGGTGTTGCTAGGAAACCTGGCATGGCAGCAGACGGATCTCCGCCATCTCCTGAGCGCCTTTCCTGTACAGGAGGTCGAGGACGACAGAGTCCATGACGGCGAGGTCTTCGAGCTGTCAGCTTCCAAGGAGCGGTTTCTTCCGACGTTCGCGGACCCGGAGAGCGCGCGGCGAGTCATCGAAGACGTAGGGCTGATAGCCAGGACCACGAACCCAGTTGACAGCGCATTTACGCTCACTGTGTGCAGTGGGGTGTACACCCGCGGGGTATACGGCGCTGTTCGCAGTCTGACCGACGTGAGCGTCCGTGCAGCCAACGCCGGAGTACATCAATAGGCGGTTCGTCGGTGCCTACGCTTGGGGAGTCTTGATGCGGGTGCGCTGTTCCGATCATGCCATCGCTACGCCGAGACTCGCTGATGGAGACGTCTGCTTGCACGAGTTCGCCGAAATGTAGTTGGGCAATGAGCCTATGGACGAGGCGGACGAGGTCAGCGAGCTTGCGGCCGCGCTGGACGCCGTGCCGGTGGCGCTGTGCAGTGCCCAGTCCGACGCCACCGACGTGAGCTCGGTGGTGTCCGGCATCCCCGAGCTGCGCTGGCACGCGGTCGCCGTCCGGGCCGACCACCGCCATCCGCTGCTGCCGCACCCGCACCCGCACCTCACCCCAGGCCGGGGCGGGGCGGGCGTCACTGAGCGTGAAGCGCAACATCGCCCTGCTCGTCGCCCGCATGGTCGAGTGGGACACCGTCCTGTTCCTCGACGGCGACATCCGCGACGTCGACGCCGACACCGTGCGGCTCGCGGCGGGCGCGCTCGGCGCGGATCGGAGCAGGCCGGTGTCGGCGGTCGGCCTGGCCGTCGAGGACTACCCCGACAGCTCCGTGGTGTGCCACGCCAACCGGTTCGGGGGCGGCGGGCAGACGGCCTTCGTGGGCGCTTCCGCGCTGCTCGTCGACGTCACCGCGCCGGAGCTGGGCCACTTCCCGACCGTCTACAACGAGGACTGGCTGTTCCTCTACGACGCACTCGCCGCCAAGCGAGTCCGCCGGGAGGGTCGGGTGCGGCAGTTGCGGTACGACCCGTTCGGCGACCCGCAGCGCGGCCGCGACGAGGAGTTCGGCGACGTCGTCGCCGAGGGCCTGACCGCCCACCTGGAGCGCGGCGGGCGCGGTGTTCCCCTCGCGCCGAGCTTCTGGGCCGCGTTCCTGCGGCGACGGTCGACGGCGTCCCGGCGGCGGCTCGGGCTCGGCGAGGGCCATCAGGGTTTCGGCGTCCCGCGGACCACGGTCCGCACGGCTGAGCCGGCCCGCGGGGCGGCATTGATCGTGCCGGGATTCCTCGACGGCCAGGCCAGCCGCGCCCACGACCGGCTCGCCCGAGCCCTGCCGCGCATCGGCCTGACGACGATCAGCTTCGACCCGCGAGGCACCCACACCGGCCCCAACACCTTCCTTGACGCGAGCCCGAGCCGCCACCTCGCTGTCGGCGATCACCATCCGCAATGTTCCTGATCGGGTCCGCGACGAGTTGGCCGCGCGTGCTGCACGCAGTGGTCGGTCGCTGCAGGAATACCTCCTGGTGGCACTGTCCGGCATGGCCGATCATCCGCACCCCGACGACGTTCTCCGTCGGGCACGCGATCGGGCGCACGCCGGTGGTGGAGACGTCGCGGCCGATGACATCGTGTTCCTTCTTCGTGAGGTGCGCGGAGAGTGACCCCACGTGGGTTGATGGTCGTCGACGCGTCCGCCGTGGCGGCTGCGCTCGGGCCGTCACAGGCTGGCGGGGACTGGGCCGCCGCCATCTTGACCGGGGCTCGACTGGCCGCACCACGCCTGATGCCCTTCGAAGCCGGGTCCGTGTTCAGGAAGATGCAGCTCGCCGGGATCGCCGACGCCACGAGCGCCGGTTCCGCCCACCGTGATCTGCTGGATCTCGACGTGGAGCTGTGGCCACACCGACAGCTCGCCGATCGGGCCTGGGCCCTGAAGGAGAACATCGGCTACTACGACGCCTGCTACGTGGCACTCGCCGAGCTGCTCGACGCGCCGCTCGTCACGCTCGATCGTCGGCTGTCGCGCGCGTCGGGTCCGCGGTGCCAGTTCCTGGTCCCTCCCCCATGAGGCCGGCCCGCCGCTCCACCAGCGGCAGGGACCGCAGCTGCCGCTCCAGGTGCCACTGCAGGTGGGCGGCCACGAGCCCGCTGGTGTCGCGGCGGGTGGCGGCGTTCGTCGCGTCGGCGGTGTCCCAGTCGCCGTGCAGCAGGGCGTCGAGCAGGGTGAAGGTCTCGCGCGAGGGCATCACCGAGCCCGGCGGGCGGCAGCGGGGGCACACCGCTCCCCCGGCCTGGATGTTGAACGCCCGGTGCGGGCCGGCCTCGGCGCACCGGGCGCAGTCGTTGATGGCGGGCGCCCAGCCGGCGTGGGTCATCGCGCGGAGCAGGAACGCGTCCAGCACGAGGGAGGCGTCGCGCTCCCGGGCCGCGAGCGCCCGGATCGCGCCGACCAGCAGCAGGTACAGCCGCAGGGCGGGCTCGCCCTCCTCGGCGACGATCCGGTCGACGGTCTCCAGCACAGCGCAGCCGACCGTGTACCGCGGGTAGTCGCCGATGATGCCGGCACCGAACGCGTCGACGGTCTCGGCCTCGGTGACGATGTCGAGCGACCGGCCCGAATAACACTGCACGTCCACGTGGTTGAACGGCTCCAGCCGCGCTCCCCAGCGCGACCGGGTGCGCCGGACCCCCTTCGCGACGGCGCGGACCTTGCCGTGGCGGCGGGTGAGGATCGTGACGATCCGGTCGGCCTCACCGAGCTTCTGCACGCGCAGCACCACGCCGGTGTCGCGGTACAGGGTCACCCGCCCATCCTACGACCCGATCCGAGGGCGATCGCCACGCTGCACGCCGTACCCCTACGATCGTGGCTCGCGCCGAACGAGGGGAACCCGAGATGTCGCAGGACCGCCCGAACCCGCCTGACGACGACCCGACCTCGGTCTTCCGGCCGGGCGGCGCCACCGCGGCCGATCCGACACTGAACCACCCGTCCGATCCGGTGTCGTTCACCAAGCCCGACGCCTCCGCGGACCAGGTCCACGGCTCCTCCGGGCACGGCGACCAGCCGCAGTACGGCCAGCCCTACGGTCAGCCACAGCCCTACGGTCAGACACCGCCCTACGGCCAGCCACAGCCCTACGGCCAGCCACAGCCCTACGGCCAGCAGGGCTACGACCCGCAGCAGTACGGCCAGCCCCAGAACAACCAGCCGCAGAACGACCAGCAGCAGTACGGGCAACCCCAGTACGGCCAGTACCCGCCGGAGGCTTACGGCACCCAGCAGCAGTACCCCGGCCAGCCCGCCTACGGCCAGCAGCCGGGCTACCCGCAGCCCTATCCGGTTCCGGTTGCGGCTCCGCCCACCAACACGATGGCGATCCTGGCGCTGATCTTCGGCTTCATCTTCGCCCCGCTGGGCATCGTGTTCGGGATCATCGGCCGCAAGCAGATCAAGGAACGCGGCGAGGGCGGCGACGGGCTGGCCCTGGCCGGCATCATCGTCGGCGGCATCTTCACCGCGATCTTCGTCATCTACATCGTCATCGTGGTCATCGTCATCGCATCGGCCGCGAGCACGTTGGGCAACCTGCCCAGCCAGTTCTTCACCCTGACCGGCTGATGACCGATCGGCCCGACGACGCAGAACGGGCCCGCACGCTCGTCGCGTCCGTCGGATCGGGGGCGCTTTCCACCCTCGGTGCCGGCGGCTTCCCGTTCGGCTCGGTCGTGGCGCACGCCGTCGACGCGATCGGGCGCCCGCTGCTGCTGTTGTCGGACCTGGCCGAGCACAGCCGCAATCTCGCCGCCGACGCCCGCGCGTCGCTGCTGGTCGGCGGGGCCGGCAGCGGCGACCCGCTGGACCGAGCCAGAGTGACGCTGGTCGGCAGCGTCGCGCCCGCACCCGACGCGCTGGAGGACTACCGCGCCGTCCACGGCGGCACGCTCGGCACCGACCACGGCTTCCGGATGTACCGCCTGGAGGTCGGCGGCATCCGGTTCGTTGGCGGTTTCGCGCGGATGAGCTGGGTCGACGTCGCGTGCTACGCGGCCGCCGAGCCCGACCCGCTGATCGCCTCCGCCGCCGGCATCGCCCTGCACGTGAACGACGACCACGCCGACGCCCTGGTGGAGCTGTGTCGCACCCTCGGCGGCCGACCCGACGCGGCTACAGCTCGGATGGTCGACGTCGACCGCTACGGCTTCGACGCCGTTGCGGCCGACCGCGATGGCGCGCAGACACCGGTGCGGCTGATGTTCGACGGGCGGAGCGACACGCCGGATGCGGTCCGCGCGGCCGTGATCGCGCTGCTCGGGAAAGCCCGGGCCACGTAGGCCGTACGGCGGTATGGTGACCTGGACGTTGCGCTCGTGTTCCATCGCGGCCGCCCGAGGAGGCGGCCCGGGCGGCGGGCGTACTCCTTGGTCGCAGCGGCATCTCCGATGCCGTCGACGCGGTTGTCGTTGCCAGCGCCCACCGCCTGGGCGCCGTGATCGTGACGAGTGACCCGGCGGACCTCGAAGCACTGTGGAGCGCGACCAGAAGCACGTCGGCGGCCCCCCTCATCGTCGTCTGACATGACCTCACTCCGCCGACCATCACGCCGCCAGCAGCGTCAGAAGCCGAGCTTGCGCAGCTGGCGGGGGTCGCGCTGCCAGTCCTTCGCGATCTTGACGTGCAGGTCGAGGAACACCTTCGTGCCCAGCAGCGCCTCGATCTGGCGGCGCGAGTCGGTGCCGACCTGCCGCAGCCGCTCGCCGCCCTTCCCGATCACGATGCCCTTCTGGCTGCTGCGCTCCACGAAGATGTTCGCCATGATCGTCAGCATCGGCTCGGCCTTCTCGTGGCGACCCTCGCGCGGCGCCATCTCCTCGATCACCACGGCGATGGAGTGCGGCAGCTCGTCGCGCACGCCCTCCAGCGCGGCCTCGCGGATCAGCTCCGCGACCAGCGTCTCCTCGGGCTCGTCGGTCAGCTCGCCCTCGGGGTAGAGCGGCGAACCCTCGGGCAGCCGGGCGACCAGCAGATCCGCGATCAGGCCGACCTGGTAGCCGTCGACGGCCGAGCAGGGCACGATCTCGTCGAACTCCATGATCCTCGTCAGCTCCGTGAGCCGCGCGATCACCTGTTCGGGCTGGGCCAGGTCGGTCTTGGTGACGATCCCGAACACCGGGGTGCGCCCGGACACGGCCTTGAGCTCGTTGACGATGAACTCGTCGCCACGCCCCACCGGCACGTCGGCGGGCACGCAGAAGCCGATGACGTCGACCTCGGCCCACGTCTCGCGCACGACGTCGTTGAGGCGGCTGCCGAGCAGGGTGCGCGGCTTGTGCAGGCCGGGGGTGTCGATCACGATCAGCTGGGCGTCGGGGCGATGCACGATGCCGCGGATGGCGTGCCGGGTGGTCTGCGGGCGGCTGGAGGTGATCGCGATCTTCGAGCCGATCAGGGCGTTGGTGAGTGTCGACTTCCCGGCGTTCGGACGGCCGACGAAGCAGGCGAACCCGGAGCGGAAATCGTCGGGTACCTCGGCGAAGCTCACAGGGTGCTCGCGTTTCCGCGTACGGGTGCCGAGGGCAGGAGCAGCCGGGCCAGGATCTCGCGGCCGATCGGCAGAGCGGCGGTGGCGGCCGGGGAGGGGGCGTTGAGGACGTGCAGGATCGGGCCCTGTTCCGCGAACAGGAAGTCGTCGACGAGCGTGCCGTCACGCCGTACGGCCTGGGCCCGCACCCCGGCGCCGGCCGGTGAGAGATCCTCGGCGCGCACGTCGGGCAACAGGCGCTGGATCTGCTTCACCATCGCGGCCGTCGACAGCGAGCGGTGCATCTCCGCGAGGCCGTAGCGCCAGTGCGTGCGCGCGACGCGCAACATGCCCGGGTAGGTGATCGTCGCGAGGAACTCCCGCGGGTTGACCGCGCCCCACGAGTAGCCCTCGCGGGCCAGCGCGAGCACGGCGTTCGGGCCGGCGTGCACGTGCCCGTCGACGCCGCGGGTGGCGTGCACGCCCAGGAACGGGAACGCCGGGTCGGGGACGGGGTAGATCAGGCCCTTGACCAGCCCCGCTGCCCGGTCGCCGAAGCCGGAGTACTCGCCGCGGAACGGGACGATCCGCACGCCCGGGTCGATGCCACAGGCGCGCGCCATCTCGTCGGCGTGCAGGCCCGCGCACACGACGACGTGGGTCGCGAGCAGGTCGGGCCCGTCGGTGCGGACGACCACGTCGCCCCGACGGCGCACCAGCCGGGTGACACCGCGTCCGAGATGGATCTCGCCGCCGTCCTTGACCACCAGCTCGCCGATCTTGTCCGCGACGAGCCGGTAGTCGCACACCCCGGTGGACGGCACGTGCAACGCGGCGATCCCGCGCACGTGCGGCTCGATCTCCCGCATGCCGGCCGCGTCGAGCTCCCGGACCTCGACGCCGTTGGCCGCTCCGCGGCGGGCCAGCTCGGCGAGGCGCGGCAACTCGTCGGGCTCGGTGGCGACCACGAGCTTGCCCGTCACCTCGTGGGGTAGATCGTGCTCACGGCAGAACGCGACGGTCTCCGCGCACCCGGCCACCGCGAGCCGTGCCTTCAGCCCGCCGGGCGCGTAGTACAGCCCGGAGTGGATGACGTTGGAGTTGTGGCCGGTCTGGTGGCGGGCGAGTTGCAGCTCCCGCTCCACCACCGCGACCGAGCGGCCGGAACGCGCGACGGCGTAGGCGGTGGCCAGGCCGACGATGCCGCCGCCGACCACGACGACGTCGTAGGACGGGGTGGTCACGAGGCCTCCAGGGTGTCGAGGACCGCGCCGGAGGGATCGGCGCGCAGGACGGGTGCCGCGGGTGCGAGATCGCGGACCGCGGCGAGCGACGCCTCGTCCACGGCGTCCCCGGCGGTGACGACGGCGGCCGCCTCGAGGCCCGGTGCACCGCTGGACACCGCAGCGGCCACGGCCGCCTGCAGGGCGGTGAGCCGCAACGACGGCAGCGAGACGGTGGTGGCCGCGTAGGTGCGGCCGTCGGTGTCGCGCACCGCGGCACCCTCCGCGGCGCCGCTGCGGGCGCGGGCGGCGCGGGCGAGGATCACGATCTTGTCGTCCTCCGGATCAGTGGACATCGCTCTCCTCGAGTCGGTCGTCCTGACGTCGGTCGGCCTGGAGCCCGTCGGCCGCGGGTCCGGGGGCCCGTCGTTCGACGGGTTCGATCACGATCGTGGTGATCCGGACCCGGCCGCGGGCGTCCTTGCCGCCCTCGGCCAGCAGCACCAGTCCGGCGACCTCGGCGCGCGCGCCGGGCAACGGCACCTTGCCCAGCTGCTGGGCCAGCAGCCCGCCGACGGTGTCGACGTCGGCGTCGGCCAGCACCCCGTCCAGCTCACTCGGCTCGGCGTCGACGCCCGGGAACAGCTCGGCGAGGTCCTCCACCGCGAGCCGGGCCGACACGCGCAGCCGACCGTCGTCGAGCTCCTGGACGTCGGGCACCTCGTCGCCGTCGTACTCGTCGGTGATCTCGCCGACGATCTCCTCGAGGATGTCCTCGATGGTGACCACCCCGGCCGTGCCGCCGTACTCGTCGACGACCACCGCCATGTGGTTGCGGGCCGCCTGCATCTCCTTGAGCAGCTCGTCGACGCGCTTGCTGTCGGGTACGAACGCCGCCGGCCGCATCACGGCCGACAGCTGCGCCACCGGGCCGTCACCGGCTCCATCGCCCGTTGCCTGCACCGCGTACACCAGATCTTTGAGGTAGGCGACGCCGATGATGTCGTCGATGCTCTCGCCCAGGACCGGCAGCCGGGAGTAGCCGCTCTTGAGCGCGAGGCGAAGCACCTTGTCGACGGGGGTGTCGCGCTCGGTCCACACCACGTCGGGCCGAGGCACCATCACCTCCCGCACGAGCGTGTCGCCCAGCTCGAACACCGAGTGGATCATCTGCCGCTCGCCCTCGTCGACGACGCCGCTGGTGCTCGCGAGGTCCACCAGCTCGCGCAGCTCGACCTCGGAGGAGAACGGACCCTGCCGGAAGCCCTGGCCGGGGGTGATCGCGTTGCCGACCAGGATCAACAGCTTCGTCAGCGGCCCGAGCAGCGTCGCCAGCGCCCGGATCGGTGCCGCGACCAGCAGCCCCACGTGGTAGGGGTGCTGGCGCCCGAGCGTCCGCGGGCCGACGCCGATGAGCACGTAGCTCACCACCACCATCACCCCGCCCGCGGTCAGCGCCCCGGCCCAGACCGTGCGGAAGGTCCCGACGAACGCCACCGTCAGCAGCACAGTGGCCCCCGACTCCGACGCCAGCCGCAGCAACAGCAGCAGGTTGACGTGTCGCGGCCGGTCGGCGACGACGGCGGCCAGCGCCCGTGCGCCGGTGCGCCCGGCCCGGACCAGCGCGTCGACCCGCGCTCGGGACACGGAGTTGAGCGCCGCGTCGGCCGCGGCGAACAGCCCGGCCAGCGGAACCAGCAGGACGGCGAAGATGATCAGTGGCAGGGGATTCACGGGGCGCGGTCGTCAGTCCTCGAGGCCGGCGGCGCCGAGCACCGCGGAGTCGCCGCGGCGCCGTTGCGCCATGGCGGCCGCGTGGACCCGGGCGGCGCGCCAGTCGACGAGCAGCTTGTTCTGCAGGCTGAACATCTCGCGCTCCTCCTCGGCCTCGCCGTGGTCGTAACCGAGCAGGTGCAGCACGCCGTGCACGGTGAGCAGGTGCAGCTCATCGGCGAGCGTGTGGCCGGCCTGGCGGGCCTGCGGGGTGGCGAACTCCGGACACAGCACGATGTCGCCCAGCAGCTGCGGGCCCATCTCCGGCGCGTCGGGCCGCCGCGACTCCTCCACCAGCTCGTCCATCGGGAACGACATCACGTCGGTGGGGCCGGGCTCGTCCATCCAGCGCTCGTGCAGCTCGCTCATCGTGTCGACCGTGACGGCGGTGACGCACAGGTCGGCCGCCGGATTGACGCGCATGGCGTCGAGAGCGTGCTGGGCGACGGACGCGATGAGCGACTCGTCGACGTCGACGCCCGACTCGTTGCTGACCTCGATCGACACCGCTGCCCCTGCTCCGCTCGTCCGTGTTCCCCCGTGCAGAGTAGTGCGCCCGTCCCGTCGGGTCGGGGACGTACCCTCCGGTCCGTGACCAGCCTGACCGGACTGACGAACTGGGCGGGCAACGTCCGCTTCGCCGCGCGCAGCTTCCATCGGCCCACCACCGTCGCGGAGCTGCAGGCGCTCGTCGCGGGCAGCGACCGCGTACGGGCGCTCGGCACCGGCCACTCGTTCTCGGCCCTGGCCGACACCACCGGCGACCTCGTCTCACTCGCCGGTCTCGCACCGCTCGTGCACGTCGAGGGCCGGCAGGTGACGGTGGCCGCCGGCGTCCGGTTCGGGGAGCTGACCCAGACCCTGCATGCTGCCGGGCTGGCCCTGCACAACCTGGGGTCCCTGCCACACATCTCCGTCGCGGGCGCGGTCGCCACCGGCACCCACGGCTCGGGCGACGGCCGTGGCAACCTCGCCTCCGCCGTCTCGGCGGTCGAGATGGTGACCGCCACCGGTGACCTGGTGACGATCCGCCACGGCGAGCCGGACTTCGCCGGGTCCGTCGTCGCGCTCGGGGCCCTCGGGATCGTCACGGCATTGACGTTCGATCTCGTGCCCGCGTTCGCGCTGCGGCAGTGGGTGCTCGAGGACGTACCCCTCGACGATCTTCCCGGCGTGCTCGCGGCGGCCTACAGCGTCAGCGCGGTCACGTGGTGGGACGAGCCGCGGTTCGACCAGGTGTGGCTCAAGTCCCGCGCCGACGCCCCACCGCCCGGGTTGCTGGGCGGGCGCCTGGCGGACGGACCACGGCACATGATCCGCGGCGTTCCGGCGGACCACACCACGCAGCAGGGCGGCGTGATCGGGCCGTGGCACGAGCGGCTGCCGCACTTCCGCCTCGACCACACCCCAAGCAGCGGCCACGAGCTGCAGTCGGAGTATCTCGTCGACCGCTCCGACGGGCCCGCCGCCGTCGCCGCGCTGGCCGCCATCCGGGCCCGCATCGCCGCGGTGCTGCAGGTGGCGGAGGTGCGGTCGATCGCGGCCGACGACCTGTGGCTCAGCCCGGCGTATGGGCGCGACTCAGTGGCGCTGCACGTCACATGGCTCTCCGACGGCGACGCGGTGGCTCCCGCCGTCGCCGCGGTGGAGGAGGCACTGGCGCCGTTCGAGCCCCGGCCGCACTGGGGGAAGGTCTTCGGCCTGTCTCCGACCACGGTCCGCGCCCGCTACCCCCGCTTCACCGACGCCGTCGTCCTGAGGACGCGCTTCGACCCGACGGAGAAGTTCACCAACGCGATGCTGAACGCCTACTGACCGAAGGGTCGTCGACACGGGCGACTCCGCGGAGCAGCGTGGTGAGAGGTCCGGACCACACCGGAGCGCCCACCACCGTCCTATGGGGCGGTCAGCAGCCGGCGCAGCGTCTTGCCGGCCGGCGAGGTCGGGATCGCGTCGATGAACTCGACCTCCCGCAGCTGCTTGTACGGGGCGACCCGCTCGGCGACGTGGGCACGGATCTCCTCGGCCGTGATGGTGGGGCCCGCGCCACCGGCCCGCACCACGTACGCCTTGGGCGCCTCGCCCGACCGCTCGTCGGGGACCGCCACCACTGCGGCGTCGGCCACGGCCGGGTGGGCCCGCAGCACGGCCTCCAGCTCGGCGGGTGCGACCTGGAAGGCTTTGACCTTGATCAGTTCCTTGACCCGGTCGACGACGAACAGCGCGCCGTCGGTGTCGATGCGGGCGACGTCCCCGGTGTGCAGCCAGCCGTCGGCGTCGATCGTGGCGGCGGTCGCCTCGGGATCGTTCAGGTAGCCGGTCATCATCGGCGGGGTGTGGAGCCACAGTTCCCCGGCTTCGCCCGCGTCGAGGTCGGTGCCGGTCGCGACATCGACGATCCGCGCCCGCACGTCGGGCAGCAGCCTTCCCGCGGCGCCGGGTGCGACCGGCGGGCCAAGCTCGCACGCCGCGGCGCAGGCTGTCACCTCGGTCATCCCGTAGCCCTGCAGGACCGGGCGGCCGAGCCGCCGCGCGCAGGCCTCCTGCAACTCGGCCCCGAGCGGCGCCGCACCGCAGCCGACCCACGTCAGGGAGGACAGGTCGTACCGGTCGACAGCCGGGTGCTTCGCCAGTGCGAGCACGACCGGTGGCACCACGACCATCCCGGTGATCCGGTGCTCCTGGATGAGACCGAGAAACGCCTCGACGTCGAAGTGCGGCATCGTGACGAGCGTCGCGCCGGCGTGCAACGCGCCTCCGGCCACCACCCCGGACCCGACGGCGTGGAAGAACGGGGCGACGGCGAGCAACCGGTCGTCCGGGTCGATGACGATCCCGGCCTGTTGCTGCAGCACGTTCGCCACGCAGGCCCGATGGTGAGCATCACCCCCTTGGGCAGCCCGCTGGTGCCGCTGGAGTACGGCAGCATCGCCAGGTCGACGGCGGAGTCGATCGCCACGGCCGGCAGCTCGTCATCGTGGGTCAGCAGGTTGGCGAACGGAGTGGTGCCCTCGGTGGGTGGATCGACCAGGACGATCTCCACCTGCCCGCCGGACCGGTCGACCGCCGCCCTGGCCGTCGGCAGGAACGGTGGCACGGTGAGCAGGAACCGTGCGGCGGCGCCGGTCAGCTGGCCGGCGACCTCGCCGGGCGTGTGGAGCGGGTTGATCCCGGTGACGACCCCGCCTGCGGTCATCGCGCCGAAGGCCGCGACGAGCCACTCCGGCTGGTTCGGGGCCAGGATCGCGAAGACGTCGCCCTTGCGCAGGCCGCGGGCGGCGAGCCCGGCCGCCGGCCGGCGCACCCGATCAGCCAACTCTCCGTAGCTCGTGACGCGCCCGCTCGGGCCGTCGATGAGCGCGGGCTTCTGGGCGCGTCCGGCGGCTCCCGCGAGGAGGAACTCCGGCAGCGGGACCGCCGGGACCTGCACGTCGGGCCAGTGGCTGGTGAAGACGGTCGTGACGGCACTCATCGTGTCCTCCTCGTGGGGTTGGCCGTCAGCATTGCGCCGGGGGGCGTCGGCGACATGAGGGACGACCCCCCAGATCTCGTCGATCGCTGTCGTCGGTCCGCAAGCAGCGCGTGGGGACTCCACGCATCGGCTCGCCCTCGCCGGACGGCGGTGAACCGACCATGTCGCAGGGGCCACTCCGAAGCTGTATGTCGGCACGCGGCCGCCGCGACGGGCCTCCGGCCTGGTGGTCGTCTCCGTCATCGGTGTCCCCTCGGCCGGCTCCACCACCTGATCGGTGAAGTCGTCAATGTCGCAGCGTCCTTGCCGGATGCGGCGCCGGCATGAGGGACACTCCCCCGGATTCCGGCGGCAGACCCTGGTGGGACGACCGGAGGACTGCGAGGCTGGGCGTCGTGGTGGCGCGCGTCGCGGAGGAAGTTCCGCTGCTGGAGCGCGAGCACGAGCTCGGCGAGCTGATGGGTGTCATCGACGCCGCTGGCGGTGGGTGCGGGAGCGCGGTATGGGTCGAGGGGCCGGCGGGGATCGGCAAGACCCGGCTGCTGCGCGCAGCTCGCGAGCACGCTCGGGCGGCCGGGATGCGGGTCCTGTCGGCACGGGCCGGGGCGTTGGAGCGCGACTTCGCGTTCGGCGTGGTGCGGGCGCTCTTCGAGCCCGCGGTGGCCGAGCAGCCCGCTCTGATCTCCGTCGGAGCGGCCAGGCTCGCGGCACCGGTGGTCACGCTGGTGGAGAACTGCCGGCAGCGGCGGCGGTCACCGGCGCGCGACTGCACGGGCTCTACTGGTTGACGGTCGGTCTGGCCGACAGCGGCCCGTTGCTCCTGATCGTCGACGACGCGCACTGGGCCGACGAGCCGTCGCTGGAGGCGCTGGCCTACCTGGCGCGCCGGGTGGAGGACCTTCCCGTCGTGATTGTCCTGGCGGCCCGGTCCGACCTCGGTGTCGGGCCCGGTGCGGCAATTCGCGACGACCCGTCGACGGTCCGGGTCCGCCCCGGTCCGCTGAGCCGTGCGGCCTGCGGACGGCTGGTGCGGGCCGTCCTCGGAGCCCCCGCGCCGTCGTTCCTCGCGGCCTGCCACGAGGCGGCCGGGGGCAACCCCCTCCTGCTGCGCGCGCTGCTCGCGGCACTGCGCGAGTGCGCGGTGACACCGGACGAGGCCGGCGTCGCCGCCGTACGGGAGCGGGCTCCGGCGATCGTCGCGACATTCGTCCTGCCCCGGTTGCGCCACCTCCCGCCGCCCGCCGGTGCGCTTGCGCGCGCCGTCGCGGTGCTGGGCTCGGCGGCCGACGTGCGGAGGGCGGCGGCGCTGGCCGATCTCGACCCGGCCACCGCGGTCGAGGCCGCCGACGCGCTGGTTGCCGCCGAGCTGCTCATGCAGCCTCCTCGCGTGCGCTCGTCGCCCGCGTTCGCCGAGGCTGCCGTATCGATCGGCGAGCTCGCACGCTTCCTCACGCCGGAGCGGCCGCTGACCTTCCGCCACCCGCTCCTCGCCGAAGCGATCACCGGGCACATGAGCGCCGCCGAGCGGCACCGCGGCCACTACCGGGCTGCCCGGTGCCTCGCGGACGAGAACGCCGACCCCGAGCGGGTCGCCGCGCACCTGCTACTCGTCGAACGTCTCGGTGATGCCCGGGTGGTGGCCCGGCTCCGCGCTGCCGCCGCGGTGGCGCTCGCCAAGGGCGCCCCGAGCGCCACCGTCACCTATCTGCGCCGGGCGGTTGTCGAGCCGTGCCCACCAGCCGCGTTGCCGGAACTGCTCGTCGACCTCGGCACAGCCCAGGTGACGGCCGCGGACGGAGCCGGATACCGGACGTTGCACGAGGCGTGGACGCTCACCTCGGACCCGCGCGCGGCCGGGCGGGTGGCGCTGGCCGTGTCCCGCGCCGCGCGCACCGGCGGCATCTACCGGCCGGCGCAGGAGATCGTCGTTGCCGCCGTCATCGCCCTGGGTGACACCGAACCCGATCTCGTCGCGGAGCTGCACACCGAGCTGGCCCTGGCCAGCCGGATCGATTCCCTTCCCGGCACACCGACGGCGGCGCGGGTCGTCGAGCTCGCCGCCACTGCCGCCGCTCGCGGCGACGAGCCTCGCACTGCGCCTTGCCGCCCTGAATCCCCTGCGCAACCCGCGCGCCGGAACCGCGGCCGCCGCGGTCGCCGCCGACGCCGCGGCACTGGAGCTTCACCTCGGATACACCGACTTCGGCTCGTTCTCCTTCACCTGCAACATCCTGGTTGCAGCGGACCGGTCCGCCGTCGTCCTGCCGGCCGTCGACACCAGGATCGAGTCCGCCCGGCGCGGCGGGCGGTTGAACGACCTGGGGATGGCGACGACCATGCGGGCGCAGGTCCGGTACACGCTCGGACGGCTGCGCGACGCGGAGGAGGACGCCCGGCTCGCCGATCGACTCGCCGCGGGCTACGACCGGGAGGCGCGCCGGCACCCGAAGGCGTGGCTGCTCTGCTGCCTGGTCGAACGCGGCGCTCTCGACGAAGCCGAGAGTGAGCTGGGCGACAGCGACGTCCCGTTCACCCTGGCCCATCTGCTGGTGGCCCGGGCCAGGCTGCGGCTCGCGCAGGACCGACCGGCCGACGCGCTGGACGACCTGGAGGAGTGCGGCCGCCGGCTGAGGCAGAGGGGCGTGCGGCATCCGAACTTCGCCCCTTGGCAGGCATGGAGCGCCGTTGCGTTGACGCGGCTCGGCCGCGCGGACGAGGGACGCGCAGCGGCGACCGACGCCGTCGCGGCGGCGCGGGAGTTCGGCTCGGCGCGCGCCGAGGGTGTGGCGCTGTGGGCGTCGGGGATCATCGAGCGTTCCGCCGACATCCTGGGCGACGCCGTCGCCGTACTGCGCAGCGTTCCGGCGCCGGTGGAGCTGGCCCGCGCGCTGATCGACCTCGGTGCCGCCCTGCGACGGGCGAACCACCGGTCCGATGCCCGCGGTCGTCTCGAGGAGGGCATGCACCTCGCGCACCACTGCGGCGCCGACGCGCTGGTGGCCACCGCCCGACTGGAGCTCGCAACCGCCGGCGTACATGTCCGCCCCCGGGTTGTCATCGGGCCGGACGTGCTGACACCGACCGAGCGACGTGTCGCCGACCTCGCCGCGGGCGGGGCAACGAACCGCGACATCGCGCAGACACTGTTCGTCAGCCCGAAGACCGTGGAGAACCACCTCGGCCACGCCTACCGCAAGCTCGGGGTCGCCAGTCGACGAGAGCTTGCCGATGTCCTCGCCA
>JAYSXW010000371.1:0-10654 GCA_043716935.1 Pseudonocardia sp.
CGGGGCTCAGGCGGGGACGATCACGTTCAGGATGTCGGACTCACGGGCGACACGGAGGCCGGCGCGGCGCAGGAGCGTGGCCACGGCGGCCGCGTCGGACGGTTCCGCACGGGTCGTGGCGAGCAGTCGGGCCACGTGGCCCTTGTGGGACTTGTTCGCGTGGCTCACAACGCTGCGGTGACCGTCGGGATGCTCGGCGAGGACGTCGACGGTCACGGCGTCGGGGACGCGGGCCAGCGCCGCGTACGAACCCGAGCGCAGGTCCACCACCAGTTCGTGGGCCGCGATCGTGGCCAGCACCGGCTCCAGGACCGGTCGCCAGGTCGCCGCGAGGGTGCCGCGGCCGGGCAGCGACGAGCCGGCCGACAGCCGGTAGCCGGGCACTGGATCGTCGGCGCCCAGAAGCCCGAACAGCGCGGACGCCACCGCGAGGCGGGACCTGGCGCGGACGGCGGCGGTGCCGCGCAGCGACCGGAAGTCGAGCGCGTCGTAGAGGACGCCGGTGTAACGCAGAAGGGCCGGCATCGTGGGGGAGGTGCGGAGCGCGGCGTTGCGGGCGAGCTCCCCGTCCTGCCGCGGTGAGAGGCCCAGCGCGGCCCGGGCGGCGGGGACGTCGGCGGCGAGCTTCACCAGCTCGTCGAGCAGCTCCTCCCGCAGCGGGGTGAGCATCGGGTGGGCCAGGGCGCCGAGGCGCAGGGCCGGTCCGCCGCCGCCGCCGGCCTTGGTCTCCGACGGCGGGAGCAACACGAGCACACCGAGAACCGTACCGAGTGGTTGTGTCTGCGTTCCGGCGCGATTACGGTTCGCCAGATGATCCGCCTCGTGGTCCGCCGGCACGTGGACTACATGCGCGTCGCGAGTGCCGCCTGTCGTCCCGGTCGCTGACTCGCCCCCGCCCCCATTCCACAGGAGACAGTCGTGTCCGATTCCTGGTCCTTCGAGACCAAGCAGGTCCACGCCGGTGCCGCCCCCGATCCCACCACCGGCGCCCGGGCCACCCCGATCTACCAGACCACCGCCTACGCCTTCCGCGACACCGACCACGCCGCGGCGCTGTTCGGGCTGGCCGAGATGGGCAACATCTACACGCGGATCATGAACCCGACGCAGGACGTCGTGGAGCAGCGCGTCGCGGCGTTGGAGGGCGGGGTCGCGGCCGTGGCGCTCGCGTCCGGCCAGTCGGCGACGACGCTCGCCATCCTCAACATCGCCGAGTCCGGCGACCACATCGTCTCCAGCGCCTCGCTCTACGGCGGCACCTACAACCTTTTCCACTACACGCTGCCGAAGCTGGGCGTCGACGTGTCCTTCGTCGACGACCCCGACGACCTCGACGGGTGGCGCGCCGCCGTCCGCCCGAACACCAAGCTGTTCTTCGGTGAGACCGTCGGCAACCCGCGCAACAACGTGCTCGACATCCGTGCGGTGGCCGACGCCGCCCACGAGGCCGGTGTGCCGCTGCTGGTCGACAACACCGTGCCGACGCCCTACCTGCTGCGCCCGTTCGAGCACGGCGCCGACATCGTCGTCCACTCCGCCACCAAGTTCCTCGGCGGCCACGGCACGGCGATCGGTGGCGTCGTCGTCGACTCCGGGAACTTCCCGTGGGGCGAGCACGCCGACCGGTTCCCCGGCCTGACCACCGCCGACCCGAGCTACCACGGCCTCGTCTACTGCGACGCCGTGGGCCCGCTCGCGTACGCGATCAAGCTGCGGGTGCAGATGCTGCGCGACCTCGGCCCGGCCATCGCGCCGCTCAACAGCTTCCTGATCATCCAGGGCATCGAGACGCTGTCGCTGCGGATGGAGCGCCACACGTCCAACGCGCAGGCACTGGCAGAGTGGCTGGAGGGCCGCGACGAGGTGGCGAAGGTCTACTACGCGGGCCTGCCGTCGAGCCCCTTCCACGCCGCCGCGCAGAAGTACCTGCCGCGCGGTGCGGGCGGGATCGTGTCGTTCGACATCGTCGGCGGCGTCGCCGCGGGCAAGGCGTTCGTCGACGCGCTGGAGCTGCACAGCCATCTCGCCAACATCGGCGACGTCCGCAGCCTCGTGATCCACCCGGCGAGCACCACGCACAGCCAGCTGAGCGTCGAGGAGCAGGCCGCCACCGGCGTGACGCCGGGCCTGGTGCGCCTCTCGGTGGGGCTGGAGGGCATCGAGGACCTGAAGGCCGACCTCGACGCCGGGTTCCGCGCGGCGAAGGGTGCGTGAGGTCTGCTTGCGGCACCGAATCCTCGATGGGTCGGTCCGCGTGCAGGACCGAATCGTCGACGCCGCGGTCCGCTGAGCCGACCCCACTCCACCATGACGGTTCTGGAGACCGCGCTCCCTCCCGCCAGCGGCGCCTGGCGGGAGGGGGACGACGCCGGCCACCGCAGTTTCGTCGACCTCGATGCCCCGCTGCCGCTGGAGGCGGGCGGCGTCCTGCCCGGCGTCCGGATCGCCTACGAGACGTGGGGGACGCTGAATGCGGAGGCGTCCAACGCGGTGCTGGTGCTGCATGCGCTGACCGGTGACAGCCACGTCGCCGGGCCGGTCGGGCCGGGTCATCCCACTCCGGGCTGGTGGGAGGCCATCCTGGGGCCGGGCCGTGCGCTCGATGCGGCGCGCTGGTTCGTCGTCGCGCCCAACGTGATCGGGGGTTGCCAGGGCAGCACCGGGCCCGCTTCCACCGCGGCCGACGGCCGGCCGTGGGGCAGCCGTTTCCCGCTCGTCACCGTCCGTGACTCCGTCCGGGCCGAGACGGCGCTCGCCGACGCCCTGGGGATCGACCGGTGGGCGTGTGTCGTCGGCGGGTCGATGGGCGGGATGCGCGCGCTGGAGTGGGCGGTCACGGTGCCCGACCGCGTGTCGCGGCTGTTCCTGCTCGCGAGCCCGGCCGCCTCCTGCGCGGACGCGATCGGCTGGGCCGCGCCGCAGCTCGTCGCGATCCGGTCCGACCCGGGATGGCGCGGGGGGGACTACCACGGCGCCCCGGCGGGCGGGGGCCCGCACGTCGGGCTCGGCGTGGCCCGCCGCATCGCGCACCTGAGCTACCGCAGCGCGTTCGAGCTGGCGGAGCGGTTCGGCCGTGACCCGCAGCCGGGTGAGGACCCGTGGCGCGGCGGCCGCTACGCCGTCGAGTCCTATCTGGACCATCACGCCGCCAAGCTGGTACACCGCTTCGACGCCGGTTCCTACGTCACGCTGACCGAGATGATGAATGCCCACGACGTTGGACGCGGACGCGGTGGCGTCAGGGCGGCCCTGGCCGGGGTGAGCGCCCGGACCCTGGTCGCGGGCGTCAGCTCCGACCGGCTCTACCTGCCCGCGCAGCAGGAGGAGCTCGCTGCGGGCATTGCCGGCGCGGACGACCTGCGGCTGATCGACTCACCGTACGGCCACGACGGCTTCCTGGTCGAGGCGCCGACGGTGGCGGCGCTGCTGGAGGAGCTGCTCGCCCGATCGTGACCGGTTCTGGGCTACCGTTCCGCCGTGAAGGTGGTGTGATGGACGCGTTCCTCGAGGTGTGGCGGCCGGCCGGCGCCGACCTGGTCGCCCTGCGATCGCAGCGGCTCACCATCGGCCGCTCGGACGGCAACGACATCGTGTTGTCGGAGGACACCCAGGTGTCGAGGGTGCACGCCGTGCTGGAACAGCTCGCCGGGTCGTGGAGCGTGCGTGACGTCAGCTCCCGCAACGGCACGTTCCTCAACGGCACCCGGGTGTCGGGAGAGGCCCGCCTCGGCGCGGGTGACGAGCTGCGTATCGGACGCACCCGGATCGTGCTGCGCGCCGACCGCACCGGGCAGGACCCGGGCGCGACCGAGGCCCAGGCACCGCCGCCCCCGCTGACCCCCCGCGAGCGGGACGTCCTCATCGCCCTGTTCCGGCCGATGACCAACGCCGAGATGTTCACCGAGCCGGCGTCGACGAAGGCGATCGCCCAGGCGCTGTGGGTGAGCGAGGCCGCGGTCAAGCAGCACCTGCTGCGGCTCTACGACAAGTTCGGCATCGGCGGCGAGGGCGAGCGTCGACGCACCCGGCTGGCCAACGAGGCGCTGCGGCGCGGTGCGATCACCCTCGCCGAGGTCCGCGCCACCGGTCAGGCCACGCCCTGAACCCCCAGCCGCCCCACCCGCGGCCGCCGATGGAGATCCTCGACGTCAGCCGCGATCCCGTCGCCCCACCCGCTCGTCCGTACGTGCTGGTCTCGGCCGCGATGTCGGTCGACGGCCACCTCGACGACACTTCGCCACACCGGCTGGTGCTCTCCGGCGCCGCCGATCTCGACCGGGTCGACGCCGAGCGCGCCGGCGTGGACGCGATCCTCGTCGGCGCCACGACGATCCGGCGCGACAACCCGCGGCTGCTGGTCCGCTCTCCGCAGCGGCGGGCGGCACGGGTGGCGGCCGGCCGGACCGAGCACCCGCTGCGGGTGACGCTGACCGCGTCCGGCGACCTGGATCCGGCCGCGAGTTTCTTCGGTCCCGGCGACCCGCTCGTGTACGCCCGGTCCGACGCGGCGGCCCGGGTGCGCGAGGCGGTCGGGGGTCGGGCCGAGGTCGTCGACGCGGGGGAGCCGCTCGACCCGGCCGCGCTGCTCACCGACCTGCACGAGCGCGGGGTGCGTCGGCTCATGGTGGAGGGCGGGCAGGCCGTGCACACCCTGTTCCTCACCGCCGGGCTCGTCGACGAGATCCAGCTCGCGGTGGCGCCGTTCTTCGTCGGCGACCCGGCCGCGCCCCGCTTCGTCGGCGCCGGAAGGTTCCCGCACGACGCCGCGCACCGGATGCGACTGGTGCAGCCCTTGCCGGTCGGCGACGTCGTCGTGCTCCGCTACCGGGTGGGGGAGACCGATGGATGACGCCCGGCTGCTCGCCGAGGCCGTCGCGTTGTCGCGGCGCTGCCCGCCGTCGGACACGGCGTTCTCGGTGGGTGCACTGGTCGTCGACGCCGACGGGCTCGTGCTCGCGCAGGCGTGGTCCCGCCGGGACGACCCGCACGACCACGCGGAGGAGGCCGCCCTGGCCTCTCTCGGCGCGGGGTGGCGCGCACCGTCGGGCGTGACGGTCTACAGCTCGCTGGAACCCTGCAGCGCCCGGGCGTCGCGGCCGCGGACCTGCACCGAGCTGATCCTCGCCGCCGGGGTCACCCGCGTCGTGCTCGCGTGGCGGGAGCCGTCGGTCTTCGTCGACGCCGACGGCGCCGAGCGGCTGCGCGCCGCGGGCGTGGAGGTCGTCGAGCTGCCCGGCCTCGCGCAGGAGGTCCGAGAGATCAACCGACACCTGCGCTAACCTCTTACGGTGCTGACCAGGATGTCGTCGTTGTTCCTGCGGACCCTGCGCGAGGACCCGGCCGACGCGGAGGTGCCGAGCCACAAGCTGCTCGTCCGCGCGGGCTACGTCCGTCGCGCCGCGCCGGGGATCTACTCCTGGCTGCCGCTGGGTCTGAGGGTGCTGCGCGCGGTCGAGGAGATCGTGCGCGAGGAGATGGACGCCATCGGCGCCCAGGAGATCCACCTGCCCGCGCTGCTGCCCCGCGAGCCCTACGAGGCCACCGGCCGCTGGACCGAGTACGGACCCAACATCTTCCGGCTCACCGACCGCAAGGGCACCGACTACCTGCTCGGCCCCACCCACGAGGAGCTGTTCACCCTGCTGGTCAAGGGCGAGTACTCGTCCTACAAGGACTATCCGGTGATCCTCTACCAGATCCAGAACAAGTACCGCGACGAGGCGCGGCCGCGGGCGGGCATCCTGCGTGGCCGTGAGTTCCTGATGAAGGACTCGTACTCCTTCGACCTCACCGACGAGGGGTTGTCGGAGTCCTACCGCAAGCACCGCGGCGCCTACGTCAAGATCTTCGACCGGCTGGGGCTGGAGTACGTCGTCGTCGCGGCGACCTCGGGAGCGATGGGCGGCTCGGCGTCGGAGGAGTTCCTGGCCGTCACGCCCACCGGTGAGGACACGTTCGTCCAGAGCCCCGGCGGCTACGCGGCCAACGTCGAGGCCGTGACGACACCGCCGCCCGCGGAGATCCCCCTCGACGGTCTGCCACAGCCGCAGGCGCATCACACGCCGAACACGCCCTCCATCTCGTCGCTGGTGGACTTCCTCAACGGGGCGGGGCTGTCCCGCACGTTCACCGCGGCCGACACGCTCAAGAACGTGCTGCTCAAGACGCGCCTGCCCGGGTCGACGGAGTGGACGCTGCTCGGCGTCGGGCTGCCGGGCGACCGCGAGGTCGACCTGAAGCGCCTGGGGGCCCAGCTCGAACCCGCCGAGGTCGCGCTGCTCGACGAGGCCGACTTCGCCCGCAACTCGTTCCTCGTCAAGGGCTACATCGGGCCGGGCGCCCTGGCCGCCAACGGGGTGCGTTACCTCGTCGACCCGCGCGTCGTGACCGGCTCGGCGTGGGTCACCGGAGCCGACAAGCCCGACCACCACGTCGTCGACCTCGTGGCGGGGCGCGACTTCACCCCCGACGGCACCATCGAGGCCGCCGAGGTCCGCGAGGGCGACCAGGCCCCCGACGGCAGCGGGCCGCTCACCGCGGCCCGCGGCATCGAGATCGGGCACGTGTTCCAGCTCGGCCGCAAGTACGCCGACGCGTTCTCCCTCGACGCCCTGGGCCCCGACTCGAAGCCCGTCCGGATCACGATGGGCTGCTACGGCATCGGCGTCTCCCGGCTGGTCGCAGCGATCGCCGAGCAGAACGTCGACGACTCCGGGCTCGTCTGGCCGCGCGCGGTGTCGCCGTTCGACGTGCACGTCGTCGTCGCCGGCAAGACCGAGGAGATCGCCGCGGGCGGTGTGGCGCTCGCCACCGAGCTGGAGGCGGCGGGCCTGCGCGTCCTGCTCGACGACCGCAAGGCCTCGCCCGGCGTCAAGTTCGCCGACGCCGAGCTGATCGGCGTGCCGACGATCGTCGTCGCGGGCCGTGGCCTGGCCAACGGCGTGATCGAGGTGAAGGACCGGCGCAGCGGTGAGCGGGTCGAGATACCTCGCGAGGGCTCCGCGAAGCGGCTCCTGGACATGATCGGATAACGTTCAGCGCACCGGCTCTTCCGTTCGGAGCAGGGACGTTGCACCATCGGTGGAGTTGCCGCGGTGTGCGGGAATTATCATCTGGTGCTCCCCACGTACCGCCTCCTCGATGCGCTCCGCGCCGTCCCGCTGCCCGGCGACGGCCTGGTCGGCCGGTGGCCCGGGGTGCTCTGTGTGGCCCGCTCCTCCGACGACATGCTGCTGCGCCGGCTCGTCGAGCTGTGCGCCGAGGCCTCGGCCGCGCCTGATCTCGCCGACGGACCCGGACGGCTGCTCGCCCGGGCCCTCGCCCAGTGGCTCGGCGGCCCCGAAGGGCCCGGTGACCGGCTCACCGTCGGCACCCTCTCGGTCGTCGGCGACCGACTGGCGGTGTTCCTGGCCGGACGGGTCGGGCTCCGGACCCCCGACCACGTCCTCGACGGCGCCGACGCGGCCACCTGGACCGACCGCCTCCTGACCGTCGACGGCACGGTCGAGCTCGTGCTCGACGGCATGACGGTCCCCTACGACGTCGAGGCCGGAGTGGCCGACCTGCGTGCCGGCATCGTCGCGGGCGCGGGAGCGGTGCTGCTGCCCACCTCGCAGGTCGCCGGTGGTGTGCCGTCCCGCGCCAAGGCCGATCTCGACGACCTCCTGCGCCGCAGCCGGTTCGACGCCGGCCGAGGTCCGCTGGTCCGAGATCGGGACGCGGGGCAACCGGACCGTGGCGAGCCCGCAGGATTCTGGCCGGCCCGGCACCTCCCCGTCGGGAGCCGCAACAGCGGACGCGGGGACAGGTCTGCGGCCGGCGGCGGGAAACCGGGGGTCGAGGACCCTCCGATGGAGGTGGAGGCCACTCCGGAGAGCCGCTCGGCATCGCCGCTGTGGGTCGAGCCGCATCCTCCGCCCGGATCCGGGCCGGCTGCTTCCGTGTCCTCGATGTTCGACGCGCCGGTCCGGGGTCACGGACGCGCGGCCCCCGACAACGGGTCCATCTGGCTCGACGACCGGCCCGATGACGCAGGCGAGCGGCCGGCCACGAACACCGATCGGTGGGGCGTCTTCCCGGCGCTGAACGCTCCTCACGCGGATTCCGCCGCCGCCGACTCCGACAGCGCCGACTCCGACAGCGCCGGCTCCGACAGCGCCGATCCCGACAGCGCCGATCCCGACACCGCGGGCTCCCCCAGCGCCGATCCCGACAGCGCGGGTTCCGCCGATGCCGGCCCTGACAGTCCTCGCTCCGACCGTCCCGGCGCCGACAACCGTGGCCCTGACGAGCCGGGCTCGGGCAACCCTGACCATGACAACCCCGATCCTGTCGGCACCGATCAGCAGAGTGTCGATCCCTACGATGCCGACGTCGAGAGCGCTGATGACGCCGGCGTACCGGGACGCGGCGCCACGCCGCACCGGCATCCGTTGGCCGGCCGTCCGCTCGGCCGGCGTGAACGAGGCCGATGGGATGCAGGTCCTGTCGGTGGCCACCGACACGTCGGCCTGGACACCTCCGAGGACAGGTGGGTCGGGGAGGCCGGGGCGGGAGCCCGAGATGCGCGGGACGAGGACACCCGATCGCCGGCCGGCCGGCCGGCCGCCGCGACCGTCGGCGAAGAGCCCCACCCGAACCCGGACGGCGACAACCACCCGCCGGGCCAGGACCGGATGGAACGCGAGTCCCCGGGCCCGCAGCACCCCTCATCGTCCGACGCGGCGGCCGACGGAGCCGCCTCCGCGGGTGCAGCGGACGGAGCACCGACGAGCCGGGGATCGGACGATTCCACTCGCTGGGACGGCGAGGCCGATCCGACGGGCGATGCCCCGGCGGGCGGTCGTCCGTACCCGGGCTCGGCACGGCGGTCGACGGCGGGCCGGTCGGCAGCGGGGATCACCGAGACGGGACGGCAGCACTGGGGCAGCTCCGTCGACGGCCGTCCGTCGACGTCCGACGCCGGCACGCCGGTCTGGGCCGCTCCGGCCCTGGCGCGCCTGCCCCAGTTGGTCGATCGCGCGCCGCCCGAGCGTGCACCGGACGGCGCCGGCCCACGTCCCGGCTTCTGGATCCGTGCCGGCGGTTCGTCCGCCCCCGCGTCCGCGGACCGGGAACCGTTGTGGCCGATCCGGCCGGGCGGCGAGGCTTCCGGCGGCGGCCCTCGCGCCGAGCCGGTGGCCGACGAGGAGGCGCTCGCCGCGGTCACGGTCCTGCGTCCCTCCCGGCATGGCCTGCGGACAGTGGATCCCGCCTTCGCGGAGCGGGATGCCGTCGCGGAGCGGGATGCCGCGGACGGGAGCGGGGATGTGGCCGACGAGGCCGAGGCCCCCGACGCCCGTGCGGATGCCGTGGACCGGGCGGCAGAGGGGTCGGCGCCGGAGACACGGGTGCCGGACGAGGGCAGCAGCGGGTCGGACACGCCCACCGGCTCCGGTGCCGGCCTGTTCGGTTCCGGGCCGGCGGGACGCGAGCCGGCCGACCGGATCGGCGGCGGCCCCGGCGCCGTACCGCCTGTGGCAACCAATGGTGCGGACGCCCGGCACACCACCGCGCTCCCCCTCGCGGCCCTCCAGCCGAGCGCCATCGGGTCGTCCGGGAGCACCAGCCGCGATGAGACGCCGGCGGTGGGGTGGACCAGGGAGGACGGCCTCGACCCGGCGACCGGCTCCGTGCTGCCCCGCCGGGCCCGTAGTTCGCTCGCCGCCCGCGGGCTCGTTCTGCCATCCGCACGGTCCGCGCCCGCGGTGCCACGCTCGCCCGACGGCCCGGACGAAGCGCACAGCATCGATGGCGCCCGCATCGGTGGTGCCGCCTTCGACGGCCCCAGTTTCGACGGCCCCAGTTTCGACGGTCCCGGTTTCGACGGTCCCGGTTTCGGGGGTCCCAGCTCCGACCTCGCCGCGCCCGAGCGGGCCTCCGAGGACCCCGGTGGCCGTCCGCTGGTCGGCGTCCTCGTGTTCGACGACGGTGTCTCCGTGCCGGTCGACGCCGAGTACGTCGTCGGGCGGCTGCCGGACGCCGACGAGCGGGTGCGCTCGGGGGCGCTGCGATCGATCGCGTTGGAGGACCGATCGGGCGCGGTGTCGCGCGTGCATGCCGAGGTGCGGCTCGACGGCGGCGACGTCCTGGTGGTCGATTCGGGGTCACGTAACGGCACCTTCGTGGCCGATCCCGACGAGCCGGAGTGGACGGTGCTGCCGGCCCGCGGGGCGCGTCGTCTGGTGCCGGGCACGAGGGTGCGGATGGGTGACCGGACGTTCGAGTTCCGGTCCTCGGAGTAGCGATGCCGTTGGCCGGAGTGCGTGGCCGCGGCCGTATCCGGGACGGCCGTGGCGGTGCTCCCACCGGTCGTCGACGAGCGGTTCCACCTCGTCGGACGTCGGCCGCGCCGGTCAGCGGCCGGGAAACAGGGGGATCGCGGGGGGCACGCCGACGATCACGCGCCAGCGGGCGCAGCGCAGCGTGCCCTCGGTCAGGGCCGAGAGGGCGGCCTGACGAATACCGCGGTCGGTGGTGCGTTCGAGTACCGAGCGCCAGGCGGCCAGGGCGTCGGTCTCGGCGACCACCGCCACCCCGGCGGCCGAGAGCGCGTCGGTCACAGGTCGGGGGGTGGCGTAGGCGGGCTGCGCGGATACCGCCCGGATCCCCACCT
>JAYSXW010000372.1:0-10641 GCA_043716935.1 Pseudonocardia sp.
GCGTCGGCGATGCCGCAGGGCACGATGCGATCGAACGCGGCCAGATCGGGGTCGCAGTTGAGCGAGAACCCGTGCGTCGCGACGCCGCCCCGCACCCGGACGCCGATCGCCGCGAGCTTGCGCTCGGGCGCCCGGTCGTCGGCGGGGAGCCAGACGCCGCTGCGGCCCTCGACGCGCCCGGCCGAGGTGACTCCCAGTCCGTTGACGACCGCGATCATGGCTTCCTCGAGACGCCGGACGTAGTCGACGACGTCGAGCGGCGCGGCCAACGCCACCACCGGATAGCCGACGAGCTGGCCGGGCCCGTGCCAGGTGATGCGCCCGCCGCGGTCGACGTCGACCACCGGGGTGCCGTCGGTCGGCCGGTCGTGGGGCTGGGTACGTCGCCCCGCGGTGTAGACCGACGGGTGCTGCAGCAACATCAGCACGTCGGGACCGCTGCCGTCGCGCCGGGCGTCGGCGTGGGCACGCTGGGAGTCCCAGGCGATGGAGTAGTCGACCGTGCCGAGCCGCTCGACCCGTACGGGACCGGGGCCGCGGCGACAGGACCGGACGTCGGACATGACTGCGACGCTACGCCCCCGCGTGAGAGGTGGGAACAACGTTGTCCGCGGCCCCGGGGTGGTGGGAGGCGGGGTGGTGGGAGGCGGTGTGGGACACCACCGCCGCCACGACGGGGGTGACCCCGGACCCGGCGTAGCGTGACGGGGGTGACTGCCGACATCCTGGGCGCCCCCGAAGGTCGCAAGCTCCTGCGCCTCGAGGTCCGCAACAGCGAGACCCCGATCGAGCGCAAGCCGCCCTGGATCCGGACGAGGGCGCGGACCGGACCGCAGTACACCGAGCTCAAGGCCCTGGTCCGTACCGGCGGCCTGCATACGGTGTGCGAGGAGGCCGGCTGCCCCAACATCTACGAGTGCTGGGAGGACCGTGAGGCCACCTTCCTCATCGGTGGCGAGCAATGCACGCGGCGCTGCGACTTCTGCCAGATCGACACCGGCCGTCCCGCCGACCTCGACCGGGACGAGCCGCGTCGTGTCGCGGAGTCCGTCGCGCAGATGGGGCTGCGGTACTCCACGGTCACGGGCGTGGCCCGGGACGACCAGCCCGACGGCGGAGCGTGGCTCTACGCCGAGACGGTCCGGCTGATCCACGAGCTCAACCCCGGCACGGGCGTCGAGCTGCTGATCCCCGACTTCAACTCCGTCGACGCCCAGCTCGACGAGGTGTTCGGTACGCGCCCGGAGGTGCTCGCGCACAACCTGGAGACGGTGCCGCGGATCTTCAAGCGGATCCGGCCGGCGTTCCGCTACGACCGCTCACTGGAGGTGATCACGAAGGCGCGCGCGGCCGGGCTGGTCACCAAGTCCAACCTCATCCTCGGCATGGGCGAGACGCCCGACGAGGTCGTCTCGGCGCTGCGCGACCTGCACGACGCAGGCTGCGAGATCATCACGATCACCCAGTACCTACGTCCCTCGCCGCGCCACCATCCCGTCGAGCGGTGGGTGAAGCCGGAGGAGTTCGTCGAGCACTCCGCCGCCGCGGAGGCACTGGGCTTCGCCGGAGTGATGGCCGGGCCGCTGGTGCGCTCGTCCTACCGCGCGGGGCGTCTCTACGCCCAGACCGTGCGCGCCCGAGGCGAGGAGCTTCCCGCCGGGATGGAGCACCTGGGCGACGGCGGCGCCGCGGCGCAGGAGGCACGCTCACTGCTCGGCACGTCATGATCGGCCACGGACGTACCTCGGCGCCGCTGTCGGCTCGCTGACCGAGCGCGGGACGCGATCATCTGCTGCGGACCCGTATCCTCGTGGCATGGCCAGCGGGAAGTCCGAGACAGCAGCGAAGCGCGGCGGCACGGCGCAGCCCGACAAGATGGCGAAGAAGGCGGCGGGCCGCGAGAAGCGCGCCGCGTCGAAGCTGCGTCGACAGCAGATCTGGCAGGCGTTCCAGACCCAGCGCCGCCAGGACAAGCTGCTGCTGCCACTGATGATCGGCTCGCTGCTGCTCGGCGCGCTGCTGGCGTTCGGGATCGGGCTGTTCTTCGGGCTCCAGTGGGTACTGCTCCCGATCGGTATCGCGGTGGGTCTGCTCGGTGCGGTCACGATCTTCGGGCGGCGCGTGCAGAGCTCGGTGTACGCCCAGGCCGAGGGCCAGCCGGGCGCGGCGGGTTGGGCCCTGGACACCATGCGCGGCCAGTGGCGGGTGACCCAGGGCATCGCCGGCACCACCCACCTCGACGCCGTGCACCGCGTGATCGGCCGCCCCGGCGTCATCCTGGTGGCTGAAGGCGCTCCGCACCGGGTCAAGAGCCTCCTCGCGCAGGAGAAGAAGCGTACTGCCCGGGTCGTGGGCGCCACCCCGATCTACGACGTCGTGGTGGGCAACGACGAGGGTCAGGTGCCGCTCAAGGGGCTGCAGCGCCACCTGATGAAAATGCCCCGCAACATCACCGCCAAGCAGATGGAGTCGATCGACATGCGCCTGGCCGCGCTCGGTTCCCGCGCGGCGGCGGTGCCGAAGGGTCCACCGCCCCCCGGGGCGAAGATGCGCACCGTGCAGCGAGCGGCCCGACGCCGCTGACGCCGACGCGGCTGACCTCGACACCGCGGTGTCCGACGCTGTTCCCCGCCGATCTCAGCCCGAGCGGTGCTGAGCGCTCCTACCCCGGGCTCACCTCGGTCGTTCCGTCGCGGACCCCGGGCCGGGTGTCGAGACCGGCCAGGGCGAGCACCCGCCGCGCGGGGCCACCTCGAGCGGACCACGTCGCTGAGCCCACTCGGATCCAGGGGCTGGAGCGAACCGGCCGGCGTCACCTCCCACACACCGACAGCAGGGGTGTCGAGGAGAGCCGCCGTACAGCGAACCGCGACCGTGACCACGTCGGTCGGCGTCGCGGCGGCCGAGAGGTCGGTCATGCGCGGCGATGAGCCGGCCCATCTCCCCGCCCCCGAGCAGGAAGCCCAGGTGATCCGACGGGCCCTCAGCCATGCCCGCCCCCGCTCCACGCGGCTCGGCGCCTGGTCGGTGCGGGTGCGGACCCGACGTCATCGTGCCCTCGATCGCTCCACCGGACCACTCGTGCCCCCGCGTTCCGACGGGCCGCGGGCCCCTGGGTCAGGCCCGCGTCCGCACGACGACCGTCCCGGTGGCGCGGTCGTGCCAGCCACGGCCGTCCCGGTCGCGGATCAGCGGCGGGAGCACCAGGGCGATCAGGGCGGTGCGCAGCAACGCGCGCGGCACGCCCACGACGGCGGCGTCGCCGATCGACGCCACGCGGATCCCGAATGCGGTCATCCCGGCACTGGCCCCGAACACCGCGACGGGCACGGCGGTGAGCAGGAACCAGACTCCGAGCACGGTGAACGACCAGTCCGGCCGGCCCAACGACTCCGACCCTCGCAGCAGCAGTGTGATGAGGTATCCGACGAACCAGTCGACGGTCAGGGCCGCGGCCCGACGGAGCAGGCCCGCGGTGGCGCCCACCCCGTCCGCGGGCAGGCCGAGGCGCTCCCCCGGGTAGGTGTCGACGTCCGGGGCCGCGCCACCCGAGCCGGGCATCCACGCGTCGATCCATCGGGCCATGTGACCAGCGTAGTCACGGCCGCCGTTAACCTCTGCGAAACGACGGAGTGATGGCCGGGCAACACCCCGGCCATAGCGTCCCCCGCGATCCGACACCGTTCGAAGGAGCCAACCAGGGTGTTCAGCAACTCCGAAGAGGTCCTGAGTTTCATCCGGGACGAGAAGGTCGAGTACGTCGACATCCGGTTCTGCGACCTTCCCGGCGTGATGCAGCACCTCACCGTTCCGGCCACCGCCTTCGACCAGGATTTCATCGACGGCGGCATCGCTTTCGACGGGTCGTCGGTCCGCGGCTTCCAGGCGATCAACGAGTCCGACATGGCGTTGTTCCCCGACCCCGCCACGGCCCGGCTCGACCCGTTCAAGAAGCACAAGACGATCAACATCAATTTCTTCGTGCACGACCCGATCACCGGCGAGCCCTACAGCCGCGACCCACGCAACGTGGCTCGCAAGGCCGAGGAGTACCTCGCTGCGTCGGGCGTCGCCGACACCTGCTTCTTCGGTGCCGAGGCCGAGTTCTACATCTTCGACTCGATCCGCTTCGGGTCCGACCCGCACCAGCAGTACCACCACATCGACTCGGCCGAGGGCTGGTGGAACACCGGCCGCGACGAGCCGGGCGGCAACCTCGGCTACAAGGTCAACTACAAGGGCGGCTACTTCCCCGTCCCGCCGGTGGACCACTACGCCGACCTGCGCGACGACATGGCCACGAACTTGATCAACAGTGGGTTCGTCCTGGAGCGCGGCCACCACGAGGTCGGCACCGCGGGCCAGTCCGAGATCAACTACAAGTTCAACACGCTGCTGCACTCCGCCGACGACGTGATGCTGTTCAAGTACATCGTCAAGAACACCGCCTGGCACGCCGGCAAGACCGTCACGTTCATGCCGAAGCCGCTGTTCGGCGACAACGGCTCGGGCATGCACGCCCACCAGTCGCTGTGGAAGGACGGCCAGCCGCTGTTCCACGACGAGGCGGGCTACGGCGGCCTCTCGGACATGGCGCGCTACTACATCGGCGGCCTGCTGCACCACGCCCCCTCACTGCTGGCGTTCACCAACCCCACCGTGAACTCGTTCCACCGGCTCGTTCCCGGCTTCGAGGCCCCGGTCAACCTGGTCTACTCCGCGCGCAACCGCTCGGCCTGCATCCGCATCCCGCTCACGGGCAACAACCCCAAGGCCAAGCGCCTGGAGTTCCGCTGCCCCGACTCGTCGGGGAACCCCTACCTCGCGTTCTCGGCGATGATGATGGCCGGCATGGACGGCATCAAGAACAAGATCGAGCCGGCCGCCCCGGTGGACAAGGACCTCTACGAGCTGCCGCCCGAGGAGGCCAAGGACATCGCGCAGGTCCCCACCAGCCTCGAGGCGGTCATCGACCGGCTCGAGATGGACCACGACTACCTGCTCGAGGGTGGCGTCTTCACCCCCGACCTGATCGAGACCTGGATCCAGCTCAAGCGCGACAACGAGATCACCCCGCTTCGTCTGCGCCCGCACCCCTACGAGTTCGCCTTGTACTACGACGTCTGATCAAGGCGTGTAGCCCACCTCGCTGTGAGCTCGGACCGGCGGTTGACCTGCGGAACGTCTTCGGACGGCCGCCAGCGTCAGCCGCCGTTCTCGGTGCTCACCGCCCCGAGTGTGCGCCGTCCCGGATCACGTACTCCCGCCCCGACGACGGCCCCCGCACGAGCGACCGGATCACCACAGCGAGCACCCGCTCGTCGGGCAGAGCCCCGAACACCGTCGAGTCGAGGCCGCCGTTGTCCCCCAGCACCACGAGAGATCCCGCCGCCACCACACCGGTCTCGGGCACGCCCGGGGGGACCGGGTCGCCGGGCAGGGCCGCGACCCGCTTGATCATCCATGTGCGCCGTGCCCGGGGGCCGCGGGCGGGCGGGGCGCGCCAGCGGCCGTCGGGTCCCGGTGGTTCGAGGACGACGACGTCACCGACGCGCGCGCCGTGCGGGTGGCGGCGCCGGGCCAGCACGACATCGCCCTCCCGCATGGCCGGCAGCATGCTGCCGCCGACGACGGAGACCACCGTCCAGCGCCGGCGCAGCGCGGCCACGGCAGCGAGGGCGGCAGCCAGGGGCGCTACCAGCGCGGCGGCGAGCGCGGCGCGGTTCACGGGGTCGGGGCCGTCTCGTATCCGGCGGCCTGCAACCGGAACAGCCGTGCGTAGGTGCCGTCCGCGGTCATCAGCTCGTCGTGGTCGCCGTGCTCGGCCACCCGGCCCCCGGCGAGCACCACGATCCGGTCGGCATCGCGCACGGCGTTGAGCCGATGCGAGACGAGGACGCTCGTGCGGCCCCGCCGGTACCGCCGGATCTCCTGGTGGATGCGCGACTCGGCCTCCGCGTCGAGACCCGAGCTGGGCTCGTCGAGGACGAGCAGGTCACGCTGCCCGCGCAGCAGCGCGCGGGCCAGCGCGAGGCGCTGCCACTGGCCGCCGGAGAGCACCACGCCGTCGACGTCGTCCTCGGCCGGCCCCGCGAACTCGCGCGAGAGCATCGTGGCGTAGCCCCTGGGGAGCCCGACCAGCGCCTCGTGCACCTCCGCCCGGCGCGCCGCGTCCTCGATGCGGGCATGGGCGAGATCCACCTCGTCCCGGCCGTCGACGTCCCCGAGGGCGATGTTCTCCTCGGCGCTCAGGTCGTAGTTCACGAAGTCCTGGAAGACGGCCCCGATCCGGCGGTGCAGCTCGGGCAGCGGCAGGTCGCGCAGATCCACCCCGTTCCAACGGACGGCGCCCCTCGTCGGGTCGTAGAACCGGCACAGCAGCTTCACCAGGGTGCTCTTGCCCGCGCCGTTCTCCCCGACGACGGCGAGCGCCGCGCCCTCGGGGAGGGTCACGGACACGCCACGCAGCACCCACGGCAGGTCGTCGGCGTAGCGGAACCAGACGTCGTCAAGCTCGATGCCGCGCACCCCCGCGCCGGTCAATGCCCTGGTCCGCGACCGGACCACCTCCGCGGGGGCCGCCAGGACCGCGCGGTAGTGGTCGAGCAGCAGCCCGGCGTGGTGCCCGAGCGCGACGTGGCTGACCGTGGCGGCGAGCGCTGTCTGCACGCCCCCCACCGCGAGGATCACCGCGGCCGCGTCGCCCACGGTGAGCTGCCCGCGCGCCGCCTCCGTCAGCACCCAGACGAGCGCGCCACCGGCCAGGACGGCGGACACGGCGGCGAGCCCGACCTGGGTGGCGCCCTCCCGCCGGTCGAAGCGGCGCTGCTCGGCGTTGTTCGCTGTCAGCTCGGCCAGCATCCGGCCCTGAAACAGCGGGCCGAGGCCGAACAGGCGCAGCTCCTTGGCCGCGCCCAGGTCGGTCAGCAGGTCGCCGTAGAAGAACTCGCGGCGCTCGGCTGGGCTGATCCGCCACGCCATCGCGGCGCGCCTGCGGTTCAGCCGGACCTCGGCGACCAGCGCCGGAACCGCGGCGACGAGCAGCACGGCCGCGACCCGCGGGTCGACGACAGCCACCGCGCTGACCAGGCCGGTGAGCGTGAGGCCGGACTGCACGAGGCGCACGGCCGAGTCCACGACCTGACCGGGCCCGGAGCGGCTGGCCTGCTCCGCGAGTCGCAGCCGGTCGCGGAAGCTCGGTACCTCCAGCGTGCCGAGCAGCGCGATCCCGGTGACGGCCCGGTAGAGCCGGTCCTTGGCGCGCACCGCGACCGACCGTTCCAGCTCGGCCTGCAGGTACCGGGTGATCGGTGCGAACGCCGCCACCACCAGGCCGACGACGGCGAGCGCGACCCCCACGACCCACAGCTCACCCGCCCCGGCACCCGCCCCGAGCCGATCGACCGCCACCTTCGCCAGCCAGACCGTGGCGACGGGGGCCACGCCCGCGAGCACGCTGGCCGCCAGGTAGGCGACGAGCAGGGCGGGCCGGGCCGCCCACGCCAGACCGAGCGCGGTGCCGAGCCGGGTGGCGGTGACCCGCAGCGCGGTCACGCCGTGTGGAGCGGCAGCTCGTATCCGCTCGCCGCGACGGTGCCGTCCACCACCAGCGCGAAGGCGGGGAAGCCGCGCACGGCGAACGCCTCGGCGACCGGTCCGGTGGGGGCTTCGAGCACGACCGTGGCGCACGTGCGCAGCGCGTTCACCAGCGGCGAGGTGTCGCCCCCGTCCTCGACGACCACAGCGAGCACGGGCCCGGCGTGGTCACCCGCCGCCGCCCGGAAGTCGGGCAGGCGTTCGTGGCAGGAGCCGCACTCCGGCGAGAAGAACCCGACGAGCGCAGCGTCCGTCGAGTGCTGGTCGACCGATCGGCCGTCCACAGACCGGGCGGTGAACGGGGCAACCCGCCCGCCGGCCGGTGTGATCAGCACCGGCGGACCGCCGCCGGTCATCGACGCCAGGCGGGTCTCGTGCTCGCGCAGCCGGCGTACTACGCCGAGCAGGAGCACGAGGTTGAGCAGCGTCACCGCGACGGCGACGGCCAGCAGCACCTCGGTCATGTCAGCCCGCCTGCCGGGTGCCGACGGTCGACGTACCGAACAGGCCCACGAGATCCTCCAGGCTGACCAGCAGGAGTCCGCCCACCGCACCGGCGAGCGCGAGGGCCAGCATCCCCCACCCCGGTGCGACGCCACCACCGGGCAGCGCGGCCGACAGGCCGGCGAGACCGACCGCGATCAGCAGCCCGTTGCGTACCAGGCCGACCGGGCCGACCGTCGTGCTGGTGCGGCCGAAGCAGGCGCACGCCACGGTGCGTCCCCGCCGCAGCGCAACCGCGTGGCCGACGGTGAACGCGACGAGCAGCGCGACCGCGCCGATGAAGCCAACCAGCACCGGGACAGCGGGGAACAGCAGAGCGGCGGCCAGCACGACGGTCACGAGCCCCTCGCCCGCGACCACCGCTACGGCCACGGCCCGCAGCAGCGGCGGCGACAGCGGCGTCCGCCCCGGCCACAGCCGCCCGGCGCTCCGCCGGAACTCACCGAAACCCACCGGGGACACCTTTCCCCGGAGGGCCACGGCGAAGACCACCGCGAGGGCGGCCGCCGAAAAGTGGATCAACAGGTGCCGACCACACCACAGGAGTAGCAGTGGTTGGGAACGCCCGGACATCCGTACATGCACTTCCGGCCGTATCGCAGGCCCCCGGAGCAGTAGCAAGTCTCCCAGACGTAGGAGCACCCCGCGGCGGCCTCGACGCGGGGTACCACGCGGGCGATCATACGGTCGGCGAGCTTGGCGAGTGCAGCTTTCACGACGGTCTCCTCCGGTTCACGGACATACCTGCCACGGGAAATGTTCGCAGCCGACTACGCCGCGGTCAACCGGCCAAATGCGCACTGAGCAGAGTGGTGCCGGGTGACGGGTGTGGCGTGGACGGATACCGCAACCACCGCATGATCTTCTTGAGCCCCGCATGCCCGCGCCCCGGCATCCTGGGCTGCCCACCTGGCCGCGGAGGTCGGCGCTAACGGACTCGGGCGTCGGACTCTGACACCAGCCAGCATGCCCTCCAGTTCGACGCACGCCGAATCCGGGATACAGCGCCCTTCATAGACGGAGCGTGGACAGGTGGCGAACGTCTGAGCATTTAATTGTCTCATCAACGACGGACACCGAAGACGCCGCGCGGACTCTTGCCGCCGGCGCAGTCGAGGCAAATTTGGGAGCATGCGCACAGATAGTGGGGCCGATCACCAGTGTGTACCGCTGGGAAGGCGCAGTGCAGACGGACCAGGAATGGCGCATAGAGATCAAGACGCAAGCGCCCGCGTGGCCGATCTGACCGACTACATCAAAGAGCACCACTCCTACGATGTACCGGAAATAATTGCCGTGCCGATCCAGGGCGCAGCGTTGACTACCTTGCGTGGCTGGTTTGGGAGCGCAGCCAGGCCTTCGCGGTGGTCTCGGCGCGATGGCAGCCGCTGATCTCGAGTTGGGTCTTGGTCGGGTGGAGGTCACGCTCGACCTGGTTGTTGGTGAACTGCTGTTCGCGCGCGACCCCACCGTGCCGCAGGTACACCGCGAGCGTGCGCAGGTGCCGCAAGATCACCGACTTGGGACCTCGATGACCACCCTCCCGACCGCGGCATAACCCTCGACGAGCTGACGAACTCGACCGCCAGGTCCACGCCATGGAACAGGTTGACCTGGTGCGGGTGGACGTTCGTATCGACATGAGCGTCCGGCTCGCCCCGATTCGACTTCTCCGACGGGCGTTCGCTCATCGTGTGCGGTAGCGAGGACGGCAGGGTCCGCCTCTGGGCTCCCTTGAGGGCCGAGCCGGTCGCGGACTGCTCGATCGGCGAGAATGTGCAGATCAGCGCCCTGACGTCGCTGTCGCCGGCTGACGGACGCGCCCTGATCGCAGTAGGGACCTCGGACGGCTGGGTGCGGTTGATCGATCCACACGACGGCAGCACGATGAGCGCTTCGCAGTTGGACGGCCAGACAGTCACTGCGCTGGCCGCCGTGACGCCCACCGGCGAGCCGCAGGCGCTGGCAGTCGGGACTCGTGAGGGATGCGTGTTCCTGTGGCGGCCCGGGAGCGGATCACCGAACGAGCCTCTCCGGCACGGCTACGCCGCGGCCGACCTTGCCGTACCGGTCGGTAAGGGATCGGCACAGCTGGCTGTCGCACTGTTCGGTGGGGGTGTGAGGCTTGTCGAGGTTCCCGCACCCGGCGCCGGTCCGCTTCCCGTCTCTTCGATCGAGACGAGAGTTTATGCGGTTGCGGCGGTCACGCTTCCCGATGGTCGAGGTCTCCTCGCCACCGCTAGACGCTGGAGCTGTGGGACGTTCGAACGAATGAATCCATGGGACAGCTTCCGGTCGATGACGGCCACGAGTGCGATCTCGCGATGGCTCCCGTACTCCTCCCCACCGGTCGCTCTGTCCTGGCTGTCGTCGACACGGACGGCTGGCTGCGGCTGTGGGACCCGGTCACACGGAGGGCTGCGGGTGCACCGACCCGCTGCGACCCGGCAGACCTCGCGGCAGTACACCTGCACGAGGGCCGGGTCGTCCTGGCATCCACCAATGGCAGCCTCTGGGAGGTCGTGATCAGACCCTCGTGAC
>JAYSXW010000373.1:0-1165 GCA_043716935.1 Pseudonocardia sp.
CTGTCCGGGCACGTGGCGGGCGCGGCGATCGACGTGTTCCCCGTCGAGCCGAAGGCGCAGGGCGACCCCTTCGAGTCCCCGCTGCGCGGGCTCGACAACGTGATCCTCACGCCGCACGTCGGCGGCTCCACTCAGGAGGCGCAGGAGGAGATCGGGCACTTCGTGTCGGGCAAGCTGATCGGGTTCGCCCAGGGTGGCGCCACGGCGCTGTCGGTCAACCTGCCGGAGGTGATGCCGCCACAGCCGCCAGGAATGTTCCGGATGGGGTATCTGCACGTCAACATGCCCGGCGTGCTGGCCGGCATCAACAAGCTGCTCGCCGAATCCGGGGCCAACGTCATCGGCCAGTCGCTCTCCACCCGTGGGGAGCAGGGCTACGTCGTCACCGACACCGACAGGCCGGTTGCCGACGACACGCTGGCCACCCTGCGACAGTCGCCGCAGACCGTCTGGCTGCGGTCGTGGAGGGTCTGAACGTCAGGAAGGCTCAGCCGGGTCGCCGGTCGCGGGCAGGACCGATCCGCTCCCGGCGAACCGGAATTGTCAGGGGGTCGGCCTAGCGTCGACGGAGCCACGAGCCCACCGTGATCAGGAGGACAGCCATGACCACCCTCGCAACCCGGCCGAACACCGCACTCCTCGTCGTCGACGTGCAGAACGGCGTCGTGGACGGCGCCCACGAACGCGACGCGGTCGTAGCCAACGTCGGGAGACTCGTGGCGAAGGCACGGCGGGGAGGCGTTCCCGTCGTCTGGGTCCAGCACTCCGACGAGCAGACGATATCGGGGAGTGACGGCTGGCGGATCGTCCCCGAGCTGGTTCCGGGTGATGCCGAGCCGATGGTCGGCAAGAGCTACGGAGACTCGTTCGAGGACACCGCGCTGGAGTCGGTGCTGGCGGGCCTCGGTGTCGGTCGGCTCGTCGTCGTCGGCGCTCAGACCGACGGCTGCATCCGGTCGACCCTGCACGGGGCACTCACACGGGGATACGACGCGGCGCTGGTCAGCGACGCGCACACGACGGAGGACCTCTCGGTCTGGGGCGCCCCGCCGCCCGATCAGGTCATCGCGCACACCAACCTCTACTGGAGCCACCAGACGGCGCCGGGGCGGACGGCGGGGGCGGTGCAGACCAAGGACGTCGATTTCGGGGCCGGGGCCGGGGC
>JAYSXW010000374.1:0-3517 GCA_043716935.1 Pseudonocardia sp.
CCCGCCCGCCGCGGGCCCGCCGGGCCCCCGCCACCGTGCCCGCGACCCCGCCCGCCGAGCCCGGGCCCGACGGCGCCCCCGGTGAGCAGCTGCGCCTCACCGTCGCTCCCACCGACGGCGAGCCCTACCTGCTCCCGCCGAGCGACCTGCTGCCCACCGGGCCGGTGCCCAAGACCCGCAGCAGCGCCAACGACGCCATGATCGAGCGCATCACCGGGGTGCTGGAGCAGTTCAGCGTCGATGCCCAGGTCACCGGCTTCACCCGCGGCCCGACCGTCACCCGCTACGAGATCGAGCTGGGCCCGGCCGTCAAGGTCGAGAAGATCACTCAGCTGACGAAGAACATCTCCTACGCCGTGGCCACGGACAACGTGCGCATCCTGGCGCCGATCCCGGGCAAGTCCGCCGTCGGCATCGAGGTGCCCAACACCGATCGCGAGATGGTGCGCCTGGGCGACGTGCTGCGCAGCGGCAACGCCCGCGCCGAGCAGCATCCGCTGGTCGTCGGGCTGGGCAAGGACATCGAGGGCCACTTCCTGACGGCCAATCTCGCGAAGATGCCGCACCTGCTCGTCGCCGGTTCCACGGGCTCCGGCAAGTCCAGCTTCGTGAACTCGATGCTGGTGTCGCTCCTGAGCAGGGCCACGCCCGACGAGGTCCGCATGATTCTCATCGACCCCAAGATGGTGGAGCTGACGCCCTACGAGGGCATCCCGCACCTGATCACGCCCATCATCACCCAACCCAAGAAGGCCGCCTCGGCACTCGCGTGGCTGGTGGAGGAGATGGAGCAGCGCTACCAGGACATGCAGGTCAACAAGGTGCGCCATGTCGACGAGTTCAACAAGCGTGTCCGCAGCGGGGAGATCACCGCGCCGCTGGGCAGTGAGCGTGTCTACCGCCCCTACCCCTACATCCTGTGCATCGTCGACGAGCTGGCCGACCTCATGATGACCGCGCCCCGCGACGTCGAGGATGCCGTCGTGCGGATCACCCAGAAGGCCCGCGCCGCCGGCATCCACCTGGTGCTCGCCACGCAGCGGCCGTCCGTCGACGTCGTCACCGGACTGATCAAGACCAACGTCCCGTCCCGGCTCGCCTTCGCGACGTCCTCCTTGACCGACTCACGCGTCATCCTCGACCAGCCCGGAGCCGAGAAGCTGATCGGCATGGGCGACGCGCTGTACCTGCCGATGGGCATGAGCAAGCCCGTGCGGATGCAGGGCGCGTTCGTCGACGACGACGAGATCTCCTCGGTCGTCGCGTTCACCAAGGACCAGGCCGAGCCGACCTACACCGACGGGGTCACCGCCCAGAAGAAGGGCGGCGAGTCGGGTGACGGCAGAGAGGTCGACCCCGAGATCGGTGACGACCTCGACATCCTGCTGCAGGCCACCGAGCTGATCGTCACCTCGCAGTTCGGGTCGACGTCGATGCTGCAGCGCAAGCTGCGCGTCGGGTTCGCGAAGGCCGGGCGGCTCATGGACCTGCTGGAGACGCGCGGGGTGGTGGGGCCCTCGGAGGGGTCGAAGGCCCGCGACGTGCTGATCAAGCCCGACGAGCTCGAGGGTGTGCTGTGGCTGATGCGTGGTGGAGGTGGCGCCGACCCCGATGCCGAGCAGGAGTGACCGTCGAGCTCGCCGCCCGGGGCACCCCCGATGCGCTGGCCCGACGTCCTCTACCCGGGCAGGGGCACGCGGCCGTCCGACTCCGCGTACGGCCACCCGACTCGCGGGCATTGCCGCACTCACGCCCCGACTCGGCCGCACCCACGCCCCGACGCGGCCGCACTCACGCCCCGACTCGCGAGCACGTGGAACCCGACCCGTGCGGACCCCTCGGCCCCGACCTGCGCGCGGTGGACTCGACTCGCGCGCGTCCACACCCCGACTCGCGTGGGTCGGCGGATGGGGTCGTCAGGATGTGGCGCGTTCGGCGAGCCAGCAGGTGGCGGTCTGGCCGGCGAGATCGCGGAAGTCGCGGGAGAGGTGGCTCTGATCGGCGTAGCCGGCGTCGGCCGCCACCTCCGCCAACGTGGCCCGCTGTGGCCCGCGCAGCCGGTCGCACGCCCGCTCGAAACGGATCAGGCGGGCCGCGGTCTTCGGGCCCAGGCCGGTCTCGGCGCGTAAGCGGTCGGCGAGGTGGCGGCGACTCCAGCCGACCTCGGCGGCCAGCTCGCCGATGCGCAGCGTCCCGCCCGAGTTCTCGAGGCGGTCCCACGCGTAGCCGACCTCCGGGACGACGCCGCGGTCGCCCGGCCCGCGGCACACCAGCGCGGCCAGCTCGATGTCGAGGAGCGTGAAGCGTTCGGGCCAGTCCGGGGCGGAGGCGAGTCGGTCGAGGAGGCCGTCGGTGCGGCGGCCCAGCAACCCCGCGCGGTCGACGGTGTCGCCGGCCAGCTCGCCGGCGGGCATCCCGAACAGTGCGCGGGCGCCACGCCAGGTCAGGCGCAGCTGGATGCCGGTCTGCACCGGACCCGTCGCCACCAGAGCGGGGCCGTCCTGCAGGCCGCCCACCATCGCGACGAACGTCCCGCCGGGACGCGCGGGATCGGAGTTGGCCAGGATCTCGACCGCGCCGGTGAGACACAGCAGGACCGTCAGGTGCGGGGACGCCACGCCCTGGTGCGTGCCCACCGGTCCGGCGTCGGCGTGCCAGCCGGTGTAGCCGGTGACCCAGGGGAGCAGGACCGCGGCCGGCCGTCGTCCGCGCTGCTGCTGCTCACCGGGGACGGGCGGCTCAGGTCCGGGGACTGGTGTGGCCATGCGTGCGAGGCTATCGAGCCCGGCCGTATGCGGAGTGGAGATCAGGGCCGAACACTGTCAGCCGCGCACGGGCCACGTCAGCTGCAGGATCATCCGCGTGTTTCCCAGGGTGTTGGGCTTGACGTGGGCGAGGTCGAGGAACTCCGCGACGCCGGCGTCGTAGGAGCGCAGCATCGCGGCGAAGACGTCGGGCTCCACCGGGGTGCCGTCGATCTCGGCGAAGCCGTGGCGGCTGAAGAACTGCTTCTCGAACGTCAACACGAACAGCCGCGCCAAGCCCAGCTCGCTGGCGGCGTCGATGAGTGCGTCGACCATCGCGTGCCCGACCCCCCGGCCCAGGACGCGGGGGTGTACGGCAACGGTGCGGACCTCGCCGAGATCCGCCCACAGCACGTGCAGTGCCCCGCAGCCGACCACCTCGCCGTCGAGCTCGGCCACCAGGAACTCCTGCACCGACTCGTAGAGGGTGACGATCTCCTTGGCGAGCAGGACGCGGCCCGCGTAGGAGTCCACGAGTTGCTTGATCGTCGTCACGTCCGCGGTTCGCGCCCGCCGCACGGCCACCGTTGCCACGGCCGGAGGGTAGATCACGGACCGCCGGATACCCTGGGACCCGTGTCCAGAGCCGATGTCGTCCCCGCCGCTCCGCGGCGGGCTGCCCTGCTGACCCTCGGGTGTGCCCGCAACGAGGTCGATTCGGAGGAGCTGGCCGGTCGACTCGCCGGCAGCGGCTGGGAGCTGGTGGACGCCGA
>JAYSXW010000375.1:0-3510 GCA_043716935.1 Pseudonocardia sp.
GGCGTTCGCGTCGATGCCGTCCTCGGCCCAATCCTGTGGTGTGAGTCGTTTGATTGCATTGATCGCGTCGAGGAACGTGTTCGTCGTGAACCCGGCGTCCTTCTCGGCTGCGAGTTCCAGGAGTTGGCTCGGGCCGTAGATCTGGAGAAGGGCGTGGACGTCGAAGAAGTCGCGCGGCGGGCGCGGCCCCAGAGAGCAAGGACCTTGTCCGCGGCGAGGTCGTCGGGGTGAAGAACGTCGCCGACGTCGAGGGTGACGCGCTGCCGAAGTCTGCCGCCGTCGGCGAAGACCTCGACCAGGCACTCCTGACCGTTGGCGGGGTCGACGGCGACGAAGCGATGGTCAAGGGGCGGTCGCTCGGCTTCGATGGTCATGAGGCCGAGTTGTTCGAGAGCTGTACGCAGCGCCGCGGCGACCAGTACCGCTTCGTGGTCATCAACTTCCGTGAACAGGTCGACATCGTGGGTGAGGCGTGAGACGAATCCGTGCGCGATCATCGCCCCGCCGCCGGCGAGAGCAAGGGTGCGGGCCTCGGGAAGGCCCAGTGCCGTCCTGGTGATCAGGTCCTGCAGGGGATCGAGTGGCACGGATCAGGCAGCCGCACGCGCAGAGGTGATGAGCTCACGCCAGGCTTGTCGTACCCAGGGTGGTAGGTACATCTGGTCCCAGAGGTCGACGAGTGCCGGGCCGTTGATCAGAGTCCGGATGTTGTCGGCGGAACCTTCGACGAGAACGATCTCGTAGAGGTCGCGGCGCCGGTGGACGTCGGCCAGGTCCCAGCGGACGGCGCGCGGTTCGGGTCCGGACCAGAACACGGACGCTGGTAGCCCGACACGTCCGTTCAGTGGGCCCCGCAAGTCGTCGAGCGTCGTCGGCACGGCGATGTCGCGGACCCATCCCGGACGTGGTGCGGATCGTTGGCTGCCGCCCATGGTGCCCATGGTGCCCTACGGGATCGCAGGGATCGACGACGATCTCAGTCAGCTTGGTGCCATTCCGGTGCGGATGACGTCCTTGGCGCCTTCGCTCAGGGTGTGTTCGCCGGTGCTGACACTGCCCAGCCAACTCAGCCGGCGGCGAGGCGGTGCGTCGGAGCCTTCACGTGCGATGACCTCGAACCGGACGCGGTCGCCAGCGTGTAGCGGTACGCCGAGTCGTTCGGCGACCTCGGCGAGTTCGGGTGCGACGACGAACTCGTAGGGGCCGTCGGCAGCGGACACGCTCATGGTCGACCACCTCCTCCGGTTATCGGCGCACCGTAACGGCCCGGCTGGCAGCTGCCGGCAGGCTCGGCGCAGGGATCTCGCTCGGTGGACGGCCGATGCCCGCAGCGTGGAACACTTCTGGTGCGAGTTTGTGGTGCCGGGGTGCAGACCAGCCACGGCAGGCGACGACGTATGCAGCGTTCGTGTAGGCAGGCGCACCATAAGTCATCTACGAGCCGCCCTGTAAGCGGTAGGTCGTCGGTTCGATCCCGACCTCCGGCTCCACCGGGACATGTTTCGGCCGACCGTGGCAACGTGGTGACGATCGGTGGTAGTAGAGCGCAGCTCGGCGATGGCGCCCGCATCCGAGTGCAAATCGACGTACTGCTCGACGAGCTGGGCCGTGCGCTTGAAGTCGTCCTCGACGAGGTTGGACACGACGAGGTCGCTGTCAGCGAACGATCGAGTGGCTGGCGCAGGGCTGAGGCCGTCCGGGCATTGACTGCGGGACGCGGCCCGGTATACCTGGGGCATGGTCGACGCAGCCTCGGCGCGGTTGCCGCTGCTCGCCGCGGTGCTCGCCGCGGTGACGGTGGCTGTCGTCGTGCTGCTGGCCCGGCCGCCGGAGGCGTTGCCGCCGCCGCTGCCGCTGCCGTCGGATCGCACGCCGTCGGATCGCACCGAGCTGAGTCTCGACCGCTGCGCCGAGGCCCTGGCGGTGGCCGGACGGGCGGCGGACTACCCCGGTCGCGCCGACTGGCGCCCGGTCGCCTCCACGGAGGCCCGGGGGGTCGTTGCCGCCGTGCTCGACGGGGGAGCGCATCCGTTCGTCTGCGCCACCGGTCCCACCACGGTGGACGTGTCCGACCCCGCTGCCGCGCTGCCGATGGGTGGCGCGTCGCTGCTGCTGACGTCGCCGTCCGGCGTGGTCGCGGCCGCGGCTCCACCGGGTGCGACGGTCACGGTGTCCGTGGCGGACAAGCCGAGACCACCCGTTCGGTACGCCGTGGTGGCCGACGGCCCGGTCACCGTGGACGGCCGGCCGGTCCTGGACCTCGTACCGCCCGCCCTCCACGTCGAGGACCGGAAGATCGTTCCCATGGACCAGTCGGCGGAGGCACACATCCTCCTGCAACGGTGCCTCGCGGCCGGTCCCCCCGGGCGGTTCTGGGCGCCAGCACAGGTGCTGGCGTTGCCCGACGGGGGCGACCTGCTGGTCGTCACGGCATCGGCGGTGATCGGCGGATGTGTGGTGCGCCCGGGCGGGGCGCTGCCGGTGGAGGTGTGGCGGATCGGTGGCACGTCGGACGGTCCGCGGCCGTTCGTATGGCTGCCCAGACCCGGCGCTGTGCTGCCCGGCCTCGACGGCGCCGTGGTCGGCGGCCCGGTCCAGGACCGGGTCGTGCGGATCGAGGTGAGCGACGGAGCAGGGCGGGGGTGGGTCGTGCCCGTCGGTGGTGGCACCTTCGCCACGATCGTCCCGGACGGCGTCGACCCGGACCCGCGCCGGCTCACCGTCCGCGCCCTCGACTCGGACGGCCGGGTGCTCTACGAAGGCCCCGCGGCAGGCTGACCCGAACCGTCGTCACGCTGCTGGGTCGCGGAATCCGTGCGTCTGATGTTGGTCCATCCCGTATAGCCCCGTTCCTCGAGGAGCTCGAGCAGGCGCGGCGCGCAGGGGAAGAACTCGATGAACAACGCATCGAGGAGCGCGACCAGGTCGTCGGGGACCGGCTGATCCTCCTCCATGTCCGCAGACTCGGCGGCTGCCGCGTCGAGGAACGCGCAGACGCGGCCCGCGAGTACCGGCAGCCTCGGGTCGTTGCGAGCACAGTCGGCGAGGTCCCCGACGTCGAGATACAGCCGGCGCAGCCCTTCGTGCTCGATCTGCACGTGCTTGATCGCCATGAACGCCCGCACCTGGTCCGGCATCCGGGCCGCGATCAGGATTCAGCTGTCGCGCTCGATCTCGATCAACCGCTCCCGGAACCCGAGCTCGCGCATCCGTTCGAGGTAGGCGACCACCTCGGGCGGCAGCGCCAGGCTGTCGCCGGCCGCGAGCGTGGCGATCCGCTCCCGGTGACGCTGGAGTTCACGGATTTCCGTGCGCAGACGCCGGTCGATGTCCACCGCCGCCGCCGCGAACCCCTGGTCACCTGCCGCCAGCAGTTCACGGACCTGGGTCGGGTGCAGGACACGACGTCGTGCAGATCTCGCGCGACGCGGCGGCGTTCGTCGGACACCGCGCGACGACGGTCGGCGTCGCGCAACGCGAGTAGTTCCTCGTGCTGGCGCCGCACCCGCC
>JAYSXW010000376.1:0-10605 GCA_043716935.1 Pseudonocardia sp.
AGGACTTCGAAGGGCTGGCGCGCTCGTTGGGCTTCGGGTCGGTCACCACGATCCCGGTCTCGGCGTTGGTCGGCGACAACGTCGTCGAGCATTCGACCCACACCCCCTGGTACGACGGGCCGACGCTGCTCGGCCACCTGGAGTCGGTGCCCGTCACCCCGGCCGACGCCGGCGCGCCGTTCCGGATGCCGGTGCAGTACGTGATCCGCCCGCCGCACGGCATCGACGCCCGCTCCGCCGGCGCCCCACGGGACTACCGCGGGTACGCCGGGCAGGTCGCGAGCGGGACCGTCCGTTCCGGGGACGAGGTCGTCGTGCTGCCCGGTGGGGCGCGCACCACGATCGCGGCCGTCGACACCGCCGCCGGGCCGCTGGACTCGGCCGGCGCCGGTCGGAGCGTCACCGTCCTGCTCGCCGACGACATCGACCTCTCCCGCGGCGACGTCCTGGCCTCGGCCGCGCACCCCCCGCGCGTCACCACCGAACTGGACGCGACGCTGTGCTGGCTCGCGGAGAAGCCGCTGCGACCCGGCGCGCGGCTGCTGCTCAAGCACGGCACCCGCACGACACCGGCGATCGTCGGCGCGCTGGGCGACCGGCTCGACACCGACACCGTGACGTGGATCGACGCACCCGGCGAACTGGCGATCAACGACATCGCCCGCGTGACGCTGCGCACCGCCGACCCCCTGCCCGTCGACGACTACGCCGACATCCGCGCCACCGGCAGCTTCCTGCTCATCGACCCGCCCAGCGGCAACACCCTGGCCGCGGGTCTGGTCGGCGTCCCGCTGACCGTCGACGCCAGTTGAGGTCCGGACATTTCGTCGTGATCCCGACCCGCGGACAGCGGGTTGTCCCGCACGCCCGCGGTGCGCACGATGGGGTCATGTCCCCGTCGCCCCGCGTCTCCCGACGCGTCGAGGCCACGCCGGCGACGGTCGTCCGCGATCTCGAACGCTTCTGGCCCTCGCGGCGCGGCCACGCGTTCGACGAGTTCTGTCGCTGACCCTCCGCCCGCTGCTGCGCGCTCGTCCGCGCCCCGGGAGTGCCTCCCCCACCGCTCTGCCGCGCGCTCGATGGCGCGCGCGAAAGGACCCCCGCTCATGCGCCTCCGTCCCCTCGTCCTGGCCGCCGCGCTCCTGGTGACCGCTCTCCTGGTCAGCGTGGCCGGCTGCTCCCGCGCTGCGGAGGCTCCCGCCGCCACGCCCCCGGCCAGCACCTCCCCCGCCGCCGAGCTGCGGCTGGGCTACTTCCCGAACATCACCCACGCCCCCGCCCTGATCGGGGTCGAGAAGGGGTTCTTCGCACGGGAACTCGGCGCGACGACGCTCACGCCGCAGACGTTCAACGCCGGCCCGGAGGAGGTCGCCGCGCTGCTGGGTGGCTCCCTGGACGCGGCGTTCATCGGGTCCAGCCCCGCGATCAACGCCTTCGCGAAGTCGAACGGCAAGGCGGTGCGCCTGGTCGCCGGCTCCACCTCGGGCGGGGCCCAGCTGGTGGTGAGCCCCGGCATCACCTCGCCCGAGCAGCTCAGGGGCTCCGTCATCGCCACGCCGCAGAAGGGCAACACGCAGGACGTCGCGCTCAAGAAGTGGCTGCAGGCTCGCGGTCTCGAGCAGGGCGAGGGACCCGACAAGGTCACCGTCCAGAACCTCGACAACCCGCGCACGCTCGACCTGTACAAGTCCGGTCAACTCGCCGGCGGGTGGCTGCCGGAGCCGTGGAGCTCCCGGCTCGTCGACGCCGGCGCGAGCGTGCTGGTCGACGAGAGGACGCTCTGGCCCGATGGGAAGTTCCCGACCACCGTGCTGATCGTCCGTACCGAGTTCCTCACCCAGCATCCCGAGACCGTCCAGGCGCTGCTGCGCGGCGAGCAGGCCGCCATCGTCTTCGCGGCGTCGGACCTGGTGGGCGCCACGACCGTCGCGAACGAGGCGATCCGGAAGCTGACCGGCTCGACGCTCGCGGCCCCGGTGCTCGACCGGGCGTTCACCGAGCTGTCCTTCGGGCTCGACCCGCTCGCCGCAACCTTCCCCCAGCTCTCCCGCGACAGCGTCACCGCGGGCGTGACGGAGAAGGAGACCGATCTGACGGGTTTCGTCGACGTGCGCTCGCTCAACAGCGTGTTGCAGGCGACGGGCAAGCCGGCGGTCGACGCCGCCGGTCTCGACGAACCGCAGGGATGAGCGCCATGACCGCCACGATCACCGAACCCGCCCGTACCGCCACCGCCGCACCAGCCGTGGAGCTGCGGGGGGTGGGCAAGACGTTCGGTACCGGACCGAACGCCGTCACCGCACTGCACGGCATCGACCTGCGGGTGCGTCCCGGCGAGTTCGTGTGCCTGCTCGGGGCGTCGGGCTGCGGCAAGTCGACGCTGCTCAACCTCGTCGCGGGGCTGGAGGAGCCCAGCGCCGGGCAGGTGACGCTGGCGACGTCGCGGCCGTCGTTCATGTTCCAGGAGGCGGCGCTGCTGCCATGGCTCACCGCGGGACGCAACGTCGAGCTGCCGTTGCGGCTCGCGGGCGTCGCCCGGCGCGCCCGCCGTGACCGCGCGCAGGAGTTGCTGGAGCTGGTACGGCTCGACGGGCAGGCCGACAAGCGCCCCCACCAGCTGTCGGGCGGGATGCGGCAACGCGTCTCGCTGGCCCGCGCGCTGGCCGCGACGTCCGGCGACGGTGACGCCCTGCTGCTCATGGACGAGCCGTTCGCGGCGCTGGACGCCATCACCCGCGACGTCCTGCAGGGTGAGCTGCTGAGGGTCTGGGAGGCCACCGGGACGACGATCGTCTTCGTCACCCACGACGTGCGGGAGGCGACCCGGCTGGCGCAGCGGGTGGTGCTGCTGTCGTCGCGGCCGGGCACGGTCGTGCGGGAGTGGCGGGTCGGGGGCCCGGACAGGGACGGGGACCTGCACGGCGAGATCACCGCGCAGCTCCGCCGGGTGATCACCGATCATGCCGCCTGAGCTGCGGGTACGGGACGCCGAGGGCGCCGCTGCCCTCGCCGGGCTCGACGCCCTCGACACCCCGACGCCGACCACCCGGCCGTGGTGGCGCCGGGCGGTCGCGGTCGGTGTGCCACCGTTCGTCGCGCTGGCGCTGTTCATCCTGGCCTGGCAGCTGGTGTGGGCGTCGGCGATCACCAGCGAGTTCAAGATCCCCGAGCCGGCGAGCGTGTGGCACGAGTTCACGACGATCGTCGACGACGGCCGGGTGCCCGACATCCTCTGGACCTCGATCAGCCGCGCCTTCCTCGGCTTCGCCGTCGCGCTGCTGGTAGCCACGCCGCTGGGGCTGCTCGTGGCGAAGTTCCAGGTGGTGCGCTCGGCGATCGGACCGTTGCTCTCGGGGCTGCAGAGCCTGCCGTCGGTCGCGTGGGTGCCGGCGGCCGTCCTGTGGTTCGGCCTGACCGACGCCACGATCTACTTCGTCGTGCTGGCCGGCTCCATCCCGTCGATCGCGAACGGGCTCGTCGCGGGCATCGACCAGATCCCCCCGATCCTGCCGCGCGTCGGCACGGTGCTGGGCGCCCGCGGGCTCTCCCACGCCCGGCACATCCTGCTGCCCGCCGCGCTTCCCGGCTACCTCGCGGGCTGCAAGCAGGGCTGGGCGTTCTCCTGGCGCTCGCTGATGGCCGCGGAGATCATCGCATCGGGCCCGCTGCTGGGGTTCGGGCTCGGCGCCTACCTCAAGGAGGGCAGCGACTTCTCCGACATGCCCGAGGTGATCGCCGCGATCTTCCTCATCCTGGTGGTCGGGATCGGCATCGAACTGCTGGTGTTCCGCCCCGTCGAGCGGCGGGTGCTGCGCGCCCGCGGCCTGGCGCTGGGGGCCTGACCGTGCTGACGCGTCGGCGCGATCGGGATCGGGACCTGTGCGGCGGCCGGGTCAGAGCCGTTCGGAGAGTTCGCCCAAGGTCCTCGAGATGAGCTGCCTCGCCGCCGGTCCGTACACCGCGGATGACTTGACATCCGCACGTACAGCGCCAGCTCCTGCCGGGCCCACGGGTCACGCCTGCGGTCACGGGCTCCGGACCCCCGTCGCACCGACCTGCGTGTCCTGGATGACGGCCCCGCCCACCGACCCGAGGGTGGCGGCGGACGGGGTGGACCGGATGCGCAGGGAGGCGAGGAACCCCAGCACCAGCGCGCCGGCCGCGACGTAGGCGGCGGTCGAGGTGGCGTGGCTCAGTGCGGACGCGGCGACGTCGGCGGCCGCACGGGTGGCCGGATCGGCGGCGAGCGGGGTGATCGCGGCGCCGGCGCTGTCGGTGATCGCGGTGGAGAGCCGGTCCACCTGCTCGGCCGGCAGGCCCAGATCGCGCAATCCGCTGCGCAGGGAGCTGGACAGGCTGCTGAACAGCACCGTGCCGAGCACGGCGATGCCCATCGCCGAGCCGACCTGACGGGCGGCGCTCTGCAGGCCGGAGGCGCTCCCGCTGGAGGCGACCGGCACGTCGGCGAGGACGACGTTGGTGACCTGGGCGGTCGCGAAGCCCACCCCGGCCCCGTAGACCAACAGCAGGGGCGTGAGCGCCCACCACGGTGTGGTCGGGGCGATCACCACTCCGATGCCGGCGACCCCCACGATCTCCAGGGCGATCCCGATGCGGACCAGACCCAGCGGCGACACCCGTTCCGCCAGGACGGCGCCGATGCCGCTCGCGGCGAAGCTGCCCACCGCCAGGGCCAGCAGCACCAGCCCGGTCTGGAACGCGGTGTAGCCCAGCACGTTCTGCAGCCACAGCGGCAGCGCGAACAACAACCCGAACTCGCCCAGGCTGATGATCGAGCTGGCGATGTTGCCGTTGCGGAACGAATCGATCGAGAACAGGTCGAGATCGATCAGCCCCGGCCGGCCGCGGCGGCGTTGCCGGACCTGCACGGCCACCAACCCGATCAGCGCGGCGAGCGCGAGCGCGAACACCACCGGGATCGGGGAGAGTCCGGTGCTCCACCGGATCCCGGCGACGTCGACGGGACGGATCAGGCTCCACCATCCGTAGGTACGGCCCTCGATCAGGCCGAAGGCCAACCCACCGAACCCGATCACCGACAGCACCACGCCGGCCGAGTCGAACCCACCCCCGACCCGCGCGCGCGGCGACGGATCGAGGAACACCAGCATGCCCACGGCGATGGCGACACCGAGCGGGATGTTGATACCGAACGCCCACCGCCAGGAAAGATCGGTGGTCAACCAGCCGCCCAGCAACGGGCCCAGCGCGGCGGCTGCTCCGATCGTGGAGCCCCAGATCGCGAACGCCTGCCCGCGCTCCCGGCCCCGGAACGTCGAGTTGATCAGGGACAGCGACGTCGGCAGGATCGCTGCACCACCCGCTCCCTGGATGAACCGGCTGGCCACCAGCAGGTCCCCGGTCGGCGCCAGCGCCGCCAGTACGCTCGCCGCGGTGAACACCGCCACCCCGGCCAGGAACACCCTGCGCGCGCCGACGGTGTCGGCGATCCGGCCCGCGACCAGCAGCAATGCGGCGAACACCACCGCGTAGGCCTCCTGAACCCACTGGGCCTGGCTCGAGCTGATCTTCAGATCGGCGATCAGCGACGGGATCGCCACGTTCACGATCGTGGTGTCGACGATGATCAGAGCGACGCCGAGGCTGATCGCGATCAGACCCCACCACCGCCGCCTCGAACCGGATTCCGATGTCCCCGTCACGGGCTCGCACCTTTTCTTCAGTCAATGGATAGTGCAATCATGCCCTGGTCGTCCTCCTCGAGCAGGCCGCCGACGACCTCGACGAGGAGCGCGGCGGACCGTCGCGGGCTACCTCAGCCTGGTCATCGACGCGTTCCAGACCTACAGCGCGCCGCAGACCGGCAGCGCCGACCCGTCGGGCCCGCCCCCCCGACACGCCACCGGGCCCGGGCGGCACTCGCCGTCACACCGATCCAGACTGGCGCACCCTCCGGCAATGCCGTTGACTGAGACACTGTGAACCCGGGTCTCGTGCGCCGCCTGCACGTGGACCTGCTGCGCATCTGCGCCGCCAGCTGTCGCTGACCCGGACCGTCATCCCCGCCGCGCCGCCGGCATCCCCGCACGCCTCCAGGAGACACCCATGCCGCTCGTCAACTTCGCCGTCCGCGGTGCCGGTACCGGCGTCGCCCAGACCGTCGCCGTCAAGGGCGCCGACTACGTCATCGAGACCGACGCCTACGAGGCGTTCGGGGGCAAGGACCAGCACCCGAGCCCGCTGGCCTACACGCTCGCGTCGCTCAGCTCGTGCAACCAGGTGACCTCGCAGATCGTCGCCAAGGAGCTGGGCATCACGATCGAGGCCGTCGACATCGACGTCCCCGCCGACTTCGACCCGACGATCATGACCACCGGCCGGGGCACCGCCGACGCCACGTTCCAGAACCTGCGGATCACGGCCGAGGTCACCACCGACGCCACGGCCGACCAGTTCGACACCCTGCGCGACGAGGTCGCCCGCCGCTGCCCGGTGAGCGTGCTGTTCGCCCGCGCCGGCGTGCAGATCACCAACGACTGGACGCGGGTCAAGTCTTCCTGATGCCCCCGGGAGTGGATACCGGGGCCAGGGCACCGGTATCCACTCACGACCCCGGTCGCTCCGATAATCGCTGCCGACCCTCGCGATCGTCAGGGACGATGGGCGGGTGGCTCCTCTGATCGGCGTCGACGACCTGGAGACCCCGTACTGGGCCGTCGGCCAGCAGAAGGTGGCCGAGGCCGGCCTGCGGGAGGTCGGGGCGGCGACGCCGCGCACCGTCGCCCGGCTCGTGGCCTGGTCCTACCGCGCAGCCCCGCGGCTGACGGTCCTCGGCGGGGTCCTGCAGCTCGCCACCGGCGGTGTGCAGGCGTTCGGCCTGCTCGCCACGGCCGACGTGTTCACCCGCCTGCTCGCCGACGGTCCCACCCCGGACCGGGTCGTCGCCGCGTTGCCCGCACTCGCCGTGGTCGTCGGCGCGTTCGCGGCCCGCGGCCTGCTCGATGCCGCCGCCGGCTCGATCCGGGCCCGACTGGGGCCGAAGGTGGAGCGGCTCGTGCAGGACGAGCTCTACGCCGCGCTGGTGCAGGTCGATCTCGTCGCCTTCGACGAGCCGGACTTCACCCAGCTCCTCGAGCGCGTGGTGAACGGCGCGCGCACCCGCTTCCGCAGCGGCGTCCGGAAGGCGGGCGACCTCACGGCCGGGTTGATCTCCGCGGCGTCAGCGGTGATCACGGCCGGGGTGCTGCACCCGCTGCTCGCCCCCGCCGTGCTGCTGGCCGCGGCACCGCAGGCGTGGGCGAGCATCCGCTCCGCCCTGCAGGCCAGCGCGTACACCGACGATCCCGCCGATGATCCGGATAACGTGCCCGCATGAGCGAGCTACCGGGCGAGCTGGTGCACCTCGACGTCGCCGACGGCGTCGCGACGATCACCCTGGACTCCCCCGACAACCGCAACGCGCTGTCGGCGACGCTGCGCCGGGAGCTGATGGCCCAGCTGGAGTCCGCGATCCCGGACGCGGCCGCCCGGGTGATCGTGCTGACCCACACCGGACCCGTGTTCTGCGCCGGGATGGACCTCAAGGAGCCGCGCTCGGCCGGCGTGGAGCGGGAGTTCCCGGCGATCCTGGAGCGCCTCTGGACCTCCCCCACCCCGGTGATCGCGAAGCTCGCCGGATCGGCGCGGGCCGGCGGTGTCGGGATGGTGGCGGCTTGCGACATCGCCGTGGCGGCGGCCGACGCGACGTTCGCGTTCAGCGAGGTCCGGATCGGGGTGGTCCCGGCGATCATCTCGGTGACGGTGCTGCCGCGCCTCGCTGCTCGCGCCGCCCATGAGCTGTTCCTCACCGGCGAGACGTTCGAGGCGGCCCGGGCCGTCGAGATCGGGTTGCTCAACAGCGCTGTCCCCGGCTTCGATCTTGATGTCGAGACCCACCGCTACGTCGAGGCCCTGCGCCTGGGCGCCCCGGGCGCGCTGGCGGCGACGAAGGAACTGCTGCTCGCCGACCGCAGGGGCCCGATGGCCGACCGGTTCGCCGCGATGGGCCGCGTCTCGGCCACGTTCTTCGCGGCGCAGGAGGGCCAGGAAGGGATGCGGGCATTCGTCGAGAAGCGCAGGCCGTCCTGGGCGGCCGGCACCTCCGAGCCGTGACGGCGGGGTGCCCGCGCGGGGCGGGGGTTACCGTGGACGGCGTGAGAACGGTCACCGGGACGGACGCCGGGGTGCGCGCGCTCGATCTGCTGCGGGGGCGGGCGGTCGTCGCGTTGACCGGGGCCGGGCTGTCGACCGACTCGGGCATCCCCGACTACCGGGGCCCCGGCTCCCCCCGCCGCACCCCGATGACCCACCAGGAGTTCGTGTCGGGGGCGCCGGCGCAGTGCCGCTACTGGGCGCGGAGCCACGTCGGCTGGGCGCGGATGGCGCACGCCGAACCGAACGCCGGGCACCGGGCACTCGCCGGGCTGGAACGCGCCGGGGCGCTGCAGGGGCTGATCACGCAGAACGTCGACGGCCTGCATGGGGCGGCCGGGCACCGCGACGTGATCGACCTGCACGGCCGCATCGCCGACGTCGTGTGCCTCGGGTGCCGTGCGATCAGCCCCCGCGCGGAGCTGCAGGGCCGCTTCACCGCGCTCAACCCCGGCTTCGTCGAAGCCGCCGGGCTCGCCGTGGAGGCCGCCCCGGACGGCGACGCCGAGCTGGTCGCCACCGACGGCTTCCGCCTCGCCCCGTGCGAGGCCTGCGGCGGTGTCCTCAAGCCCGACGTCGTGTTCTTCGGGGAGAACGTGCCCAGGGATCGGGTCGTGCGGGCCTACGAGCTGGTCGAGGCCGCCGAGGCACTGCTCGTCGCCGGATCGTCGTTGACGGTCATGTCGGGCCTGCGCTTCGTCCGCCACGCCCACAAGATCGGCATCCCGGTGGTGATCGTCAACCGGGGTGCGACGCGGGGTGACACGTTCGCCACGGTCCTCGTCGACGCAGGATGCTCGGAATTCCTGCCGGCCCTCGCGACCGCCTAGCCGCGGCCGGTGCGGAGCCGGTCGACGATGAGGTCGACGAGCCGGTCGACCGCCACGGCCGTACCCCAGCACAGCGGCACCAGCACGACGATCGCGAGCAGGACCTGCAACGGGAACTCCTGCTGGGTGAGCCACAGCTCGATCGCGTCCCACCAGTCCGCCACCGCCCGTGCCACGTCCGACACCCTAGCCGGGATAGGTTCAGCAGATGTTCGCCGTCTACGCCTCCTCGCCCAACGCCAACGCGCCGCTGGACTCGCTGACCCTCGGCGACCGGCCCGAGGCCCGGATACCGGACGGCTTCGTGGCCGTGACGGTCGGCGCCGCGAGCCTCAACATGCACGACATCTGGACGTTGCGCGGGGTCGGGATCAAGCCCGACCAGTTCCCGATGATCCTGGGCTGCGACGGTGCCGGCACCCTGGCCGACGGCACCGAGGTGGTGCTGCACTCGGTGATCGGCGACCCGTCGTGGACGGGCGACGAGACGCTCGACCCGAAGCGCACCCTGTTGACCGAGAGGTACCAGGGCAGCTTCGCCGAGACGGTGGTGGTGCCCGCGCGCAACGCGATCCCCAAGCCCGCCGCGCTGTCGATGACGCAGGCCGCCTGTATGGGCACGGCGTGGCTGACGGCGTACCGGATGCTGTTCACGAAGTCGGGCCTGCGGCCCGGGCAGACGATGCTCGTGCAGGGCGCGAGCGGCGGCGTGTCCACCGCCCTGATCCAGCTCGGCGGCGCGGCCGGGATGCGGGTGTGGGTCACCGGCCGCTCCGCGGACAAGCGTGCGGTGGCCGAGAAGCTCGGCGCGCACGCCACCTTCCCGTCCGGGGAGCGGTTGCCGGGCAAGGTCGACGCCGTGTTCGAGACGGTCGGCGAGGCCACCTGGTCGCACTCGATGCGGGCCCTCAAGCCGGGTGGCATCATCGTCATCTCCGGCTCGTCGAGCGGACCCAACCCGCCGGCGGACCTGCAGCGTCTGTTCTTCTTGCAGCTGCGGGTGGTGGGCTCGACGATGGGCACCCGCGACGAGCTGACCGATCTCCTGGCCTTCGTCGCGATGGCGGGGATCTCGCCCGAGATCGGGCTGGAACTGCCCCTCGCCCGGGCCGAGGAGGGCTTCCGCGCCATGCTCGACGGCCGGACCGCCGGCAAGATCGTCTTCACGTGCTGACACCGTCCGCAGTCGCGGAGGGGCTGTTCGGGAGGATTTTCCCGGGTTCGCGGCGACATGACGCCGAATCAGGACGTACAGTCAGTGACCGTGTCTGAGCCACCAAGTCGTACGGCGCCGGGTACGGGCCATGCCCCGGCGCCGCGGGTCACAGGTCTGGTCGAGCTGCTGGACCGGTTGGACCGCGCGGTCGCCACCGCGCTGTCCCCGGCCACCTCGGCGGAAGGCGTCAGCCGGGACGGCTGGCGTGTGCTGCTGATGCTGGCGCGCAGCGGCGGTCGGAGCATGGGCGAGATCGCCTCGCACACCGCTCTACCGGCGCCGACCGCCACCCGCGTGGTCGACCGTCTCGTCGGCGGCCACCTCGCCTACCGCAACACCGACCCGGTCGACCGGCGACGCGTGCTGGTGCACCTCGCCCGAGAGGGC
>JAYSXW010000377.1:0-3509 GCA_043716935.1 Pseudonocardia sp.
CGCGCGGGGTCGGCCAGAGCGCCCCGGTGCGGTGCCTGCCCGACGAGGACCTTCCCGTCGTGCGCGGTGCTGCCGCCGTCGACCAGGTCCGGGAGGTGAGGGCGAGTTGTGTCCGGCGGGCGGGGCACGTCCTGCCGTATTACGACAGCGGCCACCGCCCGGGACATGGACCTGCTGCGGGCGGCGCTGGGGGAGGAGAAGCTCGTCCACTACGGCGCGTCCTACGGCACGGCGCTGGGTGCGACGTACGCGGACCTGTTCCCGGACCGGGTGCGGGCGCTGGTGCTCGACGGGCCGCTCGACCCCGGCGACGTGGTTCGGCGACCGCTCCGGCCTGGCCCGGCTCAACGCCACGGGCTTCCAGCAGGCGCTGGAGGCGTTCTTCGCCGGCTGCCGGCGCAACCCGGCCGCCTGCCGGTTCGGTGCCGGGGACCCGGCCGCGGCCCTCGACCGGCTCCTCGCGCGGATCGAGGCCCAGCCGCTGCCGGTCCCGGGTGGCGCTCCGGTGGACCGCCCGAAGGCGGTGGCCGCCATCGGAAGTGCGCTCTACGACGAGGCCGCCTGGCCCGTGCTCGCCGCCGCACTGCAGCGGGCCGACGTGGGCGACGGGACCGGCCTGGGCCCGCTCGCGGACCAGCAGAACGGGCGCAAGCCCGACGGCAGCCGCGACAACTCCACCGACGCGCAGCTCGCCGTGATCTGCGGTGACGCCGGCCGCTACGCCGATCCGGTGGCCCTGGCCGCCGATCCTGGTCGTGGCCACCACGGGCGACCCGGCGACGCCGCTGCCCGGGGGGAAGGCGCTGGCCGCGGCGCTGGACTCCGGTGTCCTGATGACGCTGGACGGCAACCGGCACGTCGCCTACGGCCGTGGTCGCAGCCCGTGCATCGAGTCGGCGGTGGCCCGGTACCTGATCGACCTGGCGCCGCCCGCAGACGACACGCGCTGTCCGCGTGAGCCGGTGCAGCGATGACGCGGGCGCCGCCGCCGCCACTCGCCGTCGGGTCCGTCAGAGGTCGTAGTCGACGGTGACCGTGTCCGAGACCGGCAAGGTCTGGCAGGTCAGCACGAAGCCGGCCGCGACCTCGTCGTCCTCCAGGGCGAAGTTGCGGCGCATCGTCACCTCGCCGTCGGTGACCCTGGCCCGGCACGTCCCGCAGACCCCGCCCCTGCAGGCGAAGGGCAGGTCCCCGCGGACCTGCTGCGCCCCGTCGAGGACCGGCACGGTCCGGGACAGGGTGAGCCGGGTCGTCCGGCCGTCGAGGACCACCGTCACCTCGCTCGACTCCCCGTCGACGGCCGCCCGCTCGTCGTCGCGGACCGGCTCGGGCGGGGGCTCGTCGACGTAGAACAGCTCGCGGTGCACCCGCTTCCGGGCGACGCCGAGCGCCGTGAGCACCGACACGGCGTCCTCGGTCATCCCGAGCGGCCCGCACAGCCACCAGTGGTCGACGTCCTCGACATCCACGAGCGCGCCGAGCAGGCGCCGCAACCGCTCGGCGTCCAACCGTCCGTTGGCGATGTCGGCCTCGGTGGGTTCCCGGGACAGCACGTTGAGCACGTGCAGCCGGGGGCCGTGGACGTTCTTGAGGTCGGCGATGTCCTCGGTGAACATCACGGTGTCGGTGCGCCGGTTGCCGTAGAGCAGCGTCACGTGGGTGTTCTCGTGCGCCGCGAGCAGCGACGCGGCGATCGACAGTACGGGTGTGATGCCCGAGCCGGCGGCGATCAGCCCGTGGTGGGTCCCCGCCCGCAGCTGCGGGGTGAACGAGCCCGCCGGCGGACCGACCTCCACCTCGTCCCCGGCCTGCAGCCGATCCACCAGCCACTCGGAGAACAACCCACCGGCCACGCGACGGACGCCGACCCGCGGGGCGGCACCGATCGGGGCGCAGATCGAGTACGAACGACGCTCCTCGCCGTCCGGGGTGAGCTTCCGCAGCGTCAGGTACTGGCCGGGTCGGAAGGCGTAGATCTCCGCCAGCGGCGCCGGGACGTCGAAGGTGACAGCGACGGCGTCGTCACAGAGCCGTTCGACGGCCGCGACCCGCAACGTATGGAACCCGCTGGTCCGTGGCCCGACGACCGCGGTGGCGGTGCCCGCCATCAGGTCGCCGTTCTCGGCGGTCGAGGCCGGGCCACGCTCGTGTGCCGCGATGCTCACGGGCCCTACATCTCCTTCAGGTGTTCGAAGGGCTCCCGGCAGGACCGGCAACGGCGCAGCGCCGTGCACGCCGTGGGCCCGAAGCGGGAGAGCTCGTCGGTGGCGGCCGCCCCGCAGTGCGGGCACCGCACCGCCGTCGAGGGTGGGGTGAGCGTCAGCGGGACCGGCCCGACCGGCTGCGGCCCGATCCGGCCCGGCGGCGCGATACCGGCCTCGGCGAGCTTGCGGCGCCCGTCGTCGGAGATCCAGTCCGTGCTCCAGGCGGGGGAGAACACCGTGTGGACCTCGACGCGCTCGTACCCGGCGGCGGAGAGCGCGGCGCGGAGGTCGTGGCGCATCTCCTCGATCGCGGGGCAACCCGAGTAGGTCGGCGTGATCGTGACGAACACCGCGTCCCCGTCGACGTCGACGCCGCGCACGACGCCCAGATCGTCGAGGGTCAGCATCGGCATCTCGGGGTCAACGACCTGCGCGACGATCTCCCGGGCATCGTTCCTGGTGGGCGCGCTCACCAGGTGGCCCCCGGGTGCTGACGGGCCAGGCTCTGCATCACGGCCAGTGCGTGGCCGAGGTGCTCGGTGTGCACGCCCTGGCGCCCGCTGCGGCCGCCGATGGTCCCGATGAACGGACGGTCGGGGCGGGTCAGCGTCCCCCGGGTCAGCACCTCGTCGAGGACCGCGTCGACCTCCTCGCGGGTGTCCGCCGGGTCCACCGCGACGCCGGGCCCGATGAGCCGCCGCTCCTCGTCGGAGGTCCGGAACAGCTCCCCGACGTAGGGCCACAGCGCGTCGAGCGCGGCCTGCATGCGTGCGTGCGACTCGTCGGTGCCGTCGCCGAGGCGCAGGGTCCAGCGGGCCGCGTAGTCGCGGTGGTAGGTCAGCTCCTTGACGCCCTTGCCCGCCACCGCGGCGATCACCGGGTCCGCGGACCCGAGGAGTCGGTGCAGGAGCGCGAGGCGCCAGGACGAGAAGACCAGCAGCCGGGCGACGGCGCGGGCGAAGTCGAGGTCGTCGGGCAGCTCCGCGAGGGCGACGTTGCGGAACTGCGCGTCCGGGCGCAGGTAGGCCAGCGAGTCCTCGTCGCCGCCGGTGAGATGGGCGGCGCGGGCGAGCAGCACCCGGGCCTGGCCGAGCAGGTCGAGCGCGATGTTGGCCAACGCCACCTCCTCCTCCAGCTCCGGCGCCCGGGACACCCACTCGGAGAGGCGGTGGCTGTAGACCAGTACGTCGTCGCCGAGCATGAGGCAGTAGGCGGCGAGATCGGCCGGGTCGACGCCGTCGGTCACCGGCGAGTCGATCTCCGCACCCGCCTCCTCGACGATCCCGGTGCCGAACGCCCAGCGCG
>JAYSXW010000378.1:0-1159 GCA_043716935.1 Pseudonocardia sp.
CGGCGGCGGCTTCGCGTTCGCGCCCGGCCAGTTCGCCTGGCTGCGCCTGGACCGTTCACCGACGGCCGAGGAGCACCCTTTCACCATCGCCTCGAGCGCCCACCGTGACACCACCGAGTTCACGATCCGACACGCGGGCGACTTCACCCGCGCCATACGTCACCTAGCGCCGGGCAGCCCGGTCTGGGTCGACGCGCCACACGGAGCATTCACCAACGACCACGGGAGGTGCTCCGGCTTCGTCCTCGTCGCGGGCGGGGTCGGGGTCACACCGATGATGAGCATGGTCCGGACCGCGGCAGACCGCGGCGACCGCCGGCCCTACCGGCTCGTCGTCATCGCGGCGACGCCCGAGGACCTGCTGTTCCGCGACGAGCTCGTCGCGCTGCGGACCCACCTCGACCTCGAAGTCACCGCCGTCCTGCGTCGCCCGCACGCCGGCTGGACCGGACCGGTCGGCGGCATCACCGTCGGCCTCATGGCCGCCGTCGTGGACGGCGTCGAGCATCCCGAGGACGTCGATTGGTTCCTCTGCGGACCGCCTGGCCTGGTCGACGACACGCTCGACGTTCTGCATGAACTTTCTGTCGCTCCCGCACGTGTGCACACCGAGCAGTTCGATTTCGTCTGATTCTCCCCGGTCTGACTCCCCACAGACTTCCCGAAAGGCCCTCGATGCTCCGCCGACTCCCCCGGCTGTTCCGTTTCATCCTGCTCACGGCCGTTCTGCTCGCCGTCTCCGCGACCGTCTGGCAGTCCTGGTCCGCGGGTTCGCCCGGAGCGGGCGGCTGGACCCAGACCCAGTTCGGTCCCCTCAGCCCGGCCGACCGCGACCTGCTCGTGAAGGTTCGGCTCGCCGGCCTCTGGGAGGGGCCGACCGCACAGCAGGCCGAGACCCAGGCCGGCAGCTCCGACGTCCAGGAAATCGCCCGCAAGATCGCTCAGGAGCACGCCCAGCTCGACCAGAAGGTGCGCGACGTCGCCAACCAGCTCGGCGTTCTGCTCCCCAGCAGCCCCAACGCCCAGCAGATGGCCTGGATGTCGACCATCTCGGCAGCCACCGGCTCGGACTACGACCACAAGTTCGTCCAGACACTGCGCCTGGCCCACGGCATCGTGCTGCCGCTCATCGCGCAGGTCCGGACCTCCACCCGCAACG
>JAYSXW010000379.1:0-10591 GCA_043716935.1 Pseudonocardia sp.
GCGCCAGCGCGAGCACGCCGAACGCCTGCACGACCACTCCGCCCGGCAGCCCCGCGAGGCCCGAGCCGAGGTAGATCGCCGACGCGTTGAGCGAGAGCAGCAGTGGATAGGTCGGGCCGAGCGCGGCCATCGCGTTGCCCAGCGCCGTGCCGAGGGCGACGACGAGCAGCCTGCGCCGTTCCCAGCGGCCGGTGAGCACCCCGGACACCACGTACGCACTGGTCCCGACGGCGAACCCGCCGGCGGGCTGCAGGTGCACCCGCCACGGCGGTCGAGCCGTCATCGGGACGCCGGGGCACGACCGACCAACGCGGAGACCGTGCCGATCTCCGGGCCCAGGAAGCGGCGGCCGAGACGGGTGAACGACTCGGGATCGCCCGTGGCGAGGAAGCGGTGCGGGGCGGGCGGTGGGCCCTCTGGATCGCGGGCCAGATCGGTGTCCATCAGCACGCGGACCAGGTCCTTCGCCGTCTCGTCCGCGCTGGAGACCAGGGTGACGTCCGGGCCGAGCACGATCTGGAGTACCCCGGCCAGCAGCGGGTAGTGGGTGCAGCCCAGCACGACGGTGTCGACGCCGGCGCGCTGTAGCGGCTCCAGGTAGCTCTGGGCCAGGCCGAGTACCTGACGTCCACTCGTCACACCGCGCTCGACGAAGTCGACGAACCGCGGGCACGCCACCGCGGTGACCTGCACGTCCCGCGCCGCGGCGAAGGAGTCCTGGTAGGCACCCGAGGTGATCGTGGCGACCGTGCCGATGACGCCGATCCGGCCCGAGCGGGTGGTGGCCACGGCCCGGCGCACGGCCGGCCGGACCACCTCGACCACGGGTACCGAGTAGCGCTCGCGGATGTCGGGCAGGCAGGCCGCCGACGCGCTGTTGCACGCCACGACCAACGCCTTGACGCCCTGATCCATCAGCTCGTCGCACACCGCGAGGGCGTGGCGGCGCACCTGCGCGATCGGCAGCGGGCCATACGGGCTGTGCGCGGTGTCGCCGACGTAGACCACCTGCTCAGCGGGCAGCTGGTCGATCACGGCCCGGGCGACGGTGAGTCCCCCGACACCGGAGTCGAAGATCCCGATGGGGGCGTCGACACCGACCGGGACCATGCGGGCCAGCCTACGTCGGGGATCGCGTGCCGCGGTCGGCCCCCGCCACCACCCGGGCCGCGAGCAGCCCGGCCAGCGCACCGAACAGATGACCCTGCCAGGAGATGCCCGGCTGGCCCGGCAGGATGCCCAACAGCACCCCGCCCCAGACCGCGAACAGCATCACGGCCAGCGCGATCTGCCGGGCGCTGCGGGCGAAGAAGCCGCGAGCCAGCAGGAACACCAGCCACCCGAAGATCACCCCGGAGGCACCGATGTGGTCGGGGTCGTCCGGAGCGGTGAGCCACACCCCGAGCCCACCGAGCAGCCAGATCGTGGCCGTGACGGCGACCCACTGCCGGACGCCACCGGCCATGGCCAGGAATCCGAAGACGACGAACGGTAGTGTGTTGCCAGCAAGGTGGGCCCAGTCGTCGTGCAGCAGCGGAGCCCACAGGATGCCTTGCAGCTCCGCCACGTTGCGGGGATCGATGCCGTGGCCCTGCAGCGCTCCGCCGGAGACGACGTCGACGATCTCGATGCCGTAGAGCAGGACGGTGAGACCGACGATCGTGATCGCCGACCGCACCGGCGCCGCCGGCAGCAGGCGGGCGATCGTCCGTCGGGGCACGGGAGCGACCATGTTCCCAGGCTACCCGCGATCCGGCCCCGAGGGCCGCGCGACAACCGTGTCCGGCCGCGGATGGATCAGCGGGACGGGCCCGATGACCGGGCGGAGGTGGCTGGTCCACCCGTGCCCTCGACCGGTGATCGCCGCAAGCGCGCACGGGTATCGGAGGCTCGTGGCGATCACGCCCAGAGCTGGCCCTCCAGGCCCTCGGACGCGTCGTCCAGGGTGCCGCTGTAGGCGCCAGTGGAGAGGTACTTCCAGCCGCCGTCGCAGACGATCATGACGATGTCGGCCCGGTCCCCCGCGCCCTCGGCCTTCTCGGCCACGGCCAGCGCGGCGTGCAGGATTCCGCCGGTGGAGATGCCGGCGAAGATCCCTTCGCTCGCCACGAGCTGGCGGGTGCGACGCAACGCGTCGTGGCTGCCCACGGAATAGCGGGCGGTGAGCACGTCGGGGTCGTAGAGCTCGGGGACGAAACCCTCGTCGAGGTTGCGCAGGCCGTAGACCAGCTCGCCGTAGCGCGGCTCGGCCGCCACGATCTGCACCTCCGGCTTGCACTCGCGCAGGAAGCGACCCGCGCCGACGAGCGTGCCGGTGGTGCCGAGGCCGGCGACGAAATGGGTGATCTCGGGGCAGTCGCGCAGGATCTCCGGCCCGGTGGTGCGGTAGTGCGCGTCGGCGTTGGCCGGGTTGCCGTACTGGTAGAGCATCACCCACTCCGGGTGCTGTGCCGAGAGCTCCTTGGCCATCGCCACGGCCTGGTTCGACCCGCCCGCCGCCGGCGAGGAGATGATCTCCGCGCCGTACATCTCCAGCAGCTGGCGACGTTCGATCGACGTGTTCTCCGGCATGACGCAGACGAGCTGGTAACCCTTGAGCCGGCACGCCATGGCCAGCGAGATGCCGGTGTTGCCCGACGTGGGCTCCAGGACGGTGCAGCCGCGGGTCAGCAGGCCGTCGGCCTCGGCCTTCTCGATCATGGCCAGCGCGGGGCGGTCCTTGATCGAGCCGGTGGGGTTGCGGTCCTCGAGCTTCGCCCACAGCCGCACCCGGTCAGAGGGCGAGAGGTTCGGCAGACCCACGAGCGGGGTGTCCCCGACCGCCTGCAGGAGCGAGTCGTACCGCACGGCGGGTCAGCCGCCCGCGCCCGCGGGGAGGGCGGTTGCCGAGCCCGTCCGCTCCGGCCCGGACCGGCCCGACCCGCCCGCGACCGCCGGCAGGATCGTCACCGTCGAGTTCTCCCCCACCGGCGCCGCGAGGCCGCCGGCGAAGCGCACATCCTCGTCGTCGACGTAGATGTTGACGAAGCGGTGCAGCGAACCGTTGGTGAGCAGCCGGCCGGAGATGCCGCGGTGGCGGGCGTCCAGATCGCCGATCACCTCGGCGACCGTGGCGCCCTTCGCCTCGACGGACTTCTCACCGCCGGTGTGGGTGCGCAGGATCGTGGGGATGGACACAATGACGGCCATGCTGGGGCTCCAGGTCGGGTTCGGGTGACGGGCGCGCGGAGGGTCGTCGATCAGGCGTCGGTGCTCGCGCCCTCGTCGGGAATGGCGTCCGCGCCGGTGTGCGCGAACATGTAACTCTCCACGACCTCGACTTCTTCCTCCCGGACCACGCCGTCCACGATCCCGAACGACCGGAACTCGTGCGTGTCGGGCTCTCGCGTGGACACCAGCACGTAGTGGGCCTGCGGCTCGCAGGCGTAGGCGATGTCGGTGCGCGACGGGTACGCCTCAGTGGCCGTGTGCGAGTGGTAGATCACCACGGGCTCCTCGTCGCGGGCGTCCAGGTCACGATAGAGGCGCAGCAGGTCGCCCGAGTCGAACTCGTAGAACGTGGGCGAACGCGCGGCGTTGGGCATGGGGACGAAGCGCTCCGGACGGTCCTGAGACCCGGCGACCACCCCGCACGCCTCGTCCGGGTGGTCCCGACGGGCGTGCGCCACGATCTCGTCGACGAGATCGGCTCGGATCGTCAGCACCGCCCCAGGGTACGGCGCGAGTCGGGTCCGACGCACGCCCCGCGCGATTCACACCGCCGCAGCCACCCGGCGGCGGGCCGGACGGATCAGGCAGGTCTCGTCGGACTTCTCGAAGCCCAGCCCCTCGTAGAGGCCGTGGGCATCGCGGGTGAACGGCACCCAGCGCACCCGCAGGGCCCATTCGGCGTCCACGAGCGCCGAGGCCACCGCCCAGCCCAGCCCGGCTCCGCGGGCCGGGGCGAGCACACGTCGGCGAGGTAGCCGAACGCCACGCCGTCGGACACGGCGCGGGCGAAGCCCACCATCTCGCCGGTCCCCCGGTACACCCCGGCGACGGCCCAGGACCGGTCCAGCTGTGTATCGACGTCGACCCGGGACCGCCGTCGGCCCCGGTACGCCTCGGTGGACAGGAACTCTCACGCCACAACGCGGTCGATGCGCACGCGGTCGGTGTCGGTCTCGTAGGTCACAGTCGCATCCGCGCCTGCACCAAGCCGTCCTGCACGAACGTCAGCCAGTGGTAGATGCCGACGTGGGTGGCGCGGGGGTCGTCCTCGGGCAGCTCGTCGGGCATGTCCTCGCTGACGTCGAGGGCGGTACCGAGCGCGAGCCGGACGTCGTTGAGGGCGGCGAGCCAGCCGTCGGCCTGGTCGGCGGTGAGCTCGATCCGGCCACCGGCGGCCGGTAGCGTAGCAAGCACGAGGGCGGCCGCGGAGTCCTTGGCCTCGATCAGGGCGGGTTCGTGCAGTGAGCGAAGTCCGGCGGCGAGGTCGGCGTCCTCGGTGGTGAAGTCGGGCAGCAGGCGGGCGAGCACGCGGTCGTCCGGTCGGGTGGAGGGCCCGGTGCGGATGCCGGTGAGCACGGCCAGCTCGTCTGCGGGGTTGTCGCCGGTGCGGGCGGCGAGCATCCCCCGGACCTCCTCGACCAGCCGGCGCAGCAGCACCGCCTCCTCCTGCTCCAGAGCCGCGACGAGCCGCGCCCTGGGCCCGCGGCCGGTCTTGCGCCACCCGTTCACGAGCGCCGGCCGTTCACGAGCGCCGGCCGTTCGTCAGCGCCGGCCCGTTCCCGAGCGCCGGGCCGTTCCCGAGCGCTGGCCCGTTCATGAACGCTGCATGGTGGCCCAGAGGCCCGCCGCATGGAGCTTGGCCACGTCGGCCTCGATCTTGTCCTTGTCCCCGGCCGACACCGCGGCCTTGCCCTTGAAGTGCACGTCCTTCATCAGCGCGGTGGCCTTCGGCTCCGGATAGCCGAACAGCTTCTGCAGCACGTAGGTGACGTAGGACATCAGGTTGACGGGGTCGTTCCAGACGATCGCCTGCCACGGTGTGTCACCGAGGGCATCCTCGGCGACATCGTCGTCGACCAGGCGCGTGGGGGCGGGTAACGGCGCAGCCATGGAGCCATGGTGACACTGCAGGCGCCCGGCCCGCACGCCCCATAGGCTCCTCGACCATGACCGGTGGCAGTCCCTCGTCGGCCGGGGTCTCGACGGCCCTGTTGACCGACCGCTACGAGCTGACGATGGTGGCCGCCGCGCTGGCCGACGGCTCGGCGTCCCGACGGTGCGTGTTCGAGGTGTTCGCCCGTCGGCTGCCCGACGGCCGGCGCTACGGTGTCGTCGGCGGGACGGGGCGGCTGCTGGAGTCGATCGAGCGGTTCCGGTTCGGCGACCGCGAACTGGCGGCGCTCGCCGACGTCGTCGACCGCGACACCCTCGCCGCCCTGGCCGACTACCGCTTCTCCGGCGACGTCGACGGATATCTCGAGGGCGAGCTGTACTTCCCCGGCTCCCCGGTGCTGACCGTCTCCGGGACGTTCGCCGACGCCGTCGTCCTGGAGACGCTCGCGCTGTCGGTCCTCAACCACGACAGCGCGATCGCCGCGGCCGCCGCCCGGATGGTGACGGCGGCAGCGGGCCGGAGGCTGATCGAGATGGGGTCGCGACGCACCCACGAGGCCGCGGCGGTGGCGGCCGCGCGGGCCGCGTACCTCGCGGGCTTCGCCGCGACGTCGAACCTGGAGGCCGAACGTCGCCACGGCATCCCGACGGCCGGCACCGCCGCGCACGCCTGGGTGCTGCTGCACGACGACGAGCTCGGCGCGTTCACCAGCCAGGTCAAGGCGTTGGGCGCCGACACGACCCTGCTGGTGGACACCTACGACATCCACCACGGCATCGAGCTGGCCATCGAGGCCGCCGGGCCGGGGCTGGGGGCGATCCGCATCGACTCCGGCGATCTCGGCGAGCTCGCCCGGCAGGCCCGCGAGCAGCTCGACGCGCTGGGCGCCACCGGGACCCGGATCGTCCTGTCCGGCGACCTCGACGAGTACGCGATCGCCGCGTTGCGCGCGGAGCCCGTCGACTCCTACGGCGTGGGGACGTCGCTGGTCACCGGTTCGGGCGCGCCGACGGCCGGGATGGTCTACAAACTCGTCGAGGTCGACGGGCGGCCGGTGGCCAAGCGCAGCGCGTCGAAGGAGAGCAAGGGCGGCCGCAAGTCGGCGCTACGGCGCTACAAGCCGACGGGCACCGCGATCGAGGAGGTCGTGCACCCCGCGGCGGCCCCGCCGGAGATGGGCCCGCACGACCGGGTGCTGCCGGTACCGCTGATGCGCGGCGGCAGGATCGTCGACGGGCTGCCGACGCTGCAGGAGTCGCGCGAGCACCTGCGGGCCGCGCTCGTGTCGGTGCCGTGGGAGGGGCTCAAGCTCTCGCGAGGGGAGCCGGCCCTCGCGACGGTGTTCGAGGGGCTCTCGTGAAGGCGCTGATCGTCGTCGACGTGCAGAACGACTTCTGCGAGGGCGGGTCGCTCGCCGTCACCGGTGGGGCGGCGGTGGCGGCCGGGATCTCGCGGCTGGTGCGGGCGGCGGCCTACGACCATGTCGTCGCCACCCGCGACCACCATCTCGACCCCGGCGCGCACTTCTCCGACACCCCCGACTTCGTCGACTCCTGGCCACCGCACTGCCGGCGCGGTACGGCCGGGGCGTCGTTCCATCCGGAGCTGGACGTCGCGCGGGTCGAGGCGGTGTTCGACAAGGGACTGCACGAGGCCGCGTACTCGGGCTTCCAGGGCGCGGAGCCGGGCGGCGTCGGGCTGCGCGACTGGCTCGCCGCACACGACGTCACCGAGGTCGACGTGGTGGGCATCGCCACCGACCACTGCGTCCGCGCGACCGCCCTCGACGCCGCTGCGGCCGGCCTGCGCGCCACGGTCTTGCGCGCCTACTGCGCGGGAGTGGCGCCGGACAGTACGGAGCGCGCTCTGCACGAGTTGCGCGCGGCCGGCGTCACCCTGTCCTGACCGACGACCGGGTCAGCGCCGGCGCAGGCGGAAGGGCTCCAGGCTGGCCGCCAGTGCCACCGGGTCGCCGTCCGCGGCGGGAGCGTGGGGGGTGCCGACCGCCTCCGCCAGGCCCAGGCAGCGGGAGCCGTCGAACAGGCCGCAGGCGTAGCGCACGGAGGTCTCGTCCAGCTCCATGACGCCGACGCGTAACTGGTGGATGCCCGGGTAGTGCACCTCGGCGAGGTACTCGACGTGCAGCGAGCTGGGCGAGAGGCCGTCGAGCGGGCCGCCGGTCGGGTAGCCCAGAACGTCGAGGTGCAGCTCGGCGAGCGCGTCGAGGTACCAGCCGACGAGGGCGACGTTGTTGACGTGCCGGTTGGTGTCGAGGTCGCCGAAGCGGGTGCGGACATCCAACCGGAACGGGTAGGACTCCCGCACCAGCCGCGCCGGCTCGCGGGGGGCGCGCTCGGTGCCGGCGCCGGCCGTGCGCAGGCCCTCCAGCGCCTCGCGGACGCCCGCGGGCAGCGGCGTCGAGCCGTCGTCGGTGACGTGCACGCTCACCGACTCGCCGGTGGCGACGCACTCCTCGTCCGCGAACACCCCGTAGGAGTAGGTGAACGACGACGTCCCGATCTCCGTGACGCCCAGCCCGACCCGGTAGCTGCCGGTGTCGCTGCGCGCTCCGCCTGCGCTCCGCGCGGCTACCCGCAGCGGCGCCAGCACCTCCACCCGGACGGAGGCCAGCAGCAGCCGGAGCTGGGAGCGGACGCGGGTGGCGAGGTCGGCGCCGAACGCGTCGAGCTCGACGGCGACGCGGGCGTCCTCGAACCAGCGGATCAGGGCGTCGCGGCCGATGCGCCGGCTGGGGTCGAGATCGCTGTAGCGGGCGGGGTGTTCCACCAGCACGGGGAACGACGACGGCGCGAGACTCATCCGGGTCGATGTCACCGGCCTGATCATCGCAGCGCGACGGCGACCGGCGAGCATCACCCCGGTACACCTCTCACATGGCGTCATGCGGATCCCGGAGTTCCGGCCCGGGGCGGCGGGGCCGCCGGGTAGCCTCCACCGGTGCCCACCGCCGCCGAGCTGCCCGGCGTGGCCGAACTGCTCGACGCGGCCGTCACCGCCGTCGGCGGGCAGCGCCGCGAGGGCCAGGATGCCATGGCGCAGGCCGTGCGGCGGGCGATCAGCAGCGGCGAGCACGTCGCCGTGCAGGCCGGCACCGGCACCGGCAAGTCGCTGGCCTACCTGATACCCGCGATCCATCACGCCGTGGCGAAGAACTCCACGGTGGTGATCTCCACCGCGACGATCGCGCTGCAGCGCCAGCTCGTCGACCGGGATCTCCCGCGGCTGGCCCAGGCCCTCAAACCGCTGCTGGGACGCACCCCCACATTCGCGATCCTCAAAGGCCGACGCAACTACCTGTGCCTCAACAAGCTCCACGGGGACGACACCGACCCGGCGGACGAGCTGTTCGACCCGTTCGCGATCTCGGCCATGGGACGGGCGGTCAAGCGACTGCACGAGTGGGCCGACACGTCGGCGCGGGGCGACCGCGACGAGCTCGTCCCGGGGGTCACCGACGCCACCTGGCGGCAGGTGTCTGTCACCGCGCGGGAGTGCGTGGGCGCGTCGCGGTGCCCGATGGGCGACGACTGCTTCGCCGAGAAGGCCCGCGCCGAGGCCGGGCGGGCCGACATCGTCGTCACCAACCACGCCCTGCTCGCCATCGACGCACTCGAGGGCCGTCCGGTGCTGCCCGAGCACGACGTGGTGGTGGTCGACGAGGCCCACGAACTGGTCGACCGCGTCACCGGAGTCGCGACGGCCGAGCTGACCCCGGGCATGGTCTCCCTCGCCGCCCGGCGGCTGGGGAAGCTCGTGGACCAGGCCGTCGCCGATCGGCTGGCCGAGGCCGGGGAAGGACTGGCCATGGTGCTGGACGACCTCGCTCCCGCCCGCTGGGACGAACTCCCCCGGTCGGCGGCGGGCGCACTCTCGGCCCTGCGCGACGCCGCGGGCGAGTGCCGCCAGTCGCTGGGCGGGGAGCGCCGGGAGGATCCCGACGGTGCCGCGGGTCGGGCCGTGGCGAAGGCGGCGCTCGACGACGTCGCCGAGACGGCGGTCCGGCTGATCGCGGCATTCGACGAGCCCGATCCGGCCAAGCGGCGTGACGTGGTGTGGCTGGGTGAGCAGGGACCCGATGGAGGAAGGCACAAGGTGCTGCGGGCGGCGCCGCTGTGGGTCGGCGGGCTGCTGCGCGAGCGCCTGTTCGGTCGCTCCACCGTGGTGCTCACCTCCGCCACCCTCGCGCTGGGCGGCAACTTCGACGCGTTGGCGCGGCAGTGGGGGCTGCCCCCGGCCGCCGGGCGCAGCGAAGACGGACCGCGCATCGATCCAGCGGCCGCCGAGCAGATCGATCCGGTGCCCGACCCGGACGCCCCGAAATGGTCGGGCATGGACGTCGGCTCGCCCTTCGCGCACGCCCGCAGCGGCATCCTCTACGTCGCGAAGCGGCTCCCCCCGCCCGGCCGCGACGGGCTCCCGCCGGAGTACCTGGACGAGATCGCCGGGCTCGTGGAGGCCGCGGGCGGGCGCACGCTGGGACTGTTCTCGTCGATGCGGGCGGCGAAGCAGGCCACCGAGGCGCTGCGTGGCCGGCTCGACACGCCGCTGCTGTGTCAGGGCGATGACTCCACGATGACGCTGGTCGCGAAGTTCGCCGCCGACGAGGCCACCTCACTGTTCGGCACGCTGTCGCTGTGGCAGGGCGTCGACGTGCCCGGTCCGTCGCTCTCCTGTGTGATCATCGACCGGATCCCGTTCCCCCGCCCGGACGACCCGCTGGTCGCGGCCCGGCAGCGCGCCACCGACGCCCGTGGCGGCAACGGGTTCCTGTCCGTCTCGGCCACCCACGCCGCGTTGCTGCTGGCCCAGGGCGCGGGTCGACTGCTGCGCGGGATGGACGACCGCGGCGTCGTCGCGGTCCTCGACCCCCGGCTGGCGACGGCCCGCTACGGCGGGTTCCTGCGGGCCAGCCTGCCACCGTTCTGGCCGACGGACGACCGCGAGAAGGTCCATGCGGCGTTGCGGCGGCTGCGGGACGCGTAGAACACAGGCCTGCCCCGATCCCACGGCAGCGCCGTGGCGCCATCCCGCGGCAACCATTCCGCGGCAGCTATTCCGCGGCAACCATTCCGCGGCAACCATTCCGCGGCAGCGCCGGGACTCGCACCCGCCGCGGTGACCGACCGTCAGCTCAGCCCGAGCAGCTCGCGCAGGCGGGCGGGACGCAGGCCGAAGGCGCCGGTGGCCGGGTCGATGTCGGGGAAGCTCGCGATCAGGCGCAGCAGCTCGTCGCGGCGGGTGGGGTCGTCGGCCGCGGCGCGAGGGGTGCGGCCGTCGAGCGCGGGGACGGGCTCGTCGCACCAGCGGCGCTCGCGCAGTGCTCGAAGCTGCTCCACCGCGGGTGACGCAGTGGGCGGCTCGACCGTGACCGCGGGACGTGAGTGATCGGCCACCCACTCCAGCAGCTCGAGCCCGTCCCCCTCGTCGAGCACCTTCAGCAGTGCGCGCTGCCGCCCGACGGGCACG
>JAYSXW010000380.1:0-3499 GCA_043716935.1 Pseudonocardia sp.
CGACCCATTGGCCGCTGTCGCGGGTCAGCTTGACCGTGCCGTGATGTCCGAGGGCGAGTGGGGGACGAGCCACCAGAACCTCCCGAGTGAGGTTTCCGACGAGTTTCCGTCAAGTTCGATCACTCGGAACCGTACTAGCGCAGAGCCTTAGGGCTCTGACCTGCAGTGTTTGTGCGCCGCGAGGGAATCGAACCCCCAACCCGCTGATTAAGAGTCAGCTGCTCTGCCTATTGAGCTAGCGGCGCATACCGTGCGCCCCACCCGCCCGGCGCGGAGCTGACGCTAACACAGCGCCTGCTCGTGGCCGTGCGGTGGGCCCGCGGCATGGGGTGAGTGACGGGACTTGAACCCGCGGCCCCCTGGACCACAACCAGGTGCTCTACCGGCTGAGCTACACCCACCATGCCCCCCGGCTTTACCCGGGAGTGTCGTCACCTTAGCGCGGGGGGGCCGAGGATCCGAAACCGGTTCCGATGAGCTGCGCCGCCACCGCCTGGGCCTGCTCGGACGTAGGCCCGGGCGGGGCCACGAACAGGGTGCGGCGGTAGTAGTCGAGCTCGCGGATGGACTCCTCGATGTCGGCCAGCGCCCGGTGGGCGAGGCCCTTCTCGGGCTTGGCGAAGAAGACGCGGGGGAACCAGCGCCGGCACAGTTCCTTGATCGAGCTGACGTCGATCAGGCGGTAGTGCAGGTGGGCGTCGAGTTGGGGCATGTCGCGGGCGAGGAAGCCGCGGTCGGTGCCGATGGAGTTGCCGGCCAGCGGTGCGGTGCGGGGCTCGGGGACGTGTTCGCGCACGTAGTCGAGTACCAGCTGCTCGGCCTCGGCGAGCCGGACGGGGGAGCGGCGCACCTCGTCGGTGAGCCCGGAGTGCGCGTGCATCTCGCGCACCACGTCGGGCATGGCGGCCAGCGCGGCCTCGTCGGCGTGGATGACGACGTCCACGCCCTTGCCGAGCACGCGCAGCTCGCCGTCGGTCACCAGGCAGGCGATCTCGATCAACGCGTCGCGCTGCAGATCCAGGCCGGTCATCTCGCAGTCGATCCACACCAGACGGTCGTTCACCCGTGCAGAGTAGGCGCTAAAGTCCGGCGCCGTGCCAGAGAACACGCTTTCAGCAGCGCAACGAATCGCCGCCGGTTACGCAACGGAGGGTGTGGCGCTCGAACTGGGCTCGGTCGTCGTCGACGGCACGGTGGACCCGAGCGCGCGGGTGCGCATCCCGTTCGCCACGCTCAACCGACACGGCCTCGTCGCCGGCGCCACCGGAACCGGCAAGACGAAGACCCTGCAGGGCCTCGCCGAGCAGCTGTCTGACGCCGGCGTGCCGGTGCTGCTGGCCGACGTCAAGGGTGACCTGTCCGGGATGGCCCGCGCGGGGGAGTCCAACCCGAAGATCGAGTCGAGGGTGCGCGACACCGGTGACGACTGGACGCCCACCGCGTTCCCCGTCGAGTTCCTGTCGCTGGGGGGCACGAGCTCCGCGGTGCCGATCCGCGCCACGCTCACGCAGTTCGGCCCGATCCTGCTGAGCAAGGTGCTCGACCTCAACGACACCCAGGAGTCGACGCTCGGGCTGATCTTCCACTGGGCCGACCAGCGGAGCCTGCCGCTGCTCGACACGAAGGACCTGCGCGCCGTCATCACGCACCTGACCTCCGACGAGGGCAAGGGCGATCTCACGGGCATCGGCGGGGTGTCGCCGGCCACGGCGGGGGTGATCCTGCGGGCGTTGGTGAACCTGGAGGCCGCGGGCGGCGAGGACTTCTTCGGCGAGCCCGAGTTCGACCCGACCGACCTCCTGCGCACCCTCGACGGGAAGGGCGTCGTCACGCTGCTGGAGCTGGCCGACCAGGCTGCCAACCCGCGCCTGTTCTCCACGTTCCTCATGTGGCTGCTGGCCGAGCTGTACGAGGAGCTGCCCGAGGCGGGCGATCTGGACAAGCCCAAGCTCGTGTTCTTCTTCGACGAGGCGCACCTGCTTTTCACCGACGCGTCCAAGGCGTTCCTGCAGCGCATCGAGCAGACGGTGAAGCTCATCCGGTCCAAGGGCGTCGGGGTGTTCTTCTGCACCCAGCTGCCCACCGACGTGCCCAATGCCGTCCTCTCCCAGCTCGGCGCGCGGGTCCAGCACGCGCTGCGGGCGTTCACCCCCGAGGACCAGACGGCGCTCAAGAAGACCGTCCGGACCTACCCGAACACCGACGACTACGACATGGAGGAGGCGCTCACCTCCCTGGGCACCGGAGAGGCGATCGTCACCGTGCTGTCGGAGCGGGGAGCGCCGACGCCTGTCGCGTGGGCCCGGATGCGTGCCCCGCGCTCGCTGATGGCCGCGATCGGCGGCGAGGCCGTGACGGTGGCGGCGAAGGAATCGTCGCTCTACGGCCGGTACGGGCAGACGATCGACCGGGAGTCGGCCTACGAGAAGCTGACCGCCACCATCGCTCCGCCGCCCGCCCCGCAGCGCCGCGAACCGGTGCCCGAGAGTCGCGAGACCCAGCGTCGTGATCCGCAAAGTCGCGAGCCGGAGCGACGCGAGGAGCGGCCCGAGCCGAGCCGCGTGGCGGAGGTGCTCGGCTCGCCGGTGGTGAAGTCGTTCCTGCGCTCGGCGGCCAGCGCGCTGGGCCGGGAGATCACCCGCGGCATGTTCGGCACCCGCCGCCGCCGTTGACCCGGGCGCCCGCCCGCCGCCCGCGTGCCGGAGCGGAACAGGCCCGTACGGCGCGGCGCGGCGCGGGCTGGGGCTCGCGCGGCGCGGGCCGGGAGTGCGAGGAGCCCGCGCGACGCGGGTTGAGCGGGCGGGTCAGGGAGCGAGGAACGGGGTCAGCAGGCCCGGGGTGGTTGCGTTCGCCAGGGCCGCGGCGTCGGGGGCAGTGACGTCGAGGACCTGGTAGCCGCCCTGTCCGGCCGCCGTCACGGCTTCCAGGGTGACCAGACCGCTGCGGCGTTGGAACACGCTCTGCCGCACAGTCCAGCCGATGACGCCGTGGCGGTGCAGGGCGACGGTCCGGCGCACCACAGAGCCGTGCCGCGTCACCAGGTAGCGCGCGGTGAGCTCGTGCCCGAGGTTGTGGGAGCGGTCGAGCCCCAGCAGCACGGCCACCGGCAGCAGCACCAGGCTCGTCGGGCCGAGCCACGACAGCGGCGGCACGGCCATCCCGACCAGGAACACGCCGCTGACGAGCACGGCAGCCGGCAGGATCGCACGGCTGAGCCGGCGGGTGTGCGCGGCCCGTGGATGGCGGCGCAGCCTTGCGGCGGTGATCTGCGACGGGTGCTCCCGCAGCGCCGCGGACGCCACCCGGTGCGCCTCCGCGCGCGGCGCCGGCGGCTGTAGCGCCCCGCCCTGCTCGTCGCGCGACAGGCCGGTGGACAGCGCCCGGCACTGGGCGCCGCGACCGGTCCGCAACAGCATCGGTTCGACGATTTCCGCCCCCCGCAACCGCTCCTCCGCGACCGACAGCGACCGGCTCGTGAGCAGGCCGCGGCGGACCCGCA
>JAYSXW010000039.1:0-6238 GCA_043716935.1 Pseudonocardia sp.
GGCGCGAAGGGGCCGCGGCGCTTCGACTGGGCCGTGGCCACGGTGTCGACCGGGCCGTGGCCACGGTGTCGACCGGGGAGCAGGTGCGCGGCCGAGCGGGCCCGGTGGTCGGTCAGGGCACTGACACAGCGTTGCGGATCGTGAACCGGTGCCGGGACGCGTTGACCGGCCTCGTGTAATGCCGGAGGGTGCACCGGAGATAGACGGTGTGTCACGTTCCACGTGCAGCGAGGGGACCGAAGTTGGCGGTTGGGTGCGCGTGGTTGTCCGTTTGGGCGAAGACAGGTCGAGATCCGCTGAACCCGAAGGTGGTGACCGGTTGGTCGCCCCTGCACGAGCACCTGGCTGACACCGCGGCGGTCGCGGGTCTACTCGTCGATCACTGGGTGTCTCCGCAGGTGCTCGCGCGGATCGCGCGCGATGTCGACGGGGACGTCCGGGCGCTGATCGGCTGGCTCGCGGCCGTGCACGACGTCGGCAAGGCAAGCCCGGCGTTCGCGGTGCAGAACCAGGAACTGGCCGATGTGATGCGTCAGCATGAGTTGGTCGCGGATCCCCGCTTGGAGTTCGATCCAGACCGTCCGAAGGTTCGGCACGAGTTCATCGGACAGCTCGCCGTCCGCGGCTGGCTGGCCGCCGAGATGGGATTCGCCCGGGGTGGGGTGGCCTCGCAGCTCGCGTCCGTCGTCGGCGCCCATCATGGGGTGCCGCCTGAAACGTGCCAGCTGGGTCTCGTGCGGGAACGGGAAGACCTCGCGGGCACCGGCGAGTGGGAGCTGGCGCGGTCGGAGATCCTGCGCTGGGCGACCGCGCTCGTCGGCGGGCGTGCTGTGCTCGAGCGGTTCGCCGATGCCGAGTTCGGTCGGCCTTCGCAGGCGTTGCTGACCGGCATCGTGATTATGGCCGACTGGATCGCGTCGAACGTCGAGTACTTCCCGCTGGAGCCGTTGCACACCGCCCAAGAGCCGCCGCGGCTCCCCGATCCGGAGCGGACGGCGGCGCGCGCCGCGATCGGCTGGGCCCAGCTGGATCTCCCGTCGCGGTGGTCGTCACAGCTGATCGGTGATGTGCAGGCCGCCTTCGCCGCCCGATTTGCCCGCGCACCCGGCTCGGCGCGGCCGGTGCAGGTGGCCGCGGTCGAGGCGGCCCGCGCGCAGGCGCAGCCGGGAATGGTGATCGTCGAGGCGCCGATGGGGGAGGGCAAGACCGAGGCGGCGCTGCTCGCGGCGGAGGTGCTCGCGCAGCGGTCCGGTGCGGATGGTTGTTTCGTCGCGCTGCCCACGCGGGCTACCTCGGATGCGATGTTCGACCGCGTTCTGGCCTGGATGCAGAACCTTCCCGGGCTCCCGGTGGGGACCAGCGTGACGCTCGCCCATGGCACCGCGAGTCTCAACGACACCTACGACGGGCTGCTGCGTGGCGGGCACATGAGCGGGATCGGTGAGGGGCTGGACGAGGCGGCGGTCGCGCACTTCTGGTTGCGCGGGCGTAAGCGGGGCCCGTTGGCGCAGTTCGTGATCGGCACGATCGACCAGGTGCTCTTCGCCGGGCTCAAGAGCCGTCATCTGATGCTGCGGCACCTGGCGCTGGCCGGCAAGGTAGTGATCATCGACGAGGTGCACGCCTACGACGTGTACATGTCGCGGTATCTGGACCGGGTGCTGCACTGGCTCGGTGCGTACGGCACGCCGGTGGTGCTGCTGTCGGCGACGCTGCCGGCCGCGCGGCGCGCCGAGCTGATGAGTGCTTACGACAGCGGCCGCGGCGCGGCACCGACCGTTGCTGTGGCCGATCCCGGCTACCCGGTCGTGCTGGCCTCCGGGTTGGCGCCGCGCCCGGTGGCGGCGTCCCGTGTGGCGATGCCGGTCGACCTGGACCGTCTCCCCGACGACCTCGACACCCTCGTCGCGCTGCTGCGCGAGCAGCTGGCGGGCGGTGGCTGCGCGGTGGTCGTGCGCAACACGGTCGGGCGGGTGCAGGAGGCCGCGGACCGGCTCGTCGAGGAGTTCGGCGAGGACCGCGTGACGGTCAGCCATTCGCGGTTCCTGGCCTGCGACCGAGCCCGTATCGACCGGGACCTGCTCCGCCGCTTCGGCCCGCCCGGCCCCGGCGTCGAGCGGCCGGGGTTGCACGTGGTGGTCGCCTCGCAGGTGGTCGAGCAGTCCCTTGACGTCGACTTCGACCTGATGGTGACCGATCTCGCGCCGGTCGACCTGGTGTTGCAGCGCATCGGCCGGCTGCACCGCCACACGCGTCCCCGTCCGCCCGCGCTGCGGCAGCCGCGGTGTGTGCTGGTCGGCGTCGAGGACTGGGCGGCGGAACCGGTGCGGGCCGTGCCCGGGTCCCGGCGGGTGTACGGCGAGCACACGCTGCTGCGGTCCGCGGCGTTGCTGGCCGGTCGCGATGTGGTCGTGCTGCCCACCGACATCGCGCCGTTGGTGCAGGCCGGCTACGGCGAGGCGAGTCTCGGCCCCGACTCGTGGCGGGACGCGATGGAGGCGGCGCGGAAGGCCGACGGGTTGGCCGCAGACCGGCGTAGGGAACGGGCGGGGGACTTCCTGCTGGCCGAGGTCGGGAGCACGACGGCGACCCTCGACGGGTGGGTGCGGGGTGGGGCCGGCGACGCCGACGAGGATCCGCGGGGCGTCGCCCAGGTCCGCGACGGCGTCGAGACCTTGGAGGTGCTCGTCGTGCAACGCGATCGCGACGGCGGCCTGCTGACACCGGCGTGGATCGAGCGCGGCGGGGGTCAGCAGATCCCGCTCGACCTGCGCATGGCGCCGGCACTGGCCCGGACGATCGCCGCCTGCGCGTTGCGTCTGCCGCTGGCGATCAGCCACGGGGGGGTCGTCAGCGACGTGATCGCGGCGTTGGAGCGCAACCACTACACGAGCTTCGACCTGTCGCCGATGCTGGCCGGGCAGCTGGTTCTGGTGCTCGACGGCGATGGCCGCGCCGAGGTCCGCCACGGCGCGGCGTCGTTCCGCCTCACCTACGACCCGAGACGGGGACTGCTCCATGAACCCATCTGACCGGCTGTCGTTCGACCTGGTCCACGAACCGTGGCTGAGTGTCCGCGACCTCGACGGACGGCCGGGGGAGCTGGGTATCGCGCGGACCCTCGGCCTGGCCCACGAGCTCGCGGGCCTCTCCGGCGATGTCGCCACCCAGACGTTCGCGTTGACCCGCATGCTGCTGGCCGTCCTGCACGGAGCGCTGGCCGGCCCGCGTGACGACGGGGAGTGGAAGGCGCTGTGGGCGGCGGAGACATTGCCGGTGGCTCCGGCTGAGGAGTACCTGGCGCGGCATCGGGACCGGTTCGACCTGTTCCATCCCGGGACCCCGTTCCTGCAGGTCGCCGACTTGCACACGGCGAGCGGCAAGACCACCGGCACCCCGACCCTGATCGCCGACGTCCCGAACGGCAACAAGTTCTTCACCACCCGTCTTGGGGTCGACTTCTCCCTGACCTACGCCGAGGCGGCCCGCTGGCTGGTCCACGCCCAGGCGTTCGACATCTCCGGGATCAAGACCGGCGCGGTCGGTGATGACCGGGTGAAGGGCGGCAGGGGATATCCGATCGGTGTCGCGTGGGGTGGGCTGATCGGTGGGGTGCTGCTGGAGGGCGCGACCCTGAAGGAGACGTTGCTGCTCAACCTGATGACGTGCGACTTCGCCGAGTACGCCCGTGACCCGCAGGTCGACCGTGCCGCTTGGGAACGCGACCCGGTGACCTCGGCCGAGGAGGTGCCCGGCGGGCGCGCCCCGACCGGGCCGGTGGACCTCTACACCTGGCAGAGCCGTCGTATCCGGCTGATCCCCATCGACGGCCGGGTTCGCGACGCGTTGGTCTGCAACGGCGAGCCGCTCACCCCGCAGAACAAGAACGGCACCGAACCGCACACGGCCTGGCGTCGCAGCGAACCGCAGGAGAAGAAGCTGGGCCGCCCGCTGGTCTACATGCCGCGTGAACACGATCCGGACCGGGCCATCTGGCGGGGTCTGCAGTCGCTGCTTCCCGGGACCGCGTCGCGGCAGAAGAAGGACGCCGCGCCCGCGCTCTCGCCGGGCATCCTGAACTGGCTCGGCCACCTCGGGCTCGAAGACATGATCGCCCGCGACCGCGCGGTGCGGGTCCGGGCGATAGGAATGGTCTACGGCTCCAGCAACTCGGTGACCGACGACATCATCGACGACGCCCTGTCGCTCCGGGCGGTCCTGGCCCGGCAGGACGCCGGCGGGCTGGCCCGGGTCGCCACCTCGTGCGTCGAGGCCGCGGAGAGTGCCGCGAAGGTGCTCGGCAACCTGGCCGGAGACCTCGCCGCCGCGGCCGGCGGCGACGGGGCGGGCCCGCGCAGCCGGGCGATGGAGCGCGTCTACGCCGAGCTGGACAGCCCGTTCCGCCGCTGGCTGGCGTCCTTGCGCGGCGACTCGAACACCATCGACGTGCAGGCCGACTGGCACGAAACCACCCGGGGAGTGGTGCAGGCGGCGGCCGACGACCTGCTCAGCAGGCTGCCGCCGGGCTGCTGGGAGGGCCGCACGGTCCACAAGCGAGTGCTGACCGCCGCGCACGCGGCGTCCCGTTTCCGCCGCGACCTCCGCGTCGCGGTGCCGCTCGCGTACGCCGAACAGCCCGTGGCGGCTCCGGCATGACCGAGCCCGACCCAGGAGGACCCATGACGGCCATCCCGACGGCCGAGCCCGTCCGCGCGCACAACAGAGTCGGCACCGTCGTCGACCAGCGGGCCGGTGAGCTGCAGGCGAGGGCGCTGAAGGGTGTGCCCTCGGCGATCGCGGCGCTGGCCCGGTTGCGCCGCGGCGCCGGTAAGCAGCCCGGTGAGGTGCTCGACATCCTGGAGTTCACCGTGGCAGACGAGTTCTTCACCGGCCGGTCCGATGCGGGTGTGTCGATCGACGAGTACGCGGCGCACGTCGCGCTCACCCTGTTCGCCCTGCACCAGCAGTCCAGGTCCGGGCCCATGCACTGTCGCGGCGTCGGGCTCGGTGCGGCGTTGCGCCGGCTGCACGACGGCCCGGACCCGGTTCCCGATGCGGTGCAGCGCCGGTTCCGGGTGCTGGGCACAGCCGGCGGGGTGGACGAGCTGACCCACCATCTGCGCGGTGCGGTGCAACTCCTGCGCACGAAGGACATCGCTCTGGACTATGGCCTGCTCGCCGACCAGCTCGTCAGCTGGCAGTGGCCGGGCGGGCCGGATCGGGTGCGGCTGCGTTGGGGGAGGGAGTTCTACCGCACCGACCGGGCCGCCCCCGTAGCTTCCTGATCTTCCGAATTACCGAGAGGACCACAGTGCCGCGCACCATCGTCGATGTCCACGTGCTGCAGACCGTGCCGCCGAGCAACCTCAACCGCGACGACACCGGTAGCCCGAAGACCGCCCGCTACGGCGGTGTCGTGCGCGCCCGCGTCTCGAGCCAGGCGTGGAAGCGCGCCACCCGCACGGCGTTCGAAGCCGTGCTGGACCGCAGCGAGCTGGGAGTGCGCACCAAGCGCCTGATCGAGCTGGTCGGAGACGCGATCGTCGTACTGGAACCGTCGCTGGCCGAGCGCGCACCGGCACTCGCCAAGGACGTGCTCGCCGCTGCCGGCATCAAGACCGCTGCCCCGAAGGGCAAGAAGGGGGTCCCCGAGGAGGCGGGTTATCTGGTCTTCTTCAGCCGCCACCAGGTCGCCGGCCTCGCCGAGCTGGCCGTGCACGCCGCGAAGGAGGCCGGTGACGGGGCGGTGTCGGTCCCGGCGAAGGAGGCCAAGGCGCGCGCCGACTCCGAGCACTCGATCGACGTGGCGCTGTTCGGGCGGATGGTCGCGGAGGCCACCGATCTGAACGTCGACGCCGCCGCGCAGGTCGCACACGCCCTGTCGGTGCACGCGGTGCAGAACGAGTACGACTACTTCACCGCCGTCGACGACCACAAGCGCGCCGACGACGACGAGGACGCGGGCGCGGGAATGATCGGCACTGTCGAGTTCAACTCCTCCACCCTCTATCGGTACGCCTGCGTCGATGTGGACCGGCTGCGGGACAACCTCGGCGACGCCGAGGCGACGACCAGGGCCGTGGAGGCGTTCGTGCGGGCGTTCGTGCTGAGCATGCCCACCGGCAAGCAGAACACCTTCGCCAACCGGACCCTGCCCGACGCCGTGCTGGTCGTCGTCCGGGAGACCCAGTCGATCAACATGGTCGGCGCGTTCGAGGACCCCGTGGGAGACCGCGAG
>JAYSXW010000381.1:0-1158 GCA_043716935.1 Pseudonocardia sp.
GATCAGGTTGATCAGCAGCTGCACGGTCACGTAGGCGCCGGGCAGGCCCTCGCGGAGCAGCGCGCGGCGGTAGCCGAGTACCGACATCGGCCGGTAGACGACCGGCCGGCCCAGCTCGGCGGACAGCATCGAGGCAACGTGGTGGTAGCCCAGCGCGGCAGGCCCGGTGAGCGTGTACGCCTGCCCGGCGTGCCCGCTCGGGTCGCCGAGAACGAGGGCGGCAACAGCGGCGACGTCGCGGGTGTCGACGAAGCTGGTCCGGCCGCGACCGGCGGGAACCCGGATCCGGTGGTGGTCGCGGATGTCGGACCGGTAGGCGGTCTCCAGGTTCTGCGCGAAGAACGAGGGCCGCAGGAACGTCCACGCCACGGTGGACGCCTTGAGGTCCTGCTCCACCCGCCAGTGCGGCATCACCCGGTTCACCCCCATCAGCGACAGGAACACGACGTGGGAGACCCCGTGGCGTTCCGCGGCCCGGATGAAGGGCCGCAGGTACCGCTCGGTGTCGGAGATGGCCGGTGGCCGCATCAGGAACACCCGGTCCACGCCGGAGAGGGCGGCGTCCAACGTCTCGGGCCGCTCGAAGTCCAGTGCGCGCGCCTCGACCGCGCCCCCGTGCGTGTCGAACAGGGCCGGGTCGCGCGCGCCGGCCACGACGGGCGTTCCCCGGGCGGCGAGCAGCTCGACCAGCGGGCCGCCGACCGTGCCCGTCGGACCGGTCACCAGGACCGTCCCCGCACCACTCATGACGTCGCCTCCATGTTGATCGGGTGCACGCCCTCCACCACCGTCTCGGACAGGCCCATGATCGTAGTGGGCGAAGTGGCACGTTGTTCTTGTCGTGGTGGCCGCTCATGCGGTGCGGGATGTCGTCCAGCGCATCGACGGCGCCGACGATGTGCGGTCCCTTGTTGAGCATCACGCACTCGGGCTGGTCCCCCATCGCCACGTCCGTGATCTCCGCCCGCGACGGCCGCCCGATACGGGCCAGCTGGTCGAGCACCTGGGTGGCCCACACCACCGGCAGGTGGGCGGCCTCGCACAGCCACATGATCTCTTCCTGCAGCTCGGCCATCCGCTCGTAGCCGGCCTCCACCGCGAGGTCGCCGCGCGCGATCATCACGCCGGACCTCGGGCGGCGCAGCAGCACCAGCAGGA
>JAYSXW010000382.1:0-3496 GCA_043716935.1 Pseudonocardia sp.
GTGACGATCGGGCGCAAGCTCGACGAGGTCAACGACTCCATCGCCGACGTGCTGGCGGGCCGCGTCCCGGCCCGAGTGGTGTTCGAGCTGTGACCGCTCGGTCAGCAGCAAACACGGGCGATGAGCAGGACATGGCCACGGTGGTCGTCGGGGTGGACGGGTCGGACGGTGCGCAGGACGCTCTGCGATTCGCCGTAGTGGAGGCGCGGCTGCGGAGGGCGGTCCTACGGGCCGTCATGGCCTGGGAGGTCGACACCATGGCATACAGCAGCGGCGCGTGGGGGCCCATGGTCGATCCGACCGGGTTGGAGGATTCCACCCGCGCCCTGCTCGATGCGGCCGTCGACAAGATCGAAGCTGACGGGGCCGGCGACGTGCGGATTGAGCGGGTGGTGGGCACCGGCCCGCCCGCCCAGGTCCTCATCGAACAGGCCCGCGGCGCCGACATGCTGGTCGTCGGCTCCCGCGGGCACGGCGGCTTCACGGGGCTGCTGCTCGGCTCGGTCGGCCATCAGTGCGCGCTGCACGCGCCGTGCCCGGTGACGATCGTGCGCGTCCGGGACCGGACCGCGTAGGGCTCGGGGCGGTTGCCGGACCGGTGCATCTTCGGAGCTGCCGGCCCCGGTCGGCGGACATCGCGGGACCTTCGCCCCTGTCGGGTGCGCCGCCGCGGCAGCGATGCTGAGAAGTGCCGGAGAGTGGCGGGGCGGGCAGCAGCCGCGGACCGAACCAAGCTGGGGAGCGGTCGCCGTTGCGTGGCGCGCAGCGCCTCGTCACCGTCGGAGCGCGTGGTACCGAGACGGGTGCCGCGTCGGACCATCTCCGGCACTGCCCGGAGGCCACGACCGAGCTGGGGAGCGACGGTCATGGCCTCCGGGTACCACCCGCCTGACAGTGCCATCTGTCCGTATGGAGTCGCCGGAGCAGTGCCGATAGGCCCTGTTCGGACGCCGGGTCGCCGGTTCACCCTGACGAGCATGACCAGGACACCGCAACGCACCGACTCCGTCTACGACCCAGCGGCTGGGCGTGACCCCACCCGTGAGGCCCGGGAGATCGAGGCAGCCATCGGCGGCGCGCTGCGTCGCAACTCACGGCTGCACGGCCACCACATCACGGCGACGGCCGGCCCTGAGGGGCTGGTCACCCTCACTGGCACGGTGGCGACCCAGGAGCTGCGCCGGGAGGTGGAGCTGTCCTGCTGGACCGTGCTCGGTGTGTTCAGCCTCCACGATCACCTCATCGTCGGACGCTGACCGCCCGCGGGGCATTGCCGGCCTGTTCGGCGGCGGCGTCGACGAGCCGGGCCCGTTGCCCGTGAGCTTGTGACATCGGCGCGGGCGTTCCGGTGATCATCTGGTCAGTCCGCAACGGCCCGCGTGACCGCTGTGCCGGTCGCAACGCCCCTCGGGTCGGGACCTTCTGCCCTGTCGCCGGGACCGGTGTGGCGGACAGGGTCGGCTCATGACCTGGACACCGATCAGATCAGATGCGGACCTGAAGACCGCCGTTGTCGACGAGCTGGGATGGACTCCGAGTGTCGACAGCACGCACATCGGGGTGGCCGTCGACCACGGCGCGGTCACGCTGTCGGGCGAGGTCGGGAGCTATCCGGAGAAGCTGCTCGCGGGCAAGGCCGTGCAGCGCGTGCACGGCGTCACCGCGATCGCCCAGGAGATCACCGTGCGCGCCATGGGAGGGACCAACGACAGCGACATCGCCCGGGAGGCCGGTGAGGCGCTCGCCCGCGCGGTCGACGTACCGGAGTCGGTCAAGGCGTCGGTGCACGAGCACATGGTCACGCTGTCCGGCGTAGTGGACCGCCGTGACCAGTGGGTAGCTGCGGAACGCACCGTCCACCACACCAGGGGCGTGACCGGTGTGCTCAACCTCGTCACGATCCGGCCGGTCGCGATGGCATCCGGGGTGCAGGCGGCGATCACAGCGGCGTTCGTGCGCAACGCGCGGCTCGAGAGCAGGAACATCGCGGTGACCATCGCGGCCGGCGGACTGGCCACCCTGGAGGGGACGGTCCGGTCGTGGGCCGAGTGCCGGGACGCCGAGGAGGCCTGCTGGGCGGCCCCGGGCGTCATGGACGTCGTCAACCGCCTGCAGATCGAGTACGGCGTCACCGATGGTCTGCAGATCGAGTACTGAGTCCGCGTCAGAACCGCAGCCGGCGGGCGACGACGTCGGCGGCGACGGCGGGCAGCAACCGGTTCTGGGCGAAGGAATGGGCGCGGAGCCGGGCGAGGGCGTCGTCGGGGCCGAGATGCAGTTGTGCGATGACCATCCCGATGGCCTGGTGGATCTCCACCCGGTTGCCCCACGAACAGTCCCACGCCTGTTCGTCGTCGGGATCGGCGTGCAGGCCCAGCCGCAGCATCGCCGCGGCCGTGTCGGCCGCGCTCACGGCGCTGCGCAGCTCGGAGCCACTCAGAGGTCCGGGGGAGCGGCGGTAGAGATCCAGCACACCCATGTTCGTGGAACCCCACTGCAGCGGCAGTGCGAACACCGCACGCACCTGCGCCTGCGCCACGACGGCCGAGGCGTACACCGGCCAGTGCGCTGTCCGGCCCGGGTCGCTCATGTCGGAGACCAGAACGGGCTGCGTCGTGGCGGCGGCCTGCATGCACGCCCCCTCGCCGAGGGTGAACTGCAGGTCCTCGAGCAACTCGGCCGTCGCATCGGTGGCGAACAGGGTGGTGCGGGCGGTGGTGGAGGTGAGCAGCGAGATCGCGGCGCCGTCGATGTCCATGCTCGCCACGCACGCGCGGCAGACCTGCCCGGCCAGCTCCCGGTCGTCCCGGACCTCCTTGTCGAGGGCCAGCAGCAACCGTTCTGCCCTGCCGTTGTCGAGTTCCCGTCCGCCAGTACGGTCATTCACTGCAGAAACCCCTCATGGGAGATCGCGATTGCGATACACCGGGGTCCGGGGCATAAGGCCGAGCCAGACAAGGCCCGCACCCACAGGGTAGGCGTCGACGGGACCGTGAGCACGATGCGGGTACGTGGCAGATGGGGGACCTTCGCCTCTGCCGGGACGTCGTCGATCCAGCGAAGTTGGAGCAATGGCGGCTTCGGCAACTACAGCGGTGTCGGATCGGACCGTTCTGGAGCGGCTGCTGTAGGCCGGTATCACGAGGACCGAGCCATGCATCATCTGAGCGACCGCTGGGTCAGGGTCGACGAGGAGATCATCACCGATCCGGCGTACCTGGCGGAGCCGCCTGCCCAGGGGGCGCGGCCGCTGACATCGAGTGCGACCGAACCGATGAGCACCCCGCCCGGAAGGTCGCTGCGACCCATGCCGACCACCAGCAGGGCCGCACCTGCCGCCGATTCCAGAAGGGCAGCCGCGGGGTGCTGCACCGTCCGGGACGTCGTGACGACGACGTCGGGTTCGGCGCGGCGGGCGACCGTGAAGGCGCGGGCCAGGATGCGATCACCGTCGCGAGCCTGGCGGTGATCCCAGGGTCGCTGGCGCACGATGCCC
>JAYSXW010000383.1:0-1150 GCA_043716935.1 Pseudonocardia sp.
CGCTCTACCAGTACAAGCGCTGGTCTCGACAGTTCGAGGTCGAGCCTCGTCCCATTCGTGCTTGCGGGACTTCACGTAGTCCTTCACCACCGCCCCGCACCGCCCCGGCACCGAGGGGTGCCAGCAGGGCGGCCAGCGCGTCCACGTCAGGGACCGCGCCGGGGGCCGTCGGCATCCAAACGCTGCGCGGCGTCTTTGCCATGAACGTGGCGTACCAACCAGGCAGTTCATGCGCTGTCCGGTAGGACGTCGGCCCGACAACCAGGTCGACTCCACGCCTCGCCAGTGCAACGGCCAGCTGCTGGTCCCGCTCAGCTGGGACCATCCACCCGCGGTACCACACCGGGCCCGCGTCGCGTGGCCCGCGCCGCACGGCTGCCTCGGCATCACCCGCCAACAGCTCGTCGTGGTCAAGCAGCGCAACCGTCGCGCCGGCCGCGCGCACGCTCGCCGCCTCAGCCGCGAAGTGCTCGTCGACGTTACGCGGATTGATCGGGTCACAGCAGTGCAAGATCGAGATCAGCACGGCGCCACCGTAGGCGATCAGCGCACGCCGAAAGACAGCTTTTCCGGTCCGGCTCCCGACGCATGACAGACGCCCGAGCTCGCTCGCAGCAGGGGGCCGGCCAACGGACGGCGCACGGGCTGGCCGGGGTCCTGTGGGTGGGCGTGGTGCCCTGTCGCACATCACGTGGCAGGAATCTGTCGCACCTCACCTGACGGATCACAACCGCGGTATTGCCGCCAGCCCCGGGTGTCCCACGGGTCGACCCCCGGGTCGCGGCGCAGACGGTACGCATGATTGAGCCTCTGCCTCCCGCTGCCCCCGGCTACACGCTCGCCCGGCTCATCGGCGGACCGGTGGCCGGGCAGAACCTCGTCATCGAGACCGAGGCGCACCGACTGGACTGCCTGCCCATGGCGGATCCGGGTCCCTGCGCCGGTCCTCGACGAACAGGCCGAGACCCTGGCCCGGGAGCCGATCGAGTATCCGGCCCGGCGTGCGGGTGCTGGAGGTCGGTTCCCGGCGGACATGACGCCGCTCTCATCGTCGAGCTCGTGAGCCGACCGACATCCGGATCGGTGGGGATCAGTACGACGGGTTCAGCGCCTGCCACGCTTCGACCGCACCCCCGACAGCCGACCCGAC
>JAYSXW010000384.1:0-10492 GCA_043716935.1 Pseudonocardia sp.
ATCGACGTGCCGCTGGTGGAGTCGGCGCACCCGAGCCCGATGTCGGCGGACCGCGGCTTCTTCGGCTCGCGGCCGTTCAGCCGCGTCAACGCGCTTCTCGACGAGCTGGGCGGGGATCCGGTGGACTGGAAGCTGCCCTAGACGTGAGGAAACCCGGGACGGCTGGACCGTCCCGGGCCCCGAAGCTCGGCCACGCTCAGGCGCGGACGACCTTGCCCGCCTTCAGGCAGGAGGTGCACACGTTGAGACGGCGGCGGTTGCCCCCGCCGGCCGCGGCGCGGACGGTCTGGATGTTCGGGTTCCAGCGACGGTTGGTACGGCGGTGCGAGTGCGAGACGGACATGCCGAAGCCCGGACCCTTGCCGCAGACGTCGCAGACAGCAGCCACGTCGGACGCTCCTCGGGTAGGTGAATGAAGGCCGGGACGAAACCCGGTCGCAGGGTCCGAGAGTACCTGCGCTGTTGCGTCCGCCGCACACCCCCCGGTCGCTACGCTCGCGGGTGTGGCCCGCACCTTTGACTCCGCGCTGCTCACCGGGTGGGTGCGGGCGGCCACGCAGGGCCTGGAGCGGCAGCGCGCGGAGATCGACCGCATCAACGTCTTCCCGATCGCCGACGGTGACACCGGCACGAACCTGCTGCTGACGATGCGGTCGGCGGCGGAGGCGGCGCGCCGCGGTGAGGACCGCACTCCGGCGGCCGTGGCGAAGGCGCTCGCGCACGGTGCGCTGCTCGGCGCGCGCGGCAACTCCGGGGTGATCCTCTCGCAGGTGCTGCGGGGGGTGGCCGACGCCGTGGCGGCAGCCCTGGGGCCGTCGACGGGCGGGGCCGTGCTGGCCGACGCGCTGCGCCGCGCGCACCGGTTCGCCACCGCGGCCGTCTCCCGCCCGCGCCACGGCACCGTGCTGACCGTGCTCGCCGCCGCGGCCGCCGCTGCCGCGCAGGTGGCGTCCGAACGGCTCGACGAGGTCGCCGTGGCCGCAGCGGACGCGGCGCGGGCCGCGCTGGACGCCACCACCGGGCAGCTGGCCGAGCTGAGCCGGGCCGGGGTCGTCGACGCCGGGGGCATGGGGCTGTGTGTCGTCCTCGATGCACTGGCGACGTTGGCGACGGGTCGGCCCGTCGCCGTTGCCGTGCGCGGGACCGACGTGGCGCCCGGACCGGAAGTCAGGCCGTCCGCGATGGACCACGAGGTCATGTACCTGCTCGACGGCACCGATCCCGTGCGGGTGGACGCCCTGCGCTCCGCCCTCGACGGCCTGGGCGACTCCGTCGCGGTGGTGGACGACGGCGCGAGCGTCTGGAACGTCCACGTGCACTGCACCGATGTCGGCGCGGCGATCGAGGCGGGCATCGCGGCCGGCCGGCCGCACCGGATCGCGGTCGTCCGGTTCGCCGACCAGGTCGCCGCGCCCGACCGGTTCACCCGCGCTCGGGCGGTGGTGATGGTCGTGAGCGGGCACGCGATCGCGGAGTTGGCCCGCTCCGCGGGAGCCGTGGTGGTCGAGGTTCCCGTGGCGGAGGCCGACCTGGTCGCTGCGCTGCGGGCGACCGGGGCCCGGCACGTCGTGGTGCTGCCCGACGATCCCGAGGTCACGCCCGTCGCCGAGCGTGCGGCCGCCGTGGTGCGGCCCGAGGGGCAGGACGTGGTGCTGGTGCCGACGGCGTCGGTGCTGCAGGGGCTCGCGGCGCTCGCCGTCCACGATCCGGAGCGACGGCCTGCCGACGACGTCGTCGCGATGGCGGACGCGGCCGCCGGTACCCGCACGGCCGCGCTGATGGTCGCCGAGACCGAGGCCCTGACGTGGGTCGGCCGCTGCGAGCCCGGCGACGTCCTGGGCATCGCCGACGGGGAGGTCGTGCTGATCGCCCCGGACCTGGTTGTCGGGGGGGTGTGGTTGGCTCACCGCATGTTGCTGGCCGGGGGCGAGATCCTCACGGTGCTGCTGGGCGACGGGGCCGATCCCGCGCTCGGCGAGGGGCTGGCCGCCGATCTGGCGCGTAGCCATCCCGAGGTGGACGTCGTGATCCACCGGGGTGGGCGGTCCGACTACCCGATCGTGCTGGGAGTGGAGTGAACACCGACCGCGTCGACATGTCCTCGATGCTGCAGCCGATCGTCGGGCAGAAGGCCGCGCTCGCCCTGTCCACCCAGCTCGACCTGTGCACCGTCGGCGATCTCGTGCGCCACTACCCGCGCCGCTACGTCGACCGCGGCGCGCTCACCGACATCGCGGGGCTGGAGCTCGGGGAGCACGCCACGGTCATCGCGCAGGTGGAGTCGGCGGTGCTGCGCGACATGCGGCAGCGGCGGGGCAAGCTCCTGGCCGTCGTGATCCGTGACGAGCGGGGCGGCCGCCTGAACTGCACGTTCTTCGCCGGGCACAAGGTAGCCCACGTGATCAAACCGGGGGTGCGGGCGCTGTTCGCGGGGCAGGTCGGGGTGTTCAACGGCACGCTGCAGCTCACCCACCCGCAGTTCGAGCCGCTGCGCGACGACGACGAGATCCGCCCGTTCATCTCGGTTTACCCGGCCACCGGGAAGCTGCAGTCCTGGGCGATCGCCCAGTGCGTCCGGCAGGTCCTCGACGTCCTGGACGACCCCACCGATCCGCTGCCCGAGCTGGTGCGCCGCCGCGAGGGCCTGGCCGACCTGGGGCGTGCGCTTCGCCGCATCCACGTGCCCGACACGGAGGCCGACCACCACGCGGCGCGCAACCGCCTGGTCTGGGACGAGGCCATGGGCGTGCAGCTCGCCCTCGCCCTGCGCCGCGCGGCCACCGTGTCGCGCCCCGCCGCCGCCTGCCCGCCGCGGCCCGATGCCTTGCTCGACGCGTTCGACGCGCGCCTGCCGTTCACCCTCACCGAGGGACAGCGGGCGGTCGGCGCGGAGGTCGCCGCCGACATCGCCCGTCGGCACCCGATGAACCGGCTCGTGCAGGGCGACGTCGGGTCCGGCAAGACGATGGTGGCGCTGCGGGCGATGCTGCAGGCCGTCGACGCCGGCCGCCAGGCCGCGCTGCTCGCCCCCACCGAGGTGCTCGCCGCGCAGCACGCCCGTTCGCTGCGCGCCATGCTCGGACCGCTCGCCGCGGCCGGCGAGCTCGGCGCGGCCGCGCACGCCACCAGGATCACGCTGCTCACCGGCTCGCTCGGGGCGGCGGCCAAGCGCAAGGCCCTGTTCGACGCCCAGTCCGGCGAGGCCGGCATCGTCGTCGGCACCCACGCGCTGCTGCAGGACCGCGTCGGGTTCGCCGAGCTCGGCCTCGTCGTCGTCGACGAGCAGCACCGCTTCGGCGTCGAGCAGCGCGACGCTCTGCGCGCCCGCGGCGAGCACATGGTGCCGCACATGCTGGTGATGACGGCGACGCCGATCCCGCGGACGGTCGCGATGACGGTCTACGGCGACCTGGAGGTCTCCTCCTTGCGGGAGCTGCCGAAGGGGCGCTCGCCGATCGCCACCTCGGTGGTGCCGCTGGCGGAGAAGCCGGGCTGGTTCGAGAGGGTGTGGCGGCGCGTGCGTGAGGAGGTCGCGGCCGGGCACCAGGCCTACGTCGTGTGCCCGCGGGTCGGGGACACGGCCGCACCCGACGAACTCGACACCGAGCCCGGTCCCGAGCCCGACGAGAGCGCCCGCCGCCCGCCGCTGGCCGTGCTGGATGTGGCGCCCAAGCTGGTCGAGGGCGCGCTGGAGGGCCTGCGGATCGCGATCCTGCACGGCAGGCTCCCGGCCGAGGAGAAGGACGCCGCCATGCGGTCGTTCGAGCGCGGCGAGATCGACGTGCTGGTCGCCACCACCGTCATCGAGGTCGGCGTCGACGTCCCCAACGCCACGGCCATGGTCATCCTCGACGCCGACCGGTTCGGGCTCTCCCAGCTCCACCAGCTCCGCGGCCGGGTGGGCCGCGGTTCGGCGCCGGGGGTCTGCCTGCTGGTCACCGAGATGCCCGAGGCGACCGCGGCGCGCGAACGGCTCGACGCCGTCGCCGGCACCACCGACGGCTTCGAGCTCGCCCGGCTCGACCTGGAGCTGCGCCGTGAAGGCGACGTGCTCGGCTCGCTGCAGTCGGGTCACCGCTCGGGCTTGCGGCTGCTGAGCCTGCTGCGCCACGAGGAGGTCATCGCCAAGGCCCGGGTCTACGCCCAGCACATCGTCGCCGACGACCCCGGCCTCCGCCACCACCCCGCCCTCGCCGCCCTCGTCGGCGAGACGGTCGGCGACGAGGAGCGCGCCGCCTACCTCGACAAGGTCTGAGGGCGGCACCAGCACCAGCCGAATGCGTGTTCCGACACTGCGGGGTCCGCAGGCGGAGGGTGCTGTTCCACCCCGCTGATCCCGCCGTTCCGCCGCGCCGCCGCAGTTCCACGGCGGTGAGTCGGCCCTGCCGACTCGCGCGCACCGAGAGCCCGACTCGCGGGAGCTCAGGCGGGGAGGGCGCCTCGGGAGGCGGCGTCCAGGGCGGCCTGGGCCGGGAGGGGGACGTGGACCACCCCGGCGCGGTCGAGTTTGGCCAGCTCGGCGCGAGCGAAGGTGTAGGCGGCGAGGCGTTCGGCGTCGCTGTCGGAATCGCGGGCGGTGGTGAGCAGCTTGATCACCTTCTCCACGGTGCCGCGCTCGGCGGGGGACAGGCCCGAGAGCCGGATGCGTTCCGCGGCGTCGTGGGCCGCGCGCCAGGCCCGCTCGGCGCGGTCGACGGCGGCGACGAAGGCGGGGGCGTGCGGGGGCAGGGCGTCGGTCTCCAGGGCCTGGGCCTCGGCGAACGCATCGATGAACCGGGCGGTGCTCGGCACCGAGACGTCGGCGAGGGCCGGTAGGCGCAGCACCTGCATCGCGTCGCACTCGTAGGCCGCGTATGCGGCCCGCAGCCCGTGGAAGCTTTGCCGGGCGTGCGCCCACACGGCCTCGGGCCGGGGCGGGGCAGCGGGCCGGGCGGGCAGCGGTGCCGTGCCGGCGGCCCCGCCTCGGCGCAGCGCCGACCGTCGACGGGTGTGGCGGACGACCACGAACGCGATGGTGCCGACGGTCAGCGTCGGCGCGGCCATCGCTACGAGCACCATCAACGCGATCGATGCCCCACCGACGACGAGCACGCCGACGAACAGTTCGTCGCCGACGCCGAGGATCAGGGCCGCGAGCAGCACCAGGGCCACGGGGAGCAGACCGGGGTGCCGCCGGCGACGGGGCATGCCGCGCCGGGCGCGTGCCGCGTCACGGGCTATTCGACCGTCCGCGAACGCCGCGGCCCGGCGGTGGGCACGCCCGCTTCCGGGGAAGGGGGGCGGGGCGGCGAACGCTCCGGGCTCGTAGTGGCGCACCTCTCCTTGGTACCGCAACGTGGCCCGGTTCGGCACGCGTCCGTTCGAGTGCATGACGGTACGGTTCGGCGGATCAGCCAGGACCGGTCGAGGTAGGACGAGAGGGGGCGGCCGTGTTCCGCAAGGTGCTGGTCGCGAACCGGGGCGAGATCGCGATCCGGGCGTTCCGGGCCGCGTACGAGCTGGGCGTGTCGACGGTCGCGGTGTTCCCGTACGAGGACCGCAACTCGCTGCACCGCGCGAAGGCCGACGAGTCGTACCAGATCGGGGAGCCCGGCCACCCGGTCCGGGCGTACCTGTCGGTCGAGGAGATCATCTCCGCCGCCCGGCGGGCGGGCGCCGACGCGGTCTATCCGGGCTACGGCTTCCTCTCGGAGAACCCTGATCTCGCCCAGGCCTGCGCGGATGCCGGGATCACGTTCGTCGGGCCGCCGGCGGACGTGCTGCACCTGACGGGCAACAAGTCCCGTGCCATCGCCGCGGCACGCGAGTCGGGGGTCGCGGTGCTGGACTCGTCGGAGCCCATGACCGACGTGGACGCCCTGGTCGACGCGGCCGGCGACGTCGGGTTCCCGATCTTCGTCAAGGCCGTCGCCGGTGGGGGTGGGCGCGGAATGCGTCGCGTCGAACGTCCCGACGACCTGCGCGAGGCGATCGAGGCGGCGATGCGCGAGGCCGAGTCGGCGTTCGGTGACGCCACGGTGTTCCTGGAGCGGGCCGTGGTCAACCCGCGCCACATCGAGGTTCAGATCCTTGCCGACGCGTCCGGCCACGTCGTGCACCTCTACGAGCGCGACTGCTCGGTGCAGCGGCGCCACCAGAAGGTCATCGAGATCGCGCCGGCCCCCAATCTCGACCCCGACCTGCGCGAACGCATGTGCGCCGACGCCGTCCGCTTCGCCGAGCACATCGGCTACGTCAATGCGGGCACGGTCGAGTTCCTGCTCGACGAGCGCGGCCACCACGTCTTCATCGAGATGAATCCGCGCATCCAGGTGGAGCACACGGTCACCGAGCAGGTCACCGACCGTGACCTCGTTATCGCGCAGATGCGGATCGCAGCGGGCAGCACCCTGCCGGAGCTGCGTCTGACCCAGGACATGGTGACGCTCAACGGCGCCGCGCTGCAGTGCCGCGTCACCACCGAGGACCCGTCCAACGGCTTCCGGCCCGACACCGGCACGATCAGCGCCTACCGCTCCCCGGGCGGGCCCGGCGTCCGGCTCGACGGCGGTACGACCCATTCCGGCGCGGAGGTGAGCGCCCACTTCGACTCCATGCTGGTCAAGCTCACCTGCTACGGCCACGACTTCCCCAACGCCGTGCGTCGCGCCCGGCGCGCGATTGCCGAGTTCCGCATCCGCGGGGTGTCGACGAACCTGCCGTTCCTCGCCGCCGTGCTCCGGGATGCCGACTTCCAAGCCGGCCGCGTCACCACGAGCTTCATCGACGAACGCCCCGAGCTGCTGCACGCCCGTCAGCCGGCGGACCGTGGCTCGCGGTTGCTGACCTACCTGGCCGAGACGACGGTGAACCGGCCCAACGGCGAGCGGCCCCAGGTCGTCGAGCCGGTGGACAAGCTGCCGCTGTGCGACCTCTCGGCGCCTGCGCCGGACGGCTCCCGCCAGCTGCTGCGGGAGCTGGGCCCCGAGGTCTTCGCCGCCCGGCTGCGCGCGCAGACCGTGGTGGCCGTCACCGACACGACGTTCCGCGACGCCCACCAGTCGCTGCTCGCCACCCGGGTGCGCAGCCGCGACCTGCTCGCCGTCGCCCCGTACGTCGCCCGGACAGCGCCGCAGCTGCTCTCGCTGGAGTGCTGGGGCGGGGCGACCTACGACGTCGCGCTGCGGTTCCTCAACGAGGACCCGTGGGACCGGCTCGCCGCGATCAGCGAGACCGTGCCCAACATCTGTACGCAGATGCTGCTGCGCGGGCGCAACACCGTCGGCTACACCCCGTACCCGACGGAGGTGACCGACGCCTTCGTCGAGGAGGCGGCGGCCACCGGGATGGACATCTTCCGGATCTTCGACGCCCTCAACGACGTCGCCCAGATGCGCCCGGCCATCGACGCCGTACGGGCCACCGGCACGTCGGTCGCGGAGGTGGCGCTCTGTTACACCGGCGACCTGTCCGACCCCGGCGAGACGCTCTACACGCTCGACTACTACCTGCGGCTCGCCGAGCGGATCGTCGACGCGGGCGCGCATGTGCTGGCGATCAAGGACATGGCGGGGCTGCTGCGCCCGCCGGCCGCGCGACGGCTGGTCACGGCGTTGCGGGAGCGGTTCGACCTGCCGGTGCACCTGCACACCCACGATACCGCCGGCGGGCAGCTCGCCACGTTGATCGCGGCGATCGACGCCGGCGTGGACGCCGTGGACGCGGCCGTGGCGTCGATGGCCGGGACGACGTCCCAGCCGTCACTCTCCGCGCTCGTGGCCGCCACCGACCACACAGACCGTGCGACCGGCCTCTCGCTCACCGCCGTCGGCGACCTGGAGCCGTACTGGGAGGCCGTGCGCAAGGTCTACGCGCCGTTCGAGTCGGGGCTGGCCTCGCCGACCGGGCGCGTCTACCACCACGAGATCCCCGGCGGGCAGCTGTCCAACCTGCGCCAGCAGGCGATCGCGCTCGGGCTCGGCGACCGGTTCGAGCTCATCGAGGACCTCTACGCCGCCGCCGACCGCATGCTCGGGCGGCTGGTGAAGGTCACCCCGTCGTCGAAGGTGGTGGGGGACCTCGCGCTGCACCTGGTGGGAGCCGGCGTGGAGGCGGCCGACTTCGAGGCCGAGCCGGGCAAGTTCGACGTCCCCGACTCGGTGATCGGCTTCCTGCGCGGTGAGCTGGGCGACCCGCCCGGGGGCTGGCCGGAGCCGTTCCGCACCCGGGCGCTGGAGGGCCGCACGCCGGAGAAGGAGGTGGGCGACCTCTCGATCGCCGACCGCCGCGGGCTGCGCGACGACCGCCGCGCCACCCTCAACCGGATGCTGTTCCCCGGCCCGACCCGCGACTACCTGGCCCACCAGGAGGCCTACGGCGACACGTCGGTGCTGTCGACGAAGGACTTCCTCTACGGCCTTGAGCCCGATCTCGAGCACACGGTCACCCTCGAGCAGGGCGTTACGCTGCTCATCGAGCTGGAAGCCATCTCCGAGGCCGACGAGCGCGGCTTCCGCAACGTCCTCGCCACCCTCAACGGCCAGATGCGGCCAGTGTCGGTCCGCGACGAGTCGGTGGCCACCGACGTCAAGGCCGCCGAGAAGGCCGACCGGGCCAACCCGCGCCACGTGGCGGCCCCGTTCGCCGGAGTGGTGACGCTGCAGGTCGGCGACGGCGACACCGTCGACGCCGGCCAGACGGTTGCCACGATCGAGGCGATGAAGATGGAGGCTTCGATCACCGCCCACCAGGCCGGCAGGGTCGGGCGGCTGGCGATCGGCCGGGTCCAGCAGGTGGAGGGCGGGGACCTGCTGCTGGAGTTGAGGTGACCGTGCGCGGTTGTGCGGAGGGTCGTGCGCACTCGTCCTGGCCCTCGCCGCAGTATCCCCGCACGGTCGCCGCGTGACGCGCATCGTCGCCGGCGTGGCCGGTGGTCGACGGTTGGTCGTGCCGCCGACCGGCACCCGGCCGACGTCGGACCGGGTGCGGGAGGCGCTGTTCGCCGCGTTGGACCACGATCCGGGACTCGATGGCGTGGCGGTACTGGATCTCTGCGCCGGGTCGGGGGCGCTGGGGCTGGAGGCGTTGTCGCGGGGGGCGGCGCACGCGCTGTTCGTCGAGTCCGACCGGCGGGCGGCCGGGGTACTGCGCCACAACGTCACCGAACTGGGGCTGCCCGGCGCGGAGGTTCGCCAGGCCGCGGCCGCCACCGTGCTGGCCGCGCCGGCCGGCCGCGCCTACGAGGTCGTGCTCGTCGACCCGCCCTACGACGTGCCCGACGCGGAGATCGCCGGCTGGCTGTCCGCGGGCCACGACCACGGCTGGCTCGCCGCGGACGTCACGGTCGTCGTCGAGCGGTCGAGCCGCGGCGGGACCTTCGCCTGGCCCGCGCCGCTCGTCGCCGTGCGTGAACGCCGGTACGGCGAGACCGTGCTCCACCAAGGGGAGCGCGGGTAGGGTCCCGGCCCATGAGGCGTGCCGTGTGTCCCGGCTCCTTCGATCCGCCGACCAACGGCCATCTCGACGTCGTCGGCCGTGCGTCCTCGCTGTTCGACGAGGTCGTTGTCGCGGTGCTGGTGAACAAGAGCAAGAAGAGCCTGTTCACCGTCGAGGAGCGGATCGGGATGCTCACCGAAGTCGTGGCGACCTGGCCGAACGTCACCGTCGGCTCGTTCCACGGGCTGCTCGTCGACTACTGCCGCACCGAGGGCATCCGTGCGATCGTCAAGGGCCTGCGCGCCGTCACCGACTTCGACTACGAGCTGCAGATGGCGCAGATGAACAAGCGACTCTCGGGCGTCGACACGCTGTTCATGTCCAGCAGCCCGGAGTACAGCTTCGTGTCCAGCTCGCTGGTCAAGGAGGTGGCCACCTACGGCGGCGACGTGGCCCACCTGCTGCCCGACTCCGTCCATCGCCGCATGCTGGAGCGCATCGCCGAGCGCGCCTGATCCTGTTGACTCCTGACGTCGGGACGGTCCCACTCTGTACGCCTAGTTCTCGAACGTTCGCGTAGGAGGAGCTGTGCGCGCACGCTTTCTCGGCAGGGACCCGGAATCGCAGCATGGAAGTTCGCCGACATCGTTCGCAACCGATCGCACGGATCGGGTCACGTTCCTTGCTCAGGGCTGGGTTGTCACCGATCCCGACGCCCTGGCCGACGTCGGCGAACGGCCCCCGGGGGAGGCGGTCGTCGAGCTGCCCGTCGAGGTGCTGATGCTGGCCCTCGACCAGCATCGGGGGGTCGAGCGCCGAGTTCCCTCACCGCCGACGAGTTCAGCGCGCTGTTCATCGAGTTCGAGCACACCGCGTTCCGGTTGAAGGTCAGAGAGCGGTGCTCCTCTCCCGAGGAGACCGAGGCGCTGCGCCGGTTCGTGGCGGGGGAGCCGGTGGTTCTGGGCTGGCGGACCACGTGGCTCCGGATGATCCGCGACGGCCTGCCCGACCACGACTTTTGGCTCTTCGACTCCCACCGCCTGGTGCGCATGCACTTCGCCGACGACGACACGCTGAT
>JAYSXW010000385.1:0-10485 GCA_043716935.1 Pseudonocardia sp.
ATGATCGCCTGCAGCCGCGGATAGTCGCGCCGGGTGATGCCGTCGGCGAGCAGCGTGCCGATCCCGCCCCAGACGAACACCTTCTCCGTCAGTACCGCCCCGCCGAGCAGCAGCCCGACCTGCAGGCCGATCGTGGTCGAGACCGGGAGCAGCGCGTTGCGCAGGACGTGCCGGCCGCGCACCGTGGACGGGGCGAGGCCCTTGGAGTTGGCGGTACGCACGAAGTCGGAGCCCAGCACGTCGAGCACCGACGCCCGGGTGATGCGGACGATCACCGCGAGCGGGATCGTGGCCAACGCGACGGCGGGCAGCACCAGGTGACTGAGGGCGTTGAGGCTCGCGTCGAACTCACGGGTCAGCACCCCGTCGAGCACGGCGAACCCGGTGACCTGGGTGGCGTCGATGCCGACGGTGGTGCGCCCCGAGGGCGGGAACCAGTGCAGCGACACGGCGAACACGGCCTTGAGCAGGTATCCGAGGAAGAACACCGGCACGGCGACCCCGACGAGCGTCCCGATGATCGTCGCGTTGTCCAGGAACCGGCCGTAGCGCGACGCGGCGAGATATCCCAGCGGAATGCCGAGGAGCACGGCGATGAGCAGCGCCGCTACCGACAGCTCGATGGTGGCCGGCAGGGCGCGCCCCAACTCCGCGAGCACCGGGTCACCGCTGATCAACGAGCTGCCGAAGTTCCCGGTGACGGCGCGGCCGAGGAAGCGGATGTACTGCAGCAGGATCGGCTGGTCCAGGCCCAGCACCTTGTTCAGGGCCGCGACGTTCTCCGGTGTGGCCTTGTCCCCCAGCAGCGCACCTGCCGGGCCGCCCGGCAACGACCGCAGCCAGGCGAAGACGAGCACCGAGAGCACCAGCAGGGTCGGCACGACCTGCAGCAGCCGACGCACCACGAAGCGCAGCATCTTCCCCCCTCCGTCGGACCGAACGCCTCCGGCGGCGCCGCTGGTCGCGGCGCCGCCGCAGGCGGTGTGGCGAGCTGCTCAGCTCTTGCTGACGGTATTGAACCGCTCGTCGGTCAGCGGGGAGGGCACCAGGCCCGTGACGTTCGGCCGGACGACCAGTGCCGGCGGTGAGCTGCTGAGCGGGACGGCCGGGAGGAACTTGGCCATGATGTCCCGGTTGGCCTGCTCGTAGGCCGCGGCGTGCGCGGCGGCATCGGGAGTGGCGTCCGCCGCAGACAGCTCGTCGAACAGGGCGGTGTCGGTGAACCCGAACTCCGCCTTCTCCCGTCCGAAGAACGTGCCGACGAAGTTGCCGGCGTCGTTGTAGTCGCCGGTCCAGCCCAGCAGGTGCAGGTCCTGCTTGCCGGCCTTCTGCACGCTGTCCTTATAACCACCGTTCCACGGCTCGGCCACGGGGTTGACCGTGATGCCAGCCGCCTTGAGGTCTTCCGCGATCACCGAGAAGATGTCGGTCGGGTTGGGCATGTAGGGCCGCGAGACCTCGGTCGGGTAGTAGAAGTTCAGCGTCAGGTTGCTCGCACCCGCCTCCGCCAGCAGGCTCTTCGCCTTGGCCGGGTCGTAGGCGTACTGCTGCACGTCCTGCGCGTAACCGGCCACCGTGCTGGGCATGAACTGGGTCGCCACCTCGGCACCCTCGGGCAGCTTGTTCTTGACCAGCGCTTCACGGTTGATTGCGTACGCGATGGCCTGGCGCACCCGGATGTCCTTCAGCGCCGGGTTGTTCTTCTCGTTGATGCCCAGGTAGAGCACGTTGAACGGGTCGCGGATCAGGAGGGTCTGACCTGCGGACTTCAGCGAGGCGTAGTCGGCCGGCGAGGGCAGGTCGTAGCCGTCGATGGTGCCGGCGGCGAGCTCCTGCTTGCGGGCGTTCTCGTCCGGGATGATGCGGAAGATCAGCTTGTCGAGCTTGGCCTTGTCGCCCCAGTAGTCGTCGTTGCGGACGAGCGTGACGGTGTTGTTGGCCTTGTCGAAGCTCTCGAACCTGAACGCGCCGGTGCCCGTCGGGTGGGCGGTGGCGTACTCGCCGTAGGTGAAGGAATCACCGCTCTGCGTCACGCTGTCGGCGTTGTACTGCTTGAGCGCCGTCGGGCTGGAGATCGAGAACGACGTCAGCCCGAACGCGGCGGGGAAGGCGCCCTTGAACTTGTTGAGCGTGACCACGGCCTGGGTCGCGCTCGGCGCGGTGCAGCCCGCGTAGACCGGCGAGCCCGTAGCGTCGCCCTCGTTCTTCGCGAAGCCCTCGAACACGTCGCCGTAGTAGACCATCTGGCTCTGTGCGGCCGCGCCCGGCATGTTGACCCAGCGGTCGAAGTTGGCGCACACCGCCGCCCCGTCCATGACGGTGCCGTCGTGGAACTTCACGCCATCGCGGAGCGTGAACGTCCACGCCTTGCCGTCCGGGCTGCTCTGCCACTTCGTGGCCAGGCCCGGCGCGAGCTCGGTGGTGCCCGGCTTGTAGGTGACCAGCGTGTCGTAGATCTGCCGGATCGGCCGGAAGCTCTCGCCGTCATCGTTGAAGATGGGGTCGAAGTTCTTCGGGGCCCCGGCCGCGCCGAAGACCAACGTTCCACCGGAGGCACCGGCCCCGCCGGCAGCGGCACCGTCATCACGGGCGGACGTGGCACAGGCGGCCAGGCTGACGGCCAGCAGACCGGCCGCCAGGGCGACGGGAAGTCGTCGGGCAGAGTTCATGTGCGGGCACACCTCTTCGTCGGAGAGCCATGGACGTTAATGGCGGCGCGTACCGAGCGGTAGGTGTCCGAGTCACGGTTGCGCTACGACCGCAGCGCCCGTCGCGACCGTCCTGCGTCACGCCGGGTCGAACTCGCCGGCCTTGACGCCTTCGAGGAACGCTCTCCACTCCGCGTTGGTGAACGTCAACGTGGCCCCCTCGGACGGGCGCTTGCTGTGCCGGATCAGGAACGTACCGTCCTCGTGCTGCCCGACCTCGACGCACGAATCGCCCCCGGAGCCCGAGAACGAGCTGATGTGAAACCGCACAACGGCGGCCGAACCTGACTCCTGCACGCGCCCTCCCAGACTCCTGGTGGCGCAGTATAGACGGTTGAACGCACAATATCACCCAGCGGGACACGATGTGGACCGCTGAGGGAGAGTTCCATGTCACGCTGCGTTCAGATCAGGCGGCGGGCGACCCCTTTCAGCAGGGCGATCGAGTCCTCGGTTGGCGGGCATTCTTCCGCAAGTTTCACGAAGACGGCCTGGTACCGCTCCACGTGCTCATCGGTCTCCAGATAGGTAGCGCTGTCGCGTCCCTCCAGGTAGACGACGTCCTGATCCTGTTCGTCGGCGAACCTCAGGATCGAGAACGGACCGCCCACCACACCGGGCACCACCAGGTCCGTCGGGGCGACCTGGAAGCTGACGTGGGAAAGCCCATTCGTCAGACCCTCGGTCAGCCGCTCCACCTGGCGACGCATCACGTCCGAGCCGCCGATGGAGCGCAGGAAACCCTGCTCGGCCACTATCACCGAGAGCTTGAAGCGATCGTCCGAATCCGGCCGGCGCTTCAGGATCTCCTGCCGCTCCTGGCGCAGCGCCACGAGACGGTCCCGCTGCTGTGGCGTGAGGTCCGGCGAGAAGAGGCGGATGATCGCGTCGGTGTACTCCGCGCTCTGCAGGAGGCCCGGGACGAAATCCGGTTGGAACGACGAGATGTCCTGGGCGTCCTGCTCCAGCGCCATGTACCGCTGGGCGTCGTCCGAAACCAGGTCGTCATCGAACACATCGCGGTAGTCGGTGATCAGCCCGCCACCATCACCGGAACTCTCGGCGACGAGTTGCATCAACTCGTCCTCCCGCGACGAGGCCGCGGGTCCGTAGAGCCTGATCAGATCTCGGACGTCACGTTGGCGCGGGACACCCTTGCCGTTCTCCAACCGGGAGATCTTGGAGGTGGAGCACTCAAGCGCCTCGGCGGCGGCATCGAGCTTGAGGCGTGCGTCCGAGCGCAGGCCCTTGAGGGCAACGCCGAGACGACGCCGCGCCACCACTGGGCTTCGGGACACGCGACCTCCTCAGCCTGCTTGACCGTAGACCAGGCTACCAGCTCCAATGGTATTACAAGCTGCAAGGTCATTGTGCAAGTGCATGAAGCAGGGATCTGCAACTGCGCCTGAAGACTCTGCTTCATGCATTTGCATCTAGACGGTGCGTCGTGCATTATCTATATGGCCCTCGGGCCATTCATGTGGCGCAGGGGTGTCCGGTAGCCGTCGGGCACCTGACATCCAGGCCATCCTTGTACTTGCGATGGCCTGGATGTCGTACTTTCTTGACTTCACACGATCTGTCGGGCCTAATATTTATGCGGGCGGCTACCCGCAGGTTGCTCTTCAGCAACCGACTACATGAATGGTGCCGGCTCGGCGAACACAATCGCCACGCCCGGCCAAGGCCCGGAGGTCTACTCGATGTACGTCCGAACCAGATGGCCCGTCGGTCTGCCGATCAGCCCGGTGCAGGATGGCTGTACGCCCGGCGTACCCATGCCACCGCGACGCTCGTGTCCAAATCGGTGATGCCGTGTCAACCTGGCTGGTCCTCAGTTTCGGGCTTAGCGTTTTGATCACCCTCGCCGTCCTCGTCGGACAGCGGCGGGCGCAGGAAGTCGCGTGGCGCCACATCGCCCAGGAACGTCGAGAACTCAACGCCTGGGAGCTCGAGCTCATCGAGGCGGCCGAGAGCGGGGGATGTCCGGCCTGCCGGCTGCGCCGAGCGGGCGAGGGAGCGTGATCAGCGCCGTGATCGCGATCGGTGTCCTCGCGCTGGTGGGGATCGGGGTGGCCGTCGGCCGACTCTCGATCACCACGCAGCAGCGGATCGTCCACGTCCGCCATGAGCGGCCCCGGGGGCTGCTGCGGATGTGGCAGGACGAGCTGGAGGCCGGCGAGGGTGGCGTTGCAGCCGTTGCCGGACCTTCTAGAGGTCGAACTCACCGTTCCTGGCCCCCGCCAGGAACGCCGCCCACTCCTCGGCGGTGAAGTCGAGCACCGCACCGTCGCGATCCTTCGTGTCGCGAACGGCCACGCCGCCCTGCGGGGTCCGGCCGACCGCGACGCAGCCTCCACCGGTGCAGAAGCTGCTGGCACGGAAATCGATCACTGGAGTTGGGCCTTCCGTGGGGGAGCGTGCTCATCGACGTAACGACCGATGAGTTCTTGCGACGTTGCGGGGGGGAGAGCTCCGTCGAGAAGATCGCCGAAGACATCCTTGTACAGGTCCACATCCGATGGTGCGTCGAGGTAGGTCTCGCCGGCGTGGCCCTCGATGTAGACGACGTCGGATCCCCGGTCGTCGGGGATCTCCAGCAGCCCGAACGAACCGGCGTGCGCCCGCAACAGGCCGGCGGCGAACGGCAGCACCCGGATCGTGACGTTCGGCCACCTGGATACCTCCAGCAGATGTACGAGTTGTTCGGACATCACCTCGGGGCTGCCGACCGGTCGGCGCAGCACGGCCTCGTCCAGCACCGCAGTCAGTTCCAGGGGGGCGTCGCCGGCCCGCTGCAAGGCTTCCTGACGCGCCCGGCGCAGCGCCATCAGCCGATCGACCTCGTCGGGCGAGTACTGGGGCAGGAGCGGCGCGATGACCGCCCGCATGTAGCGCTCCGTCTGCAACAGCCCGTGCACCAGGGTGATCTCGAAGGAACGCAGCGCGACGGCCTCGCTCTCCAGCGAGGTGTAGCGGCCCGGCGAATCCATCATGAATCGCTCCGACGGCAGCCCCTCGGTGTAGGGCTCCCACCACCCCTGGCTGCGGCTGTCGCGCACGAGCCGCAGGAGCATGTCGGATTCCGCGTCCGACGCGACGCCGTAGATCTCCATGAGCCGCGCGACGTCGGACTGCTTGGGGGAGCCCTTGCCCGTCTCCAACCGCGAGATCTTCGACATCGAGCAGGGCACCTGTGACGCCACCTGATGCAGGTGCAGACCGGCGTTGTTGCGCAGCCGACGCAGCTCGGCGCCCAGACGCCGCCGCGACCCGGCCGGACCCTGCGCGCTCGTCACCGCGGCCTCCTCGGGCTGCTCCGTACGGGTGCCACTGCAATCCCACCTCGAATGCAATTGCAGAATCCGGCGGGACCGGGCAATCTAAGCACCAGGCCGACAGGCGGCGGAACTCGCCACACCCGATCGGCCGGCATCCCGAGAGGAGGCCGCGGTGCACCTGCCCCGCCCTTCCTCACGTCCTGCGTCCCACGCGGCACGCGCCCCGGCACTCCGACGCCCGTGCACCCCGTCCCGGCCCCGCCGGGATCCAGCCACGACCGGCGACCGCCGGCGTACGTGCACGGGAAAGGAGCGTCCTGATGCTTTCCGACAACAGAACCGGAGCCGACGTTCGCCGGAGGGGGTGGTCCCCGTGATCACGGTCATTGCCCTCGGCATCGCGTTCCTGGTGGTCTCGGCCGTGGTCGTCGGCATGATCGACGCCGCCCAGGCGCCCATGCGGCGGCGGATCGCCGCGGAACGGCGCGATCGATGGGAGGCCCGGCAGGCGGAGTTCCACAGCGTCGACCTCGATGAGGACGACGACTAGCGCGGGCACTCCCGGGGGGTGAACGCGCCGCCGATCGACCCGGTCCGGCCGCCCGCTAGAGCGCGCGGCGGCCGGACAGGGCTCGACCCAGGGTCAGTTCGTCGGCGAACTCCAGGTCGCCACCCATCGGGAGGCCGGACGCGAGCCGAGTGACCGAGAGCCCCGGGAAGTCACGCAGCAACCGCACCAAGTACGTGGCGGTGGCCTCACCCTCGGTGTTGGGGTCGGTAGCGATGATCACCTCGACGATGTCGGTCTCGTCGGTCGCCGGGCCGGTACCACCCAGACGGGCCAGCAGTTCCCTGATCTTCAACGAGTCCGGACCGACGCCGGCCAGCGGATCGAGCGCACCGCCGAGCACGTGGTAGCGGCCCCTGAACTCCCGCGTTCGCTCCACGGCCAGCACGTCCTTGGGCTCCTCGACGACGCAGACGATCGTGGGGTCGCGTCGGGAGTCCGCGCAATAGCGGCAGCGTTCACGCTCGGAGACGTTGCCGCAGACGTCACAGAACCGGACGCCCTCCTTGACCTTCTGCAGCACGTCCTGCAGCCGCGACACGTCGACCGGATCGGCGGCGAGCAGGTGGAACGCGATGCGCTGGGCGCTCTTCGGACCGACACCCGGCAGCCGGCCCAGCTCGTCGATCAGGTCCTGGACCGGTCCCTCGAACAACTCCGCCTCAGCCGAGCCCGGGCAGGCCGAGGCCGCCGGTCAACGGGCCCATCGTGTCGGCCTGCAGCTCCTGCGCGGCCTGCGCGGCCTCCTGCAGGGCTCCGACGATCAGGTCCTGCAGCGTCTCGACGTCGTCCGGGTCGACGATCTTGGGGTCGATCCGGACGGCCCGGATCTCCTGCGCGGCGGTCATCGTCACCTGCACCAGGCCGTTGCCCGCCTGGCCCGTGACCTCGGCGATGGCCAGCTCGGCCTGCGCGGCGACGAGCTGCTCCTGCATCTTCTGCGCCTGAGCTAAGATCATCTGCATGTCGGGCTGACCCGGTTCCACCAGCGGTCTCCTCGCGCTCCAGCGGCACGTCACGGACGACGACCGCCTACTCGCGGCCCAGGGTAGGGCGTGTCGACGCGCCCCGGTGCCGCCGGGCCCGTCGCCGCACGGCCGTGTCACGCTGGCGAGGTGCGTGGGGCCCGGCTCGTCGCCTGCTGGGCGGTCGTGGGCGCGCTCGTCGGGGGATGCTCCGGGACGGCCCCGGTGCGGTCCGCTGCCGGGGCCGGGCCGTCCGCTGCCGGGGCCGGGCCGTCCACCTCCGGCGCGCCGCCCGTATCCCCGGCGCCCGCCGGGCTCCCGGCGCCGGCCTCCCCGTCGTCCGCAGCGCCCCCGTCGGCAGTCCCCCCGCCGGCGACCGTCGCGCCCGCGCCCCGGACCCCGATCGTCGTGCTCGACGCCGGCCACAACGGCCGCAACGGGGCGCACCGGGCGACCGCCGACGACCCGGTGCCCGACGGGCGCGGCGGCACCAAGCCCTGCAACACCACCGGCACGGCCACCGACGCCGGCTACCCGGAGCACGCGTTCGCCTTCGACGTCACCGCGCGGGTGGCCACCCGGCTCACCGCCGCCGGGGTCCGGGTTGCGCTGACCCGGCGCGACGACAACGGCATCGGCCCGTGCGTCGACGAGCGGGGACGCGCCGGGCAGGCGGCCGACGCCGACGCCGTGGTGTCGATCCACGCCGACGGCTCCGCGGCCGGTAACCGCGGCTTCCATGTGGCACTGTCGGATCCACCGCTCAACCCGGCCCAGGAGGCGCCGGCCCACGCCCTCGCCGTCGCACTGCGGGACGGCATGCGGGCCGGTGGATTCCCTGACTCCGACTACCTCGGCGTCGACGGGCTGTTCCCGCGCCCCGACCTCGCCGGCCTCAACTTCGCGACCCGCCCGACGGCCCTCGTGGAGTGCGCCAACATGCGCAACCCGACCGAGGCGGCGTTCGTGTCGTCGCCCGAGGGGCGGGAGCGCTACGCGACCGCGATCGCCGCAGGGGTACTGGCGTTCCTGGGCCGCTGACCGACAGGCACTCTCAGTTCGCCGGCTCCTGCTCGGGCTTCTCCTCCGGTGCGAACTGCGCTGCCAGCGATTCCGTCTTGCGTTTGATGAACCAGCCGACGACGAGGCCGGCCACCACCGCGACGGCGAGGCCGACGTAGGAGAAGCGCTGCAACCAGGTCTCGGCGATCACGCCCAGGTAGTAGATCGCCGCCGTGGTGCCGCCCGCCCAGACGACTCCGCCGAGCACATTCGCCGCCAGGAACTTGGGATACGGCATCCGCAGCGACCCGGCGAGCGGCCCGGCGAAGATCCGCAGCAGGGCGATGAACCGGCCGAGGAACACCGCGAACACCCCCCAGCGGGTGAACACCCGCTCGGCCAGCGCCACGTGGCCGGGGCCGAAGTGCTTGGGGAACCGCCGGCCCAGCCGGTCGAACAACGACTTGCCGTAGCGACGGCCGATGGCGTAGCCGATCGAGTCACCGACCACGGCCCCGGTGGCCGCGGCGACGCCGATCCACACCGGCGACACGGCCAGCTCGTGGCGTGACGACAGCAGCGCCGCGCTGACCAGCACGATCTCGCCCGGCAACGGCACACCCAGGCTCTCCACCCCGATGACCAGCCCGACGATCAGGTACACGAGCAGCGGCGGGATCGCCTGCAGCAGTGCGTCGACCGACATGCATCGTCCCTTCGGAGATGGCGGGCGTCGCGGTGGCGTAGCCCGTGCTCCGAGCAGGGTAACGGGCACGACGCGCCCGCCGTTCGGGTTCGGCGGCGGGGCCCGGCGGGATCTTCGGAACAGGATCGGCGCCGCAGGATCGGCGCCGTCGGGTCACGGGCCCCCGGATCAGGACCGCCGGATCGCGGTGGCGCCCAGCTGCGAGCTCAGCAGCTCGATCGCCTCCTCCTCCGGGTCCCGACGGTCGGCGGGCGCCGCGGTGGCAGCGGCTTCGGCGATCATGGATTCCTCGTCGTCGGGTGGGACGTCCTCGTCCGCAGGCTCCGGCGGCAGCGGCACGCCGTCCTCGGGCGCCGTGGAGCGACGCACGGGCGGGGGACGCGGCGGGCGGCGCGGCGCAGGGGGTGGCTGGGTGGCGCCACCACGCGGTACGGCCAGTGGTGGTCCGTCGCCGTGCTCGCAGCGCACCCGCCACCGCACCCCGAGGACGGCGTGCAGGGCATCGGCGATGACGTCGGTGTTGCTCTGCTCCGAGAGCAGTCGCGCAAGCGGTGCCGTGCCGATGCTCAGCACCAACGTGTCGTTCTCCACGGCTCGGACGGTGGCGCTGACCAGCAGCGCGGCCGTGCGCTTCTTGCGTTCCTTCGCCACGGCGAGCACCTCGGGCCAGACCCGGCGGACCGCGGCCGCGTCGAGGGCGGCGGGAGCGTGGTCCGCGGCGTCGTCGGAGGCGCGGGCGACCCCCGGCCGGGTGGCGGCTCCAGGAGCATCGAACCCGACCTCGGCACGGCCCTCGGGTGGCCGCGCCGAGGTCCGGCCGGGTGCGGCCGGCGGCGTCGGGGTGGTCGGCGTCGGGGTGGTCGGCAATGACGGCCCCGTCGCTCGGGCCGGTTCCCCGGCAGGGGTGCCGCGCGAATCCGGCTCGGGATCGGACGTTGTGCCCCGCCGTGCGTTACGCCCTCCGGCGGCCGGTCGGTCGGTGATCGCCGGCCGAGGCGGGGTCCGCTCGGTCACCGGCGGGTCGGCGACGAGCGGGTCGGCGGCCGGCGGAGTGGCGGCCGGCGGGTCGGTGGCCGGCAGGTCGGGGGTGGCCGGCGGGTCGGTGGCGGCGGGCGGGTCGGCGACGGCGGGCGGGTCGGTGGCGGCGGGCGGGTCGGCGACCGGCCGCCCGGACTCGTCCGCCGCGGCGTCGGGCCGGAGTGGGCCAGCACCGCCCGCGCGCGACGTCGCTGCGCCCGGCTCACCACCGGCCGTC
>JAYSXW010000386.1:0-10472 GCA_043716935.1 Pseudonocardia sp.
TGTGCGCGAGTCGCGGTCTGAATGTGCGCGAGTCGGGTCCCTGTCGACCCGCCGCGGATCAGACGGCGCAGGTGCCGTCAGCGCAGGTCTCGCCGGGGCCGCCGGCCGGGAGCAGGACCGGGGCGGGGTGCGACTCCGTCCAGGCCTGGTCGAGGACCTGGAGCAGCGTGTCCGCCGGCTGCGCGCCCGACACGCCGTAGCGGCCGTCGATCACGAAGAACGGGACTCCGGTGATGCCGTAGGCCTGGGCCTGGCGCTCGTCGGCGCGCACTTCGGCGCCGTAACGGTCGGACTCCAGCACGTCGGCGGCGTCGTCGAGCCCCATCTCGACACCGAGCCGGGCCAGCGTCGCGTGGTCGCCGATCGGCTCACCGTCGGTGAGGTAGGCGCGGAACAGGCGGTCCTTCACCGCATCCTGGATGCCCCGGTCGCCCGCGAGGTGCAGCAGGCGGTGAGCGTCGAACGTGTTGCCACCGCGGGCCCGGTCGAAGCGGAACTCCAGGCCGTCGAGGGCCGCGGTCTCGGTCATCTGCCGGTGCATCCCGTGGGCCTGCTCGAGTCCGATGCCGTACTTCTCGGCGAGGTGCACGGCGAGGTCGCCCTCGCGCTCGCGGGGTGCGCCCGGGTCGAGCTCGAAGCTGCGCCAGCGCACCGTCACCTCGTCGGCGTGGGCGAACCGCTCGAGCGCGGTCCCGAACCGGCGGCGGCCGATCGCACACCAGGGACAGACGACATCGGACCAGATCTCCACCTGCATGCCCGCTCCAACGTGCGCGGGGGCGCCACCCATTCCGTAGCGGGGACAGCGACGGCACCAGCACCACGGCCCGGCAGTCGATGAGCACCGGGCCGGGCCGCGACCCGGACGTCGGCCGCGTTCTCCCCGGAGCTGACGGCGTCCGGTGGTGGTCCGGCGTGCGCGGCCACGTCGTCGCCAGCGCGGTCGGGATCGCCCGTCACGAGCGCATACGGGGGTGACCGTAACCTCGCCGGCGTGAGCCCACTGCCCGACGACTGGTCCCACTGGCGTGACCAGGTCGACCTGGCGACCTACGACGAGCGCTGGCGGGAGATGGAGCGGGCGGGCGAGGACCCGCACGGCGAAGCCGACCTCGTCGCGTCCTACGGGCCGGCCCGGGTGCTCGACGGCGGCTGCGGCACCGGGCGCGTCGGGATCGAGCTCGCTCGGCGCGGGATCGCCGTGCTGGGCGTCGATCCCGACCCGGACATGATCGCCGCAGCCCGCGCCAGGGCACCCGAGCTGGAGTGGCTGCTGCTCGATCTCGCCGACCTGGACCGACCCGACCGCTTCGACGTCGTGGTGCTCGCCGGCAACGTCGTGCCGTACGCGGAGCGTCGCGCCCAATTGGTGGCCGCCTGTGCGCGGCACCTCGCGCAGGGCGGGCGGCTGATCGCAGGATTCCAGCTGCAGGAGGTTTGGCCCGGCCTCGCCGACTACGACCGGTGGTGCACCGCCGCCGGTCTGGCGGGGGAGAACCGGTTCGCCACCTGGGTCCGCGCGCCCTACCGCGGCGGCGACTATGCCGTCTCGGTGCACGAGCTGGCCGGGCACCGGATGACGGGCCACCGGCTCAGGGGACCCGCCGGATCCTGATCGGTCCCTTCGCCGTGGACGGGTCCACCATCCGCCCGCCCTGCACGATCTCGACGCGCCCGGCGTCGACGAGCCGCCGCGCGGCCCGTCGGGCCGGCTCCATCAGCTCCCGCCAGCCCTCGGGGTCGACGCGCCGGGCCGCCTCCGACGGGCAGATCGTGGCCGATCTGGCGCGGGAGTCGAGCAGCTCGGCGATGGCCGTCTCCAGCCGACGGTCGGTTTCGGTGACGCCGTGGCGACGGCAGGCGGTGCTGCAGTACCGCACGGCGTCCCAGTCGCGCTCCCACTTCTTGCGCCACTGGATGCGCCGTCCGCAGGCGACACAGATCTTGTCGGGCACGTCAGGCACGCGCGGTCACCGCCGCGTCGAGAGCGGCGCGCATGGCCGGCACCGGGGCCGGGCGCCCGGTCATGAGCTGCACCTGCGCGGCGGCCTGGTGCAGCAGCATCTCCAGCCCGCTCACCACCCGGGCCCCGCCGCCCTCGGCCGCCGCGGCGAACGGCGTGGGCCACGGCGCGTAGACGACGTCGAGCAGGACGGCGCCGGGCCCGGGGGAGCGCAGAGCGTCGGCGGCGCCGGCGGGCAGCGTGCTGATGACGACGTCTGCGCCCCGCAGCGCGGCGGCGGCCAGGGCGGGATCGGCGAGGGCGTCACTGACGGTCAGGTCGACGCCCAGCCGCCGCGCCACCGCCTGCAGCTCGGGTGCCCGCGCGGTCGAGCGCACCAGGACCTCCACCTCGTCGACGCCCAGCTCCCTCAGCGCGGCCAGCGCGGCCCGGGCCGTGCCGCCTGCCCCGAGCACGACGGCCCGGCCCCGGACCGGCCCGAGGGCGGCGACGATCCCGGCAACGTCGGTGTTGTGGGCGGTGGTCCGCTCGCCGAAAACGAGCGTGTTCGCGGCCCCGATCGCCGCGGCCGACGGGGCCACCTCGTCGGCGACGTCCAGGGCCACGAGCTTGAGCGGCATCGTCAGCGACAGGCCCGCCCAGTGGCGCCCGACCCCGGCCACGAAGGCGGGCAGACCGGCCCCGTCGCAGTCGTACCGGTCGTAGGTCCAGCCGTCGAGGCCGAGCGCGCGGTAGGCGGCGGTATGCAGGACGGGCGAGAGCGAGTGGGTGACGGGGGAGCCGAGGACGGCGGCGCGCATGCCGCCAGTATCGCCGCTGCCGTCGGCGCTGCACCTCGACCGTGCAGACCCGACCGTGCAGACCCGACCGTGCAGACCCGACCGTGCCGCGAGGGCGGCCCGTGACGATGGGCGACCGCCGGGTGGTGAACCGTCGGGCGACCGGAGCGCGAACACCCCGGCGCGGTGGCAGGGTCGGCGTACCGCCACGCTGAGGCGGCACGGCTCGACGGGGATGGGGTGGGCGTGGGGGAGACGGTGCTGGTCCTGGGCGGGCGCAGCGAGATCGGGCTCGCCGTTGCGCAGCGCCTCGCGCCCGGCGCCACACTGGTGCTGGCCGCCCGCCGCAGCCACGACCTCGACGCGGAGGAGAAGGCCGTGCGGGAGGCCGGCGCCGCCACCGTCGACTGCATCGAGTTCGACGCCGACGACCTCGACTCCCACCGCGCGGTGCTGCACGAGGTGGTGCGCCGGCACGGCCGGCTCGATGTCGTGGTGGTGGCGTTCGGGCTGCTCGGCGACCAGACCCGCGCCGAACGCGAACCGGACCACGCCCGCGCGATCGTGCACACCGACTATGTGGCCCACGTCGTCGTGCTGACCCGTCTCGCGGCGATCCTCCGGGCGCAGGGGCACGGGGCAGTCGTCGTCTTCTCCTCGGTGGCCGGGGTGCGGGTGCGGCGGGCAAACTACGTCTACGGCTCGGCAAAGGCCGGCCTCGACGGGTTCGCCTCCGGCCTCGCTGACGCCCTGGCCGGCAGCGGGGCCCGGCTGCTGCTCGTCCGTCCCGGCTTCGTGATCGGCCGCATGACTGCCGGCATGACGCCCGCGCCGCTGTCCTGCACGCCGGACCAGGTGGCAGACGCGACGGTGGCCGCGTTGCGAGCCGGGCGGGGTGAGGTGTGGGTGCCGACGGTGCTGCGCCCGCTGTTCGCGGTGCTGCGGCACGCCCCCCGCGCCATGTGGCGTCGGCTGCCGCGCTGACAGAGCTGCCGCACTGACGGTCACTGGCAACTCGCTCGTAACGTCGGCGTCATCTTCTGCTCGCAGGATCGCCTCGTCCCGTTCGGGGCACGATCAACGACGGGAGCGCGGCATGATCGGCAGGCTGCGGGGCCCACTTACCGCGGTGGTCGCGTTCGTGCTGCTCATCGCGTTGTGGGAGCTCGCCAAGGCGCTTCTGCCGGACGCCGGGGTCAGCCTGGCCGGAACCCGCGTCCTGCCCCGGACCGACGACGCCGCGATGCCCCACGTGTGGACCGTCGTCGGCCGGCTGTTCGATCCCGAGGTCGCCGGCGCCGCGACGCCGCGTCCGGTCGGGCTGGCCGTCGCGTCGAGCGCGCTGTTCACCCTCGGCCTCGCGCTGGGCGGTCTCGTGATCGGGGCGGTGCTCGGGATGGCGCTGGCGCTGCTGATGCTGGCATCGAGGCTGGTCGAGCGGGCCGCGCTGCCCTACGTGGTGATGTCGCAGACGGTGCCGTTGATCGCCGTCGCCCCGCTCATCGCAGGGTGGGGCGGGAAGATCGCCGTAGCCGGGTGGGCCTGGCAGCCGTGGGCCAGTGTCATGGTGATCTCCGCATACCTGGCGTTCTTCCCGGTCGCCGTCGGGATGCTGCGGGGACTGCGCTCGCCCGGCCGCGCGGACGTCGAACTGTTCGACGCCATGGCCGCCGGCTGGTGGACCACACTGCTGCGCCTGCGCCTGCCCACGTCGGTGCCGTACCTCGTGCCGGCCCTGCGCCTGGCGGCAGCGGCTGCGGTGGTGGGCGCGATCGTCGCCGAGATCTCCACCGGCACCGCGGGCGGCATCGGTCGGTTGATCATTTCCTACGCCCAGTCGGCCACCGGTGACCCGTCGCGGATGTACGCGGCGATCCTCGGCGCCGCGGTATCGGGTCTTGTCGCCGCAGCGGCAGTGTCTCTGCTCGACGTCGGCCTGCGGCGCTACCGGGGGAGCGTTCGGTGACCGCCGTCGAGCTGATCGGCGTCGACAAGACCTTCGGGCCGGTCCACGCCCTCGACGGGATCGAGCTGACGGTCGGGGACGGCGAGTTCGTCTCGCTGATCGGACCGTCGGGCTGCGGGAAGTCGACGCTGCTGCGGATCGTCGCCGATCTCGAACCGTCGACGTCGGGCCGCGTCCTGGTCGGCGGGAGGCCCGCACACGAGGCCCGGCTCGCCCAGGACTACGGCATCGCGTTCCAGCAGGCCGGGCTGCTGGAATGGCGCACGGTGGCGGAGAACGTCGAGCTGCCGCTGCACGTGCACGGCGTGCCCAGGGCGGAGCGGCGTGGCCGGGCCCGGGAGCTTCTGGAACTGGTCGGGCTCTCCGAGTTCGCCGACTCGCGGCCCAGTCGCCTGTCCGGCGGCATGCAGCAACGGGTGGCGATCGCCCGTGCGCTCGCGCCCAGCCCGTCGCTGCTGCTGATGGACGAGCCGTTCGGCGCCCTGGACGAGATGACCCGTGAGCGCATGCAGGCCGAGCTGCTGCGCATCGCCCGCGAGACCGGCGCCGCCGTGCTGTTCGTGACGCACTCCATCCCCGAGGCGGTGGTGCTCTCGGACCGGGTCGTGGTCCTGTCGCCGCGTCCGGGTCGGATCAGCGACATCGTCGACGGCCGCCGCCCCGGCAGCGGCGACCCGGCCGCCCTGGTGCCCGAGGACGTCGACGACGTCCGGGAGTCCGGCGCGTTCTTCTCCGCGGTGACCGCGGTGCGCGAGGCCCTCCGCAAGGGGCACGCATGAGGCGACCTCCGGGATGGCAGCCCAGCCACGTTGCTGCCATGTCCTGGCGTGGAAGTGGCTGTGCTGCCACGCGGCGGGCGGCGGGGTGGGCCGGGTGAGCCCGGCCGGATCCACGCCCGGGATGCGGGCACACCCGACCGACCGGGCGGGTGGCGGCGTCGCGATCTCGGCGACCGCGCTGCCGGTGGCGTTCGGGGTGGTGCTGCTGGTCCTGTGGGAGGTGCTCGTGAGGGTCACGGGCGTGCCGGCGTTCCTGCTGCCCGCGCCGAGCGCGATCGGGGTGCAGATCGGGGCCGAGTTCCCGGTGCTGGTGGCGACCGCGGCCGTGACCGGCGCCAACGCGCTGGTCGGGCTCGTAGCGGGGTTCGTGCTGGGCGTGGTGCTGGCGCTGCTCGCGGCCCGCTCGCGGCTGCTCGCGGAGCTGGCGACACCGGTGGTGCTGGCGGCGAGCGCGGTGCCGATCGTCGCGCTGGCCCCGGTGTTCACGACGATGTTCGGCTCCACCACCGAGATCCCGCGCCGGCTCGTCGTCGCGGTCGTCGTCACCGTGCCCGTATTCGTCTCCAGCGCGCGGGGGCTGCGCGCGGTGTCACCGGTGCACGCCGAGCTGATGACGGCGCTGGCGGCCTCGCCGGGCCAGTTCGCCCGGCACGTGCGCCTGCCGGGAGCGATCCCCTACATCGCGACCGGGCTGCGGCTGGCCGCCCCGGCCGCCGTGATCGCTGCGATCGTGGCGGAGTACTTCGGGGGGCTGCAGAACGGGTTGGGCAGCCGCATCTCCTCGGCCGCCGCCAACACCGCCTACGCACGTGCGTGGGCGTTCGTCGCCGCCTCGATCGTCCTGGGGTTGGCGTTCCACCTGACCGGGCTGCTCGCCGAGCGCCTGGTGACCCGCGGTCGAACCTGATCTCCCGGAGGTCCGCCTTGTCCCGACCAGCACGATCCTTGCGCGCACTCGCGGCGGTGGCGGCCCTCGCCGTCTCCGTCTCCGCCTGCGCCGTCACCACCCCCGAAGCAAGCGCTCCCGCCGCGCCGGGTGCCCTCGCCCCGGTGACCCTGCAGCTCCAGTGGTTCACCCAGGGCCAGTTCGCGGGCTACTTCGCTGCCGTCGACCAGGGCTTCTACCAGGAGCAGGGCCTGGATGTGACGATCAAGGAGGGCGGCGTCGACATCGTTCCCCAGACGGTGCTCGCCCAGGGCCAGGCCGACTACGCCATCGCCTGGGTGCCCAAGGCGCTCGCGTCGCGTGAGCAGGGCGCCGGCATCACCGACGTGGCGCAGGTGTTCCAGCGCTCGGGCACCTACCAGGTGTCGTTCAAGGACGCGAACATCACCGGCGCCGCCGACCTCGCCGGCAAGAAGGTGGGCAACTGGGGCTTCGGCAACGAGTTCGAGCTGTTCGCGGGCATGACGAGCGCGGGGCTCAAGCCGGCCACGGACGTCACGCTCGTGCAGCAGCAGTTCGACATGCAGGCCCTGCTGTCGCGGGAGATAGACGCCGCCCAGGCCATGTCCTACAACGAGTACGCGCAGGTCCTCGAGGCGCAGAACCCGGCGACCGGGAAGCTCTACACCCCCGAGGACTTCACGGTGATCGACTGGCAGGACGCGGGCTCCGCGATGCTGCAGGACGCGATCTGGGCCAACACCGAGAAGCTGGCCGACCCCGCCTACCAGGACCGGACGACGAAGTTCATCGCCGCCTCGCTCAAGGGCTGGGCCTACTGCCGCGACAACGTCGAGTCCTGCCGGGACATCGTCGTCGCGAAGGGGTCGACGTTGGGTGCCAGCCACCAGCTGTGGCAGGTCAACGAGGTCAACAAGCTGGTCTGGCCCGCACCCGCCGCGGGCGCCGGCACGATCGACCCGGCGGCCTGGGACGCCACGGTGAAGGTGGCCCGCACCGCCGTGAACGCCGACGGCAAGACGGTCCTCACGAAGGATCCCGACGCGATGGCCTACACCAACGACTACGTGACCAAGGCCCTGGACCTGCTCAAGACCGATGGGGTCGACGTCATGGGCACGGGCTACGCCCCGAAGGCGGTGACGCTCAACGCGGGCGGCAACTGACCTCCCGTGCGTGGATCACAGGGTTCCCGCACCGTCATCCACGCACGAGGTCGTCGGCGCACTCCGTCTCCGGCGCACCCCGTCATCGGCGCACCGGGTCATCCGCCGTCGAGGTCGACCACGGGCGCGCTCCCGCGCAGACGAGGGGCCAGCCGGTCGTACCAGGCGCCGTCCTCGACGGTCCGCTCGGCGCCGTGGCCCACGACGTTGTCGAGACGGTGCCGGCCGACCAGTGTGAAACCGGCCCGCTCGGCGACGTGCCGACTGGCGGAGTTGGACCACGCCGCGCCAATCTCCAGCCGGTGCCGGCCCAGGCCGGCGAGATCGAAGGCGTGCGTAGCGGCCAGGTCGAGGGCCTCGCCGACAGCGCCGCGGCCGCGGGCGTCGGGGTGGGCCCAGAAACCGATCTTGGCGCCGGTCGGGTCGAACGGGTCAACGAGGCCGAACGCGGCGATGTTGCCGAGCAGTCGGTCGTCGGCCGTGTCGGCGATCGCCCACGTGACGGCCCGGCCCAGCGATTCGTCGAGCCTGCAGGTGCCGACGAACTCCCGTGCTGTGACGTCTGTGTAGGGGTGCGGGAGGCTCACCTGGAACCGTCGGGTACGCGGGTCCGAGCAGGCCTCGACGATCCGCGCAACATCCGAGTCGGTGTGCGGGCGAAGGCGCACCCGCGCACCCCCGAGCACCGGGCAGGGCAGCCAGGTGGTGCGCGGGGTCAGCTCGTCGCCGGGTCGGAGCGAGGCGAACCATCCGTCGTACAGCTCGCCGCGGGCCTCCAGCGCGAGCGGGCGCCGGCCGTCGAACGTGAAGCCGCACGCGTGCGCCACGCGCCAGGAGGCGAGGTGACCGGCGTGGGCCGACCAGTGCAGCACCGGCAGCCCGGCCTCCACGAATCCCCATCGTGCGGCCAATCGCACCGCCCGCGCGGTCAGTCCGCGCCCACGCGCCCACGGCGCCGTCGCGAAGCCCAGATCGGGAACACCCCGGACCCTGAGGTCGACGTTCCCGGCGAACCGAGAGGCATGCTCGACGGCCCAGCGGTACGCGCTGCCGTCCCGCCACCCGCCGGGAGCGGTCTCGTGGACCCACATCCGGGCGTCGGCGGGGCCGAAGGGTCGTGGCACCGACGTCCAGCGCGCCATCTCGGGATCGGCACCCATGGCGACCATGTCGTCGACGTCGTCGCCGCGGTGGGCACGGAGGACGACGACGCCGTCGGTGAGAGCGGGAAGACCGGGCACGCGGCCATGATCGTGCTGGCCGGGCGGTCGACGCAACGGGATTTGCCGCCCGGCTCGTCCGGCTGGAGGACGGCCCCTTCATGCTGGACGATCAGCTCCGCGTGGCCCATACGGCGTACAGCGGGTCCCCCCCGCGGCGCGGGGTGCGCAGCTGGCCCGTTGCCGGGCCGAAGGCCCCGGTCAGCGCGAAGTAGGCGGCGACGATCTGCACGTGCTGCTCGTCGTCGCTACCGAGCCAGCCGCGGATCGCCTTGGTGGGAAAGCAGCGGTTGGAGGACGTCGTGACGAATCGGCCGCCGGGCCGCAACACCCGTGCGACCTCCCGGAACACCGCGACCGGCTCCACCAAATAGTCCACCGACACGCAGCAGACGGCGTCGTCGAAACTCGCGTCGCCGAACGGGAGGGACGGGTCGACGTTGAGGTCGCGCACCACGTGCTCGGCCATGATCGCGTTCGCCGTCAGCTCCGCGGAGTTGAGCCCGAGCCCGACGAGCCGGCGCGGGGGCCGCTCGAAGTGCGAGATCCAGGACGACATCAGGTCGAGCACCTCGCCGTCGACGGCGAGCTCGGTGTACAGCGCGCCCACCGCGGCGATGGCCCGGTCGTCGATGTGGGTGACCAGGCGCGGCGGGCCGTAGAAGTCCGTGTCGGGGGAGGGGTCGTCGCGGTCGAAGAAGCCGGGCGGGAACACCGGGGCCGGATCGGGCACGACCTGGACCCTATGCCGCCGCGCGCGGTTCCTCATCGCAGCCGAAGACGCAGGTCCGGCTCGGCCGGCTGTGCGCCCTGTTCCATCCGCCCGGCCAGCTCGGCCGCCACCGCGGCGAGCCGGGTCACCGCGAGCCTGGCCGGAACGGGGCCGTGCCACTCGTCGAGCCCGCCTGCGGCCCGCCGTAGCAGCGAGACCGCACCGCGGGTGTTGCCGCGCTGGACGTGGGTGAGGCCCACAGCGAGCTGGGCCAACGCCCGCCACAGCGCTCGTTCCCCGCTCGGAGCCGCCTTCCACGCGGCTTCGAGCACTTCGTGGGCGGCGAACGGCTGCTTCGCGTCCAGCAGCCGCTGTGCCTCGGTGACGGCGTCGTCGGCGGTCAGCTCGAGGTCGTCGGGTACGCGATCCGTCCCGGACACACCGCGGGGCAGCGGGCGGCCCGAGGAGTCGCGGGACCGGGCGTTACGGGGCCGGCCGACGGCGTCACGATCACGTTCGTCCACGGACCCACCCTCTCATCCGGGGACGTCCCGCCTGTGCACAGACCGCGAGGTGCCCCAGATCCAGACCGACCTCCCCCGCCTGCGCGCGGGACGGGTGGGCGTGCAGTTCTGGTCGGTCTACGTGCCCTGCTCCGCGCCCGAACCCGTGACGGCCGTGCTGGAGCAGGTGGAGCTCGTGCACCGGCTCACCGAGCGCCATCCCGACCTCGCGCTCTGCACCACCGCGGACGAGGCGGAGGCCGCGTTCGCGGGTGGGCACATCGCGTCGCTGCTGGGCGCCGAGGGCGGGCACGCCATCGGCGGATCGCTGGGCGCGCTGGCCGCCCTGCGTCGACTCGGCGTGCGCTACCTGACGCTGACCCACAACCTCAACACCGGCTGGGCCGACTCGGCATGATCGTCGGCCTCTCGCACGTGGCCGCCACGACCATGCAAGACGCTTCGGCCACCACGTCC
>JAYSXW010000387.1:0-10460 GCA_043716935.1 Pseudonocardia sp.
CGGCATGCCTGGACGCTACCGGCCGGCACGATCTACGGTCGTGGTGACCGCCGTCACGTGAGGGGACCCATGCACCCGCATCGTCTGCAGCAGCTGGTCGGCTCCGTGCCCGAGGGCATCGACGCCGACCGCCGGGCCCGCCTGCTGGCCCACGTCCGGACCTCCGATGGCTGCCGCGGCCGCATCGAGCGGGTCCGCGCCGAGCTGACACGCGCGCTCGACGGCGGCGAGGGCACCGACCGGGCCATCGACCTCGCCTCCGAGCTCGACACGCTCGAACGTGTACAGCAGCGGGTGGACGGCTGGCTCGTCGAGGTCGTCGACGAGCTCGCCGACCGTTCCACCGCCCCGCGCTACCACGACGGCGTACCGGCCTGATCCGTCCCGCCTCCGGATGGGTGAGGATGGGCCCGCGACCCGGACGACGTGGCGGGGTCGGCGGGAGGAGTCGGGAGGAGTGCGGTGCGCGCGGTGCAGGTGGTGGCGTTGGACGGGCCGGCGGCGGTCGAGGTGCGAGACGTGGCGGAGCCGCACCGCGGGCTCGACCAGGTGCTGATCGACGTCCGGGCGGCCGGGGTGAACTTCCCGGACGTCCTGCAGACCAGGGGGCTCTACCAGTACCGGCCCGAGCTGCCGTTCACGCTCGGCTCGGAGATCGCGGGCGTGGTGCGCGAGGCCCCCGAGGGCTCGCCGGTCCGCCCGGGCGACCGCGTGGCGGCCTTCAGCACGACCGGGGCGTTCGCCGAGGTCGCGACCGTGCGGGCCGCCGACGTACTCCCGCTGCCCGACGCGATCGACTTCGCCGCCGGCGCGTGCCTGCCGATGAACTACCTGACGGCCCACTTCGCGCTGCTGGTCCGCGGGCACCTGCGGGCGGGGCAGCGCGTGCTCGTGCAGGGTGCGGCGGGGGGCGTCGGGACGGCGTGCATCCAGCTCGCGGTGGCGCTTGGCGCGCACGTGGTGGCCGTCGTGTCGTCGGAGGCGAAGGCCGAGGTCGCGCGCGCGGCCGGCGCGCACGACACCGTGGCGGTGGACGGGTTCCGCGATGCGGTGAGGGCGCTGGGGCCGGTCGATCTAATCGTCGATCCCGTCGGCGGTGACCGGTTCACCGACTCGCTGCGCTGCCTCGCCCCCGAGGGTCGGCTGCTCGTGGTCGGCTTCACGGCCGGAGACATCCCGATGGTACGGGTGAACCGGCTGCTGCTGAACAACATCGACGTCGTGGGGGTCGGCTGGGGCGCGTACGCCTCGGCCCGGCCCGGCTATCTCGTCTCCCAGTGGGCAGAGCTCGAGCCCCACCTGCGCTCCGGCGCCCTGGCGCCAATGGTCAGCGCGACCTTCCCGCTGGACCGGGCCGCGGAGGCCCTGGCCCGGATCGACGAGCGGGTGGTGACGGGCAAGGTCGCGCTGGAGATCTGAGATCGGGAGTTGTCCACAGGTGCGTCAGCCGGGAACGACCGGACCTGGGCCCTTGCCGTCGTCGTCCCGGTCGGCCAGGAACTTCTCGACCTCGGCCGCCAGCTCGTCGGCACTGGGCAGCTCGCCGCCGAGCCCCAGACCGGCACGGTCACCGCGACCGGACGAGACCATGTCGTACTGCTTCTCCAGCGCCGCGACGACCTGCTTCACCTCGTCGGAGGCCTCCACCTGCTCGGCGATCTCCGCCTCGGCCTTCTCCGCGGCCTGCGACAGCGACTCGGTGGGCAGGTACAGCCCTGCGGCGAGGCCCACGTGGTCGAGCAGCACGCGGCCGGCCTGCGGGTACTCCGCGCGGGCCAGGTAATGGGGCACGTGCACCGCGAAGCCCATGGCGTCGTGCCCGGCCTCGCCCAGGCGGAACTCCATGAGCCCCACCGCGCTGCCGGGTACCTCCGCAGCGGCGAACCACGCCTCGTGGCCCTCGGTCAGCTCCGGCCGGGTGCCGTGCGCGGTGACGCCGATCGGGCGGGTGTGGGGCACGGCCATCGGGATCGCCGTCAGGTTGATCACCAGCCGGACCCCGAGGCGGTCCACGAGCTGCCCCACGGCGGCCGAGAACCGCTCCCACTGGGTGTCCGGCTCGGGGCCCGAGAGCAGCAGGTACCCGGTGTCGCCGGTGTCGGACAGCGCCACGATGTCGAGCTCCGGCGCGTTGTAGGACGCCCACCGGTCGGTGTCGAAACGCAGTGGCGGACGACGCGACCGGTAGTCGACGAGCTGGTCGACGTCGAAGCGCACGACCTTCTGCGCGTCGCCGCCGGCGAGCAGCGCGTCGACGGCCAGGCGCGCGGCGTTGCCCGCGTCGACGAAGCCGTCCAGGGCCACGAGCAGCACCGGTCCGTCCAGCTGCGGCACATCGGCCACCACCTCGTACAGCTCTGCAGGCTCAAGCACCGCACACCTCCTCGTCGTCGGTCCGGTCACCAGTATTTGCGTGTCACAACGTGAACCCGCCCGCACAGCATCCCCGTTCCCCGGGCCGGGCGCGCACTATTGGAGCGACATGACTGAGCATTCCTCGGGCCGCCGCGTCTGGATCGTATGGGCGGTGGCCCTGTCCGCCTATCTCGTCGGTGTTCTGCACCGCACGTCGTTCGGCGTGGCGGGCCTCGACGCCGCTGCCCGCTTCCACGCCGATCCGGCCACGCTGTCGGGCTTCGTGGTGCTCCAGCTGCTGGTCTACGCGAGCCTGCAGATCCCGGCCGGGGTGCTGCTGGACCGGTTCGGGGCGAAGGCGTTGATCGTCGTCGGCGGGCTGACCATGGCTGCGGGGCAGCTGCTGCTGGCGCTGTCGACGTCGCTGCCGCTCGCCGTCGCGGCCCGGATGCTGGTCGGCGCGGGCGACGCGCTGACGTTCATCAGCGTCCTGTCGGTCGTCACGGCGTGGTTCCCGGTGCGACGGGTGCCGGTGATGACGCAGCTCACGGGCCTGGTCGGGCAGTTGGGGCAGGTGCTCTCCGCGATCCCGCTCGCCGCGCTGCTGCACGGGCCGGGCTGGACCACGGCGTTCGGCTCGGCGGCGGCACTGGGGTCGGCCGTGTCCATCGCGGTGCTCGCCGTGGTCCGCAACCGGCCCGAGGGCGCTCCCGCACCTGCTCCGGCGCCGTCGCCGCGGGAGGTGCTGCACGGGCTGGCGCTGTCGTGGCGCGAGCCCGGGACCCGGCTCGGCCTGTGGACGCACATGGGCACGCAGTTCTCCGGCACCGTGTTCGCGGTGCTGTGGGGCGTGCCCTACCTCGTCGCCGGCCAGGGCTTCACCGCCGCTGGCGCGAGCGCGCTGCTGATCGTGTTCGTGGTCGTGGGGATCCTCGCCGGGCCGGTGTTCGGCGAGTTCGTCGCCCGGCACCCGCTGCGCCGGTCGTGGCTGGTGCTCGGGGTGATGGCCTCGTCCGCACTGATGTGGACCGTCGTGCTGCTCGTGCCGCCGCCCGCGCCGCGGTGGCTGCTGGTGGCGCTGGTCGTCGTTCTGGCCCTGGGCGGGCCGGGCTCGATGATCGGGTTCGACTACGCCCGGACGTTCAACCCCGGCCACCGCCAGGGCGCCGCCATCGGGATCGTCAACATCGGCGGGTTCTTCGCGTCGCTGCTGGTGGCCCTGGCCATCGGCATCGTGCTCGGAGCGGTGAGCCCGGAGGGCTACACGCCGGAGGCGTTCCGGGTGGCGTGGACGGTGCAGTACGCCGTCTGGACGACCGCGCTGATCGGGTTGCTGGTCGCGCGCCGGCGCGCCCGGCGCGCGATGGCCGCCGACGGCGTGGTCGTGCCGCCGCTGCGGGAGGTGCTGGCCCGGCGTCGGGCCCGGTGATCGCGTTCGCCGATCCACGGTGGCCGACAATGCAGGAACGGCCCCTCGCGAGGGGCCGTTCCCGGTCGTTCGGACGACGTTCGGGCGGCAGAGCTACTCGGCCAGCAGACGGTAGATCGTCTTGCGGGCCTCGGTCAGGGCCGCGGTGGCCGCGGTGATCTGGTCCGGCGTGCCGGCCCCCATCACCTGCTGCGCGGCGGCGTACAGCTGACCCAGCTGCTCGACGAGTGCGCCGGCGTCGTCGTCGGCCTCGCGGCCGATGGACGCCCACACGGCGTCGAGCTCCGCACGGCGCTCGGTGACGTAGCCGGTTCCGGCTTCGGTGAGGTGGACGACGCGCCGCCCGTCGGTCTGCTCGACGCGGACCAGGCCCTCGTCCTGCAGCTGCGAGAGCGTCGGGTACACCGAGCCGGGGCTCGGCCGCCAGACGCCGCCCGAACGGTCGGCGATCTCCTGGATGATCTCGTAGCCGTGCCGCGGCTGCTCCGCGACCAGGGCCAGCACGGCGGCACGGATGTCGCCGCGTGCCCGACCACGCCGGCGGGGGCCGAAGTGGGGCCCTCCGCGGTGCGCGGGCGGGCCGAAGTCACCCCGCCGGGGTCCGCGTCGACCACGGCGCCCGTGGTGCGGGGCCTCGTCGTCGTCGGGCCCGGCGAAGGGCGGGGGGACCGGGGCGCCACCGGCGCCGGGTCCGAAGGGGGGACGGCCGTGGCGGCGCGTCCATCGTGGTTCGAAGGTGGGGCTGTTCATGGTGTGTCTCCTGAACGTTGCGAGCCTCCTGCTCCGATAGCATCGAGTAGCTCGTGTGCCATCACGATATATCGCAATAGACACTACGAAAACGTGACCTGGATCACGCGAGTCCTCAGTCCTCGTGCCACCGCGGCGAGGTCGTGCGCGGCGGGGTCAACCGGGCCGGCACGCGTACGAGATGCGGCCCACCGCTGCGCACCGCGACCGCCAGCGCGTCGCCCAGCGCCGGCCCGATGGACGGGACGCCGGTGGCCGCCAGTCCGAACGACGCGGCGAGCGCCACGAAGTCGGGTGTCACCAGGTTCACCCCGACCTCCGGATCGCCGGCCCGGGCCTGGTCGTAGCGCAGCATGCCGTACCCCGCGTCGTCGACGACCAGCACCGTGACGGGCAGCCGTTCCTGCACGATCGTCGCCAGCTCGCCCAGTGCCATCATCAGCCCGCCGTCACCGCACACCGCGATGACCGGGTGCCCGGCGGCGGCGGGGCCGATCGCGGCGGGCAGCCCGAACCCCAGCGTGCCCCACCCCACCGGGTACGCCAACCGCCGCGGCGCGGCTGCGGCGGCGTAACCGCCGACCCAGTAGCCGGCGACGGCCATGTCGCAGACCAGGACCGTCCGCTCGGTCCGGGCGGCCTCGACGGCCTCCACCAGGGCGAGCGCCTCGGCGGTGGCGGGGTCGGCGCGCAGCCGGTCGAGCACCTGCGCGCGCAGCCCGCCCGGCGCCCAGGCCGGTCGCGCCGCCACCCGCTCGAGCAGTCCGCGCAGCGCATCCCCGGTCCGTCCCGCGACGGCGACGTCCGCCGCCCACTCGTGCCCGGTCGGCACCGGGTCCACCGTCACCAGCTGCGGCGGCCGCGGCATCGTCCAGTTCCGGGTGTTCATGCCGTCGAGGTCCCCGCCCACGGCCAGCAGCACCTGTGCCGACCCGATCAGCGCCGCCACCTCCGGCTCGTGCGGGGGCAGGCCGACGGCGGCCGGATGGTCGGTGGGCGGGCAGCCGCGGCCCTGGTAGCTCGCGACGACCGGTGCGCCGAGGTGCGTGGCCAGCGTCGCGAGCGCGGATTCGACGTCCTGCGCACCCCGGCCCGCCCAGATGACGACGTCCCGGCCGGTGAGCAGGGCCGCGGCGGCGTCGAGGTCGTCGGCCGTCGGCACCGGCTCGAACCACGACGTCTCGTCGGTCCGCCGCAGCGGCTCCGCGCCGTGCCCCAGGACGTCGGCCGGGATGTCGACGTAGACGGGGCCGCGCGGATGCAGCAGCGCCGTGGCCGTCGCGGCGTCGAGCGCCAGCGACACCTCCCGCGCGGTGCGCGGCGTGAACACCGCCCTGGCCAGCGGCGCGAAGATCGCGGCCTGCTCCCGGGACTCGTGCAGCACCCCGCGCAGCCGGCCCTCCCGGCGCAGTACCTGCGGGATCTCCGACGCCACCAGGAGCACGGGCGACCCGGCCGCCGCGGCCTCCCCGAACGCCGCGACGGCGTTGGCCGCCCCCGGCCCGGTGGTGACGACGGCCGCGCCGAGACGGCCGGTGGCCCGCGCCCAACCGTCGGCGGCGTAGACCGCGGCCTGCTCGTGGCGCACGACGAGCGGGGTCGGGCCCGCTCCGCGCCAGAACCCCAGGTTGTGGACGCCGGGCAGGCCGAAGACGGTGGTGGCGCCGTGCCGGGCCGCCGTTGCGAGAACCTGCTGCGCAACCGTCGTCACGGCCGTGATCCTATCGGCCCGCGGCGCGGCGCGGGCCGAGCGGCCGGCCGGCGACTGGGTCAGTCGGCGGCGGGGCGGGTGCGGCAGTTGCGGGCCACATAGCTGCCGTAGCGGCCGTCGGCGGCCCGGAGCTCCGGGGAGTTGAGGAGTTCGACGAGCCCGGGATCGCGGGACAGGGCACCGGAGTCGCCCCCGCCGGCCACGAGGACGTCGAGCTGACGGTTGACGGCCGCGACGGTGCGTTCGACGTCGTCGCGGATCTCGGCGGGCGCGGTGGTCAGCAGGGTGGTGTCGGTGCTGCGTACGGCCGCGACGGTGGCGGCCAGGTCCTGAGCTCCGCCCCCGAGCGAGGCGAGGGTGTTGAGGGGCTGGATCGCGTCGGAGTTGGCGCGGGCGGCCGTGCAGAACGGGGTCGTGTCCACCGGCTGGGCCCGGGCGGGCAGCGCCACGTCGGCGTCCGCGACCGAGCTGCCGCAGCCCGCAAGTGCGGCCGCTGCCACCACCCAGGACACGACGAGGGGAAGGGCGCGCACAGCACCCAGCGTAGCCGTCGGCGATGTCCGACCCCGCCCGCGGAACGCTTGGGGCGCACCCGTCGTTGGAGCAGCCGTGCCCACTCTCGGTCCTCGCCGCATCGCCGCGTCCCGCGCATTGTGGCGTGCGGTGTCGCAGTCCCGCCGACCCGGCGCGCCCGGCCTCGCCGAGCGGGTACGCGCGTTGCCGGGGCTGCTCACAGCAGCGATGACGGGCCGGTACCCGCAGCTCGGCCGCAGGCGGCTGGCCCTGATCGTCGTCGCGATCGCCTACCTCGTCTCGCCGGTGGACCTGGTCCCCGAGGCCTTCCTCGGGCTGCTCGGCCTGGGCGACGACGCCGTGGTGGCTCTGTGGCTGGCGGGCACGTTCCTCGCCGAGACCGACCGGTTCCTCGACCGGGAACGCGGCGAGAGGCCCGGCCCGACCGTGATCGACCAGCCGCCCGCCTGATCGAGTCGGCGGCGCGCCGCTGCCTGGCGGGTGGCCATGCCGATCCTCGAGGTCACGTCCGGCACCGGTAACGGACGGGTGCCGCCCGCGTTCTTGTCGTGCCCCACGTGATGGTAGGCATCCGCGCGTGGCAACCATGCGCATGATCACCCAGCGGTCGACCGGCGGCGCCGAGGTGCTGGAGATCGGCGAGGCGGAGATCCCGGTGCCGCTGCCGACCGAGATCCGGGTGCGCGTCGCGGCGGCCGGGGTGAACCCCGTGGACTGGAAGACCCGGGCCGGTGCCGGACTGTCGGCGGTGCTCGGGCCGCCGCCGTTCACCGTCGGGTGGGACGTGGCCGGCACCGTGGACGCCGTCGGCCTGGGTGTCACCCGGTTCGCGGTCGGCGATTCCGTGTTCGGCATGCCGTGGTTCCCGCGGCAGGCGGGCGCCTATGCCGAGTACGTGACGGCACCGTCGCGGCACTTCGCGCACCGCCCGGCCCGGCTCTCGGAGGTGGAGGCCGCCGCGCTGCCGCTGGCCGGGCTGGCGGCGTGGCAGTGCCTGGTCGACATCGCCGACGTGCAGCCCGGTGCCCGGGTGTTGGTGCACGCGGCCGCCGGTGGTGTCGGACACCTGGCCGTGCAGATCGCGAAGGCCCGCGGCGCCTACGTCGTCGGGACGGCGTCGGTGGGCAAGCATCCGCTGCTGCACGACCTGGGCGTCGACGAGGCCGTGGACTACCGCGCCGAGGCGTTCGAGCGGGTCGTCGAGCCGGTCGATCTGGTCGTCGACCTCATCGGCGGTGACGTCGGGCTGCGGTCGCTCGACGTCCTGGCCCCCGACGGGCGGCTGGTCTGCCTGCCCACCTCCGCCGCCGCGGACGCGCTGCTGGCCGCGGCCGAGCGCGGCCTGCGGGCCGGCGGCATGCTCGTCGAACCCGACGGGGACGGCCTGGAGCAGCTCGCCCGTCTCGTCGACGATCGGCGCCTGCGGGTGCTGGTGGCCGAGACGTTCCCCCTGGAGCGCGCCTCGCACGCCCACCGGGCGGGGGAGCTGGGCCGCACCGCCGGCAAGCTCGTGCTCACCACGTGACCCACGAACCCGTGCCTCAGGCCTCGTCGTCGATGTCCGGCAGTCGGTGGGCCGCGACGGCGAGGGGTAGGGCCCAACACCAGACTGAACAGTGCCCACCCCACGGCCGTGGCCAGCCGCGCCGGCAGGCCGCCGAGGTCGCTGCTGATCTGCAGGACGACAGCCGCCAGCATCGCGGCCACCCCCAGCAGCTGGTACGCCTCCCGGAAGTACCCGTCGCGCAGCCGCAGGAGCAGGCCGTCGAGGACGTCGTCGGGAGCTTCGGTGACCAAGTGGGTGGCGCGCCGCAGGGCCGACCACAGTCCCGCGAGCGCTACCAGCAGTGTGAGCTGGGTCAGTGACGCCCACGGATCGCCCATCATCGAGGGCACCGTGACGGCGGCGGCCGTCGTCACCAGGTACGCCGTCGCGAGCGCGATCCTCGTGCGCCGGGGTGGGAGCGGGCGACCGGCCAGCGAGCGCAGCTTCGCCCTCGACTCGGCGTGCTCGCGCTGATGCCGCTGCGCGCGTGTTTCCCTGGCTGCGTTCATGAGGTTCTCCTGGACAGCTGGTCGCCGGTCAGCGGCGGGAAGGGTTCGAGGGAGAAGATCGCTTCGACGGGCAGCTCGAACAGGGCGGCCAGCCGCAGCGCCGCGCCGGCGCTCACGACCTGATCGCGGTGCCGACCGGCCGGAGCGACCCCAGGATGTGATCCAGTTCTTCGGTCGTGCGGTGGGGCGGCAGGGCCAGTACCGGCATGGACGCGCCTGTGTCGTACCACCGGTCCAGGGCGGCGCGGGCCTGCTGCTCGTCGCCGTGGACCGTGAGCTCGTCGAGCAGCGCCTGCGCCGAGGCGGGCACGTCGGCCGTGCGGTGGGTCGGATTGACCGCGAGGACGTCGTCCACCGCCGTGCCGTGCCCGAGGCGGCGCAGCATCCCGCGGTAGAGGGGGCCCATGCTGGTGAGGTGGAACGCCACCCACCACGAGGCGATGCGTCGGGCTTGCGCAGGGTCGCGGCTCATCCCGACCGGTAGGCACGGGCAGACCCGCGGTGGTTCCAGCCCGGCGTCAGCCGCGCCGTCGGCCAGCTGCGCGGTACCGCCGGTGAGCGCGGAGAGCGGCAGTAGGAACGGGCTGCGGTGAATGTCGCCGCCTCGGTGGGCTTCGAGAGCAGGTCGGCCAACGTGTCGAATGCCGTGCCGGTACCGGCGAGCCCGTCGTCGAGGTGTAGGAGAGCGGGGTAGATCTGGCGGGCGACCTGGAGCCGGAAGTACTTCCCGACATCTCCGGGCGTGCCGCGGACCAGATGCCGCTGTGCCGCTGGTGCGTTGCGGTACGCCGGTCCGGTGGAGACGAGCAGGCCGAGCGCTGCCAGCGCGTGCAGGAGCGTCCGCAGCCGGGAGGGCGCGACCCCGGTCAGCGGCGACAGCTCTGCCGCGGTGCGCGGACCCGCGGCCAGATGGGTGAAGACGTTGACCTCGAGCGCCGCGAACAACGCCTTGGAGGCGATGAAGCCATAGGCGATGTCCGAGATCCCGAGGCGGTCGGTGATCGGAGCCCGCGGCCCGGCGACGGGGGTGGGGATCGACATGTGTTCCTCCTCCGGCTGGTCGGGGCTACTCTCACCGACCGTGTTGCAATCCGATTGCAGACGGGAGGACCGACGTGCGCTTCCGGATACTCGGTCCGCTGCAGATCGAGGTGGACGGTCGTCCGGTCGCCGTCGGTGGTCCGAAACCGCGCGCTCTGCTCGCAGCCCTGATCGTGCGACGTGGCGAGGTGGTCTCGGTCGACCGCCTCGCGGACGCACTGTGGCCGCAGCGCCCGCCGAGAGGTGCGGTGAACAACCTGCGCGCGTACGTCTCCCGGCTGCGTGTGCCGCTCGGCGGTCGGATCTCCTACCGGGCGCCCGGCTACTGCCTCGACGTCGCCGACGACGAGCTCGACGCCGCGGAGTTCGAGGCGTCCGTCGCCGCGGCCCGCGCCCTGGCCGAGAGCGACGACCACGCCGGCGCCCTGGCCCGGCTCGACGCCGGGCTGAACCTCTGGCGGGGCGAGGCGCTCGCCGAGTTCGACTTCGCCGCGGCGGACGCGGCCCGGCTCGCGGAGCTGCGCCTCGGGGCAGTCGAGGACCGGATCGACGCTCTGCTCCACCTTGGACGCGACCACGAGGTCG
>JAYSXW010000388.1:0-1141 GCA_043716935.1 Pseudonocardia sp.
CTGCGTCTGGAACCGGGCATCACGTGCGTGGTCGGGCCGAACGGCTCGGGCAAGTCCAACGTCGTCGACGCCATCAGCTGGGTGCTCGGCGAGCAGGGCGCCAAGGCGCTGCGCGGCGGGAAGATGGAGGACGTCATCTTCGCCGGTACGTCCGGCCGGGCGCCGCTGGGCCGCGCCGAGGTGACGTTGACGATCGACAACTCGGACGGCGCCCTACCGATCGAGTACTCCGAGGTGTCGATCACCCGTCGGATGTTCCGCAACGGGGCCGGCGAGTACGAGATAAACGGGTCGAACTGCCGACTACTCGATATCCAGGAGCTGCTGTCGGACTCCGGCATCGGCCGCGAGATGCACGTGATCGTCGGGCAGGGCCAGCTCGATTCGGTGCTCGCCTCGCGCCCGGAGGACCGCCGCGCCTACATCGAGGAGGCCGCGGGCGTCCTCAAGCACCGCAAGCGCAAGGAGAAAGCGCTCCGCAAGCTCGACGCGATGCAGGCCAACCTCACCCGCCTGACCGACCTGACCGGCGAGCTGCGCCGCCAGCTCAAGCCGCTCGGGCGGCAGGCGGAGATCGCGCGGCGGGCGCAGGCCGTGCAGTCGGAGCTGCGGGACTCCCGGCTCCGACTGCTCGGCGACGACCTGGTGACGCTGCGGGACACCCTCGCCCGCGAGGACGCCGACGAGGCGGGAGCGCGGACGCGCCGGACGGAGGTGGAGGGGCAGCTGTCGGTGGCGCGCGTCGAGCAGGACCGGCTGGAGACCGCCCTCGCCGCCGACGCCCCGCGCCTGGCCGCCGCCCAGGACACCTGGTATCGCCTCTCCGCGCTGGCCGAGCGGCTCGCCGGCACGGTCCGGCTCGCGCAGGAACGCACCCGCCACCTCGCCGACGCCGACGAGCGTGCCCCCGGCCGCGACCCCGACGAGCTCGACGCCGAGGCCGACGCGGCCGCCGAGCACGAGGACGGGCTCGCGGCCGCACTGACGGAGGCCCGGCAGACGCTGTCCGACGTCCTCGACGAGCGTGCCGGGCAGGAGCGGATCCTGGCCGCCGCCGAGCGCGCGCACCTGGCCGCCGTCCGGGCGCTGGCCGACCGGCGGGCCGGCCTCGCCACCCTGGCCGGACGCGCCGAGGCCCTGC
>JAYSXW010000389.1:0-10433 GCA_043716935.1 Pseudonocardia sp.
GGGCGTCGGACGGTTCGTGCACGTCTCCACCGACGAGGTGTACGGCTCGATCGACGAGGGCTCGTGGCCCGAGACCCATCCGCTGGAGCCGAACTCGCCCTACTCGGCGTCGAAAGCGGGCTCGGACCTGCTGGCGCGCTCCTACCACCGCACGCACGGTCTGCCCGTGTGCATCACGCGCTGCTCCAACAACTACGGGCCGCACCAGTTCCCGGAGAAGGTCGTCCCGCTGTTCGTCTCGAACCTGCTCGACGGCGGCACGGTCCCGCTCTACGGCGACGGTCTCAACGTCCGCGACTGGCTGCACGTCGCCGACCACTGCCGAGGCATCCAGCTCGTCGCCGAGAAGGGCCGCGACGGCGAGGTGTACAACATCGGCGGCGGCACCGAGCTCACCAACCGCGAGCTCACGCACCTGCTGCTCGACGCCGTCGGCGTGGGCGAGGACCGGATCGTGCGCGTCACCGACCGCAAGGGCCACGACCGCCGCTACAGCGTCGACTGGACCAAGATCGCCGACGAGTTGGGCTACACGCCGCAGGTGCCCTTCGCCGAGGGCCTGGCCGAGACCGTGCGCTGGTACACCGAGAACCGCGCATGGTGGGAGCCGCTCAAGCGCTCGACACGGTGAGCGTGTCACCAGTGTGGTCCCCACCACCGAAGTGACTCGTTTGACTAACGGGCTGCCGTCGTCGATGGAACGCAGCGGGCCAGCGAGTCCCGCCAGTCGACCGGTCGCACGCCGAGCGCCTCCACCCGGCCCAGGTCCAGGACGCTGTTGAGCGGCCGCCGGGCCGCGGCCTTCCCGGCGAAGTACGCCTCGGTGGTGGTGCCCGTCACCGTCAGGTCGGCGCGGCCGGCGAGGGCGTACACCGCGCGGGCCACGTCCGCCCACGACGCCGGCTCGCCCCCGCCCGTCATGTGGTAGCTGCCGTAGGGCGCCCGCGTCTCGACCAGGTGCACGATCGTCGCGGCGAGGTCGGCGGCGAAGGTGGGGCGGCCGATCTGGTCGTCGACGACGGTGGGGGAGATCCCGCGCGCGGCCAGGCCGAGCATGGTGGCCACGAAGTTGCGGCCCTCGCCCACCACCCACGTCGGGCGCACCAGGTAGTGCCGTTCCAGCGTGGAGACGGCCAGGTCGCCCGCCGCCTTCGACGCCCCGTACGCCGAGAGCGGCGCGACGGGATCGTCCTCGCGGTAGGGGCGGGGCGAGGTGCCGTCGAAGACGTACTCGCTCGACAGGTGCACCAGCAGCAGATCGTGCGCGCGGGCGATCCGGGCCAGCGCCGCGGGCCCGGTCGCGTTGGCCCGCCAGGCGTCGGCCCGGCGGGTCTCGGCGCCGTCGACGTCGGTCCAGGCCGCCGCGTTGATGACGACGTCGTAGGAGTCCCAGTCCAGGTTGGACGGTGCGGCGATGTCGAACGATGCCCGGTCCAGCGCGGTCGCCGTCGGCACTGCCGAGGCCAGCGCGCGCCCGACCTGCCCGCCGGCCCCGAGGATCAGTGCCCGCACGTCAGACCGCCGCGAGGTCGGCGAGCCGCGGGTGCCCGCGGTCCTTGTCCGAGCGGATGGCGTCGTCGGCGCCGATCGGCCAGTCGATGCCCAGCGCCGGGTCGAACGCCTGGATCAGTGTGTACCGCGCGTCGGGCGACCAGTGCTCATTGACGAGGTAGGTGTAGACGACGTCCGGGGTGAGGGTCTGGTAGCTGTTGCCGCAGCCGCGGGGCACATAGATCGCGTTGCCCGGGTGCAGCTCCACGGTCTCGACGCGGCCGTGGGTTTCGCCGCCCCGCAGGTCGACGATCGCGGCGAACGCCCGACCGTGCGCGAGCGAGATGTACTTGTCCCACGGCTCCGCGTGGACGCCGCGGGTGACGCCCACCTCGCGGTTGAACGACATGTTGTTCTGCACGATCTCGAACGGCGGGAAACCCTGCGCCTCCAACTTCGCACGCTGGAAACCCTCCTTGAACCACCCCCGGTCGTCCTCGCGCAACACCAGCTCGATGCGCAGCAGTCCGGGGATCGAGGCCTCGTGGACCTCGAGCGTCTCAGCCATACGGGGATCCTTCCCGGATCGTGGGAGCGGGGGTCATGCCGGCGACGCCCGAGCGGACGGCCAGCACCATGATCACGACGACCACCGTCGGCGCGGCGACCTGCGCTGCCACCGCACCGGTGACAGGGTCGCCGGGCACGAACAGCAGCGCGACGAACACCAGCGCACCGGCCAGCCAGGCCGCGGTGGCGAGGTGGTGGCGACCCAGGGCGACCAGAGCCGGTTGCAGCGCCTGCGCCGCCATCATGGCAACGGTGGAGAGGCCCAGGAACGCTGCCGCCAGAGCCGGCAGGTCGAGCGGCGCGTTGAAGAACACCCGGGCCGCCCACGGCCCGAACAGCCCGGCCGCGACCACCCCGAGGGCCCCCACCGCGCCGACGGCGAGTGCCACCAGTCGCAGCCGTGCCCGCACGTGCGCGGCGTCGCGCCGCTCCACCCCGGCCGTGAGCGAGGGCAGCAGGAACGCCTGCAGCGGCGCGAACAGGAACACCGGCGTGCGCGCCAGGACGAACAACGACACGAAGCTCGCCGCCACCTCCGGTTGCTGCGGCAGGCGCGAGGTCAGGACCAGTGGCGCGAGGTTTGCGACCAGGAAGGTCAGACCACTGGCGAAGGCGAGCAGTCCCGCACGCCCGGCCATCCGGCGGACCGCGACCGGGGGCCCGGGGCGGCCCCGTCGCACGCCCGGCCAGCACAGGAGCGCCGCGACACCCGTCCCGAGCGCGAAGGCCAGCCCGAATGCGCCGACGGCGGCCGTCCCGATCGCCCCGAGGACGAGGCAGGGCAGCATCCGGGCCAGGCCCTCACCGGCGAGGCTGGTGGCGTACCAGCCGTAGCGGCGCTCGCCGGCGAACAGCCCCCGCAGCAGGTAGACCGCGGCCGACCCGACGACGCCGAGCAGCGCCGCGACCAGCAGCGTCCACGACCCGCCCAGCACGCGCGGCACCAGCACCGGCGAGAACGCCAGCAGCAGCGCCGAGACCACCACCGCGAGCCCGCCCGCCACCGTGGCCCCGCCACGCAGGACGGGAGCCAGGCCGGCGCCGGCGGCCAGGCGCATCCCGACCTCGCGGTTGGTCTCCTGCTCGACGGCGACGAAGACACCCGGCCCGGCGATGGCGGTGATGAGATAGAGCGACGCGAGCGCCGCGTAGGCCGGGGCGTCGAGCGCGTAGCCGGCGACGCCGAGGACGACGTAGGACGACAGGCCCAACACCAGCAGGCCACCGGCCACCGGGGCGACACCACCGATCCGGCTGCGCAGGTCGGACGGCACGCGCGACACCCTAGGCCAGCACCCCGCCGACGCGACCCGCAGGACCGCGCCCTCCTGCACGGTGGGGCGACCCCCGGCCGCTACCCTGCGGGCGTGACGACGGCGGACGTGGACATCATGCTGCCCGCCTACGGTGACGGTCCCCTGTTGCGCGAGGCGGTGGCGAGCGTCCTGACCCAGGACGATTCACGCTGGCGGCTGACCGTGGTCGACGACGCGGCGGCCCTCGAGGACGGCTCGCTCGCGGCCTGGCTCGTCGAACTGCGCGACGACCGCGTGCGCTATCTCGCCAACCCCGTCCGGCTCGGCATCAACCGCAACTTCCAGCGCTGCGTCGACGAGGCCCGGGCCGACCTGGTTGTCCTGCTCGGCGCCGACGACCGGCTGCTGCCGGGGTTCGTCGGCCGGGTCCGCGAGCTTGCGACCGGCCACCCGGACGTGGGCTGGATCCACACCAACGCCTTGGTCGTCGACGGTGCCGGCCGGCCCACCCTGCCGCTGGTCGACCGGGTGAAGCGGTGGACTGCGCTGGACGTCGAGGGCACTCGCGAGACCGGCGGCGAGGAGTTGGCGGCGTCGCTGTTGCGGGGCAACTGGATGTATTTTCCCAGTTGCGCGTTCCGGCGTGGCCCACTGCAGCGGCACGGCTTCCGGGTCGGCTACGACATCGTGCTCGACCTCGACCTCTTCGTCCGGCTGCTGGTCGCCGGCGAGCGGGCGCTGCTGGTGCAGGAGCCGGGCATCGAGTACCGCCGACACGCGGCGAGCCTGTCCTCCTCCGGTGCGGGCGACGGCACCCGGTTCGTCGAGGAGACCGCCTACTTCGCCGAAGCGGCGACGGCCGTCGCCGCGGCCGGCTGGCCCCGCGCCGCGCGGGCAGCCCGACTGCACCTGACCTCGCGCCTGCACGCCGTGGCGAAGCTCCCAGGCCTGCTCGCCGCGGGCCACCACGACACCGCCCGGACGATGCTGCGGCTCGCCGTCGCGCCCGTCCGCCCCCGGGAAGCCCAGGAAGGGGCCCGCAGACCATGACGGCAACGACCACCCCGATCGACCCCACCACGCAGACACCTCCCCTGGTGACCGAGTTGTCGGTCGTGCTCCCGTGCCTCAACGAGGCCGAGACGCTGGAGATCTGCGTCCGCAAGGCGACGGAGTCGCTCGCTCGGCTGGGCGTCGCCGGTGAGGTGGTCGTCGCCGACAACGGTTCCACCGACGGTTCGCAGGACATCGCCCGGGCCGCCGGCGCGCGGGTGGTCGACGTCCCGCGCCGCGGCTACGGCGCAGCCCTCATGGCGGGCATCGAGGCGTCGCGTGGCGAATACGTCCTGATGGCCGACGCCGACGACAGCTACGCGCTCGACGACCTCGGCGGCTTCCTCGACGAGCTGCGTCGCGGCGCCGATCTCGTGATGGGCAACCGCTTCGAGGGTGGCATCGCCCCGGGCGCGATGCCGTTCCTGCACAAGTACGTGGGCAACCCGGTGCTGTCGCTGCTGGGCCGGTTGTTCTTCCACATCCCGGTCGGAGACTTCCACTGCGGGATGCGTGCGTTCCGCCGCGACCGGCTGATGGAGCTGGGCCTGCAGACCTCGGGCATGGAGTTCGCCAGCGAGATGGTGGTGCGGTCCTCGCTCGCGCACCTGCGGATCAGCGAGGTGCCCACCACGCTGCGCCCCGACGGCCGCACTCGCGCCCCGCACCTGCGCACGTGGCGCGACGGCTGGCGTCACCTGCGGTTCCTGCTGGCGTTCAGCCCGCGCTGGCTGCTGTTCTATCCCTCGGCCGCGTTCCAGTTGATCGGGCTGGTCGGGTTGCTGTGGCTGTCGGTGGGGCCACAGCGCGTCGGCGGAGTGGGATTCAGCATTCACTCGATGCTTGCGTTCGCCACGATGTTCGTGCTGGGCCTGCAGGGCGTCGGGCTCGCGGTGATCGCCCGCTCCTACGCCGCCCACCTCGGGCTGCTGGCTCCGTCGCAACGCCTGATCCGCGGTCTGGCCCGGTTCTCCCTGGAACGTGGCCTCGTGGTGGGTGGCGCGCTGTTGCTGGTCGGAACGGGGTGTTTCGTCGCGGCGGTCAGCTCCTGGGGCGCCAACGGGTTCGGCGCCCTGGACGTCGTGCAGTCGATGCGTGTCCCCATCATCGGCATGGTGACGACGGTCACCGGTTTCCAACTGATCCTCGTGAGCTTCACCCTCAGCCTCACCCGCATCGGCGAGGACTGATTGCCGATGGACGACGCGGCCGCACTGGCGATCGCGCTGGGTGTCGGCTACCTGCCGGGGCTCGCCCTGCTCGGTGCGCTGGGCCTCCGGAGGCCGCTGCTGCTGCTGGCCGCAGCCCCCGGCGCGTCCGTCGTCGTGGCCGGTCTCGTCGCGATCGGGGTGGCCGTCACCGGCCTGTCCTACGGGCCCCTGCCGGTCGGGGTGCTGACGCTCGCCCTGGGCGCGGTATCGCTCGGACTGGCCCGCCGGCGTCGACTCACCGACCCCGGGCGACGCGCTGCGTGGGTTCCGGTCCTCCCGGGCGCGGTGATGGTGCTGGTCGGGACCGGTTACGGCACCCGGACGTGGCTTGTCGGGATGGGCGGCCTGGCCACTCCGCCGCAGGAGCACGACACGATCATCCACGCGATGCAGACCGCCTACATCGTGCGGTCCGGGCGTGCGGCGCCGTGGGAGCTCGTCCCGGCCGACGTGCTCACCGGTCATCCGGTGTCGTTCTATCCCTCGGGTTTCCACCTGCTCGCGGCCCTGGTCGCCGACCTGACCGGCAGCGTCGTGGTGGGCCTGAACGCGATGACGGTGGTCCTGCTCGCGGTGGTGGTGTGCACCGGAGTTGCGGCCCTGACCGCTGTCGCCGGCCGTCAGCTCGGCCTGTCCGTGCAGGGCGCGACGATGGCCGGCGGGGTGGCCGCGCTGGTCATGGCGGGTATGTACCGGCCCGGGTTCCACCTGATGCACGACGGCGGCATCCTCAGCAACGCCGCATCGCTGTCGATGGTGCCCGGTGTGGTGGCCGCCCTTCTCGCGCTGCCTGCCCTGCGGTGGCGCCCGGCGGCCGGGGTCGGCGTCGCCGCCGCGGGCGCGGCCTGGGTGCATCCCAGCGCGGTCGCGTCGATCGGCGTGACGGTGCTGGCGTGGTGGCTGGGCCAGGCGGCCGCCCCGGGGGGACGGCGTCGGCTGCGGGGCATCGCCGTTCCGCTGCTGGCCGCCGGCGGAGCGGCGTTCCTGGTGCTGGTTCCGGCTGTCGGCCCCGGGCTGGGCCGGGCGGGCGGCACGGGCGCCTTCCCGCCCGACACCGACCCTGTCACCTTTCGCGACGCGCTCGGCAGCACGTTCGGCTTCCCGTACTCGGGCTGGCTCGACCAGGCGCAGGCCCGCTCCCAGGTGTGGGCGGTGCTGCTGCTGGTCCTCGGCGTGGCCGCTGTGATCGCGTTACGACGGGGGCTCGGGCCGGTGGCAGCCTGGGCGAGCTGGAGCGCGATCACCATGGGGGCCTGGCTCAGCCCGGGCATGGGTTTCGAGGCCCCGATCACGGGGTTGTTCTACAACGCGATGCTTCGCACCTGGTCGCACGTGTCCCTGCTGGCCCCGGTCCTCGCGGGCCTCGGCGTGGTGCTGGTGGCCCACCGCATCGCGGTGCCGATCCGGCGTCGCGTCTCGATACCTACCGGCGTGAGCGCGGTGGTACTGGTCGCGGCCGCCTTCCTGAGCTACGCCCTGGTGCCCGCAGCCCGCTACGGGACGCTGGACGAGGAGTCCGTAGCCACCCGCTACCGGACGCCCGATTTCGTCCGCGTCGGGGCCGATGACGAGCGGGCGATCGCCTGGCTGGCGGAGCGGGTCGCGCCCGGCGAGCGGGTGTTCAACTCCCCGAACGACGGCTCGACCTACCTCTACGTCGAGCGAGGGGTGCCGGTGGTGAACGTCTACACCCTCGGCCTGCCCGAGGTGCCTTACACCTACCGGTTGCTGGCCGACTTCAACGCCTACCCCACCGACGACGCTGTCCGCCGGCAACTCAGTGACCTCAACGTCCGATGGGTCTACGTCGACAGCAGCGCGCCGGGAATCGGCTCGGTCGGCTCGCCGGAGGGTTGGGCGGGCACCGACGGCTTCACCCTCGCCCCGGGGCTGGCACATCTTGACGACCTGCCCGGCCTGCGGCGTGAGTTCCGCAGCGGAACCGTGTCCGTCTATTCGCTCGATCTGCTGGCTCTCACGCCCTCGCGGCCCTGAGCCCGCCCAACCCTCGACTCGGCCCGCGGCGCCAGCCGTCGCGTCAGCCCTCGACGACTCAGCCCTCGACGACTCAGCCCTCGACGACGATGGCCTCCTCGGCGTGCGGCGTGAGCCGCATGATCCACTGGTAGCCGAACAGCGTCGGCCGCAGCCGCACCAGGTTCTCGTCGATCTTCCGCACGGCAGCGAGGGTGCCCCCGTCGGTGGTCGAGATCGCGCCCAGCGGCAGGCCGGTGGAACGCTCCTCGAGGATGTCGAACCCGCAGCGCCGCACGAGCCGGCGCAGGATTCGCCGGGTGAAGAAGCGCAGGTGGGTGTCGTCGAGGATGCCACGGCGGTCATAGCCGAACAGGCCGGTGAACACCCGCGCCCGCGGATACCAGTGCCCGAAGTTGGGCACCGAGAGCAGCACCTGACCGCCGGGACGGAGCAGGCCGCGGATCTCCCGCAGCGTCTCCGACGGTCGCGGCAGGTGCTCGATGATGTCCCCGGCGATGATCACGTCGAAGCCCGAACCCGTCTCGGCCGGGATGCCGCGGCTCAGGTCGGCCCGGATGAAGGTGTCCATCCGGTCCCGCACGCCCGGGACCTCGACGACGTCGACACCGGTGACGTGGTGGCCCCGGTCGCGGACGTACTCCGAGAGCAGCCCGCTGGAGCAGCCGATGTCCAGCACGCGGGAGGGTGGCGCCCCGTCGAGCATCGCGAGCATCGCCGAGTGCGAGCTGCCGTCGCCCTCTTTGAACGCGTACTCCTCCGGCGTGGGGATCCAGTCGGCGGTGCCGAAGCCCTTGGCGGCGAGCTTGTACTCCAGGACGTCCGCGACCACGTCCTTGGCGTACTTCATGCCGTTGACGTAGCAGATCTCGTCGCCGTAGTAGACGGGGATCGGGATTTCGACGATCCGTTTCCCGGCGTCCACGAGCTGGATGATGATCTGGGTGTCGAAGTCGAAGCCATCGGTGTTGTTGGCGAACGGGATCGCGTCGAGCGCCCGCATCGAGTACGCGCGATACCCGGAATGGAATTCCGTCAGCTCGGTACCGAGCAGCGAGTTCTCGAACGTCGTGAGGATCCGGTTGCCGAAGCGTTTGTAGAGCGGCATCCCGCCCCGTTTCGCGGCGCCGCGCTCCATCATCCGGGAGCCGAAGACGGCGTCGCACTCCCCACGGACCAGCGGGCCGACCATCTGGGGCAGCAGTTCCGGCGCGTACTGCCCGTCGCCGTGCAGCAGGACCACGATGTCGAGGCCGCGCTTCTTCGCCAGCGTGTAGGCGGCCTTCTGGTTGCCGCCGTAGCCGAGGTTCTTGGTGTGGCGCACGACGAGGGTGTGCGGTGTGTCATCGCGGACGGCCCACTGCTCGCCGTGTCGGTGGGTGTCGTCGGCGCTGGCGTCGTCGAGGACGATGACCTCGGCGATCCGGTCCCGGAATGACGCGGGGATACGGTCGAGCGTCCTCGTGAGGGTGGTCGCCGCGTTGTAGGCGACCACGACGATCCCGATGCGGGGATTGTCCTGCACAGGTCCTTCTCTCCTTCTACGTGCCGGCGGGCACGTGGGGCGACAGTCGGGGTTCCGCCGCGTCGGGGACGGGCGGGGACAGTACGGGGCGGCGCCGGCGCCGTACGAATGCGGCGACGACGACGATCGCGAGCGCGGTCCAGGCGATCACCATCAGTTGCAGGTCCACCGGCCGGGCCTCCACGGCGACGCCTTCGTACCACTCCCACGGGGGGAGCGGCCCCCGGGCGGCACGGATGCCGTTCCAGTTGTCGTAGACAGTGACGACGTACACGGAGGCTGCGGCGTTGTAGAGGGTCGCCGCTCCGCTGCCGATGAGATAGGCCGCGGCCAGCGGCCACACGGTGTATTGCATACCGAACGCCGGGCTCAGTAGCAGGAACAGTGCGAGACTCAGGCCGGCTGCCGCTCCGAGCGCATCCGGCCGGCGCCAGACGAGCAGCGCAGGGACCAGCGCGGAAATGCCCAGGACCGCGAATCGGCCGGATCCGACGAGCACCTCGGTCCACTCCGGCGGTACTCGCCACCAGGCCAGGAACTGGGGTATGCCCCACTCGCGCAGGCTGACGCCGTTGTAGCCCAACACGTCGGTGCTGAACTCGGGCCACGCGTACTGCAATACGGGTCCCCACAGCGGGACGAACACCACCAGCACGCCGATGACGAACGTCCCGAGCCGGTGCCAGCCGCGCTGGATCAGCGCCACCACCAGCACCGGGGCCACGACCACGGGCACCAGCTTGACGCTCAGCGCCAGCATGAAGGCCACCCCCGCCGTGAACCCCCAACCGCGCTCCACGGCGTAGACGGCGAGCAGTACGAACATGACGAACACCGGGTCGGTGTTCGCGTGGAAGCCCGAGATGACCACGAGTACCGGGCTGAGCGCCACCAGGACCCCCGCCAGCGCGCCGGAACGGTCGGAGCGGCGCCGGCGGATGAGCAGGAACACCAGCAGCGCCGACCCGACGTCCGCCACGGACGCGGGGACGCGCACGAGGAGCGGCACGGTCAGCTCGCCCAGGTCCACCACTCGAGCGTCGACGAGCCCGTTCACGGCGGCGAGCATCAGCCCGGCCAGCGGCGGGTGGTTGTACTGGGTGAAGTACTCGTGTCCGTAGACGTGGATGAGTCCGTACTCGCGGACGCCGCGGGCGAAGTCGATCCACGAGTGTGCGTCGTTGGTACCGAACGTGGTGGCGGCTATCCGGAGCTTGAGCGCGGTGGTCGACAGGGCGACGCCGAGTACGAGGAGCGGCCACAGCGCCGTACCCCGGACCCGTTCCGGTCGCGTGCTCATGGCGTTCCACGATAGCGAGGTCCGTCACGTGT
>JAYSXW010000390.1:0-10408 GCA_043716935.1 Pseudonocardia sp.
TGAGGGTGTGGCGAACGAGCTCGACCCAGCGGGGCGGCACGCCGTCGTCGTCTCGCTCGTAGAACGCGGGCCCGACCTGCGTGGCGAGCAGTTCGTAGAGGGCGTTGGCCTCCAGGTCGTCGCGCTTCACGGGGTCGCTGATGCCGTCGGCGGTGGGGATGGCCCAGCCGTTGGCGCCGTCGTAGAGCTCGTCCCACCAGCCGTCGCGGATGGAGAGATTGAGCCCGCCGTTGAGCGCCGACTTCATCCCGGACGTCCCGCAGGCCTCCAGCGGGCGCAGCGGGTTGTTGAGCCAGACGTCGCAGCCCCAGTAGAGGTAGCGGGCCATGGACATGTCGTAGTCGGGCAGGAACGCGATGCGGTGGCGCACGGCGGGGTCGTCGGCGAAGCGCACGACCTCCTGGATGAGCGCCTTGCCGCCGTCGTCGGCGGGGTGCGACTTGCCCGCGACGACGAGCTGGACCGGCCGGACCGGGTCCAGCAGCAGGTCGCGCAGCCGGTCCTTGTCCCGCAGCATCAGCGTGAGTCGCTTGTAGGTGGGCACGCGACGGGCGAAGCCGACGGTGAGCACACCCGCGTCGAAGACCTGCTCGGTCCAGCCCAGCTCCGGCAGCGACGCACCGCGCTGCAGCCACGCTTCGCGGACGCGGCGTCGCACCTCGTGCACGAGCCGGGCCCGCAGCGCCCCACGCAGGTTCCAGAGCGCGTCGCCGGAGACGTCGGCGGCGGGCGAGCCGGGCTCCCCGAGCAGCGCCGTCACCTCCCGGGCCTCCCACGTGTGCCCGTGCACGCCATTGGTGACCGAGCCGATCGGCACCTCGTCGGTGTCGAAGCCCTGCCACAGCGCTCCGAACATGCCGCGCGAAACGGCACCGTGCAACCTCGACACCCCGTTGGCGCGCTGGGCCAGCCGCAGCCCCATGTGCGCCATGTTGAACATCGAGGGATCCTCCTCCGCGCCCAGGGCGAGGATCCGGTCCATCGACACCCCGGGCAACAGGGGTCCGTCGATGCCCGGGGTGCTGCCGCTCCCCGGGGAGGCGAAGTAGTGCCGAACCAATTCGACGGGGAACCGGTCGATGCCGGCCGGCACGGGCGTGTGGGTGGTGAACACGGTGCCGGCGCGGACGGCGGCGAGCGCTTCGTCGAAAGACAGGCCGTGGTGGCTCTGCAGCTCGCGGATGCGCTCCAGGCCGAGGTAGCCGGCGTGCCCCTCGTTGGTGTGGAAGATCTCGGGCTCGGGGTGCCCGGTGACGCGGCAGTACGCCCGCACGGCGCGCACTCCGCCGACGCCGACGAGAATCTCCTGCCGGATGCGCTGATCCTGGTCCCCGCCGTAGAGCCGGTCGGTGACGCCGCGCAGGTCGTCGTCGTTCTCCTCGATCTCGGAGTCGAGCAGCAGCAGCGGGACCCGGCCGACCGACGCCTGCCATATCCGGGCGTGCAGGGTTCGACCCTCCGGCATGGCGATGTCGACGAGCACGGCCTCCCCGGACGCGTCCACGAGCAGCTGGAGCGGGAGGCCCTGGGGGTCGAGGACCGGATAGTGCTCGAGCTGCCATCCATCGAGCGACAGCGACTGGCGGAAGTACCCGGAGCGGTACAGCAGCCCGACGCCGATGAACGGCACGCCCAGGTCGGACGCGGCCTTGAGGTGGTCGCCGGCGAGCACGCCGAGGCCGCCGGAGTAGTTGGGCAGCACCTCGCTGACGCCGAACTCCATGGAGAAGTAGCCGATGGCGGCGGGCAGCGTGGGATCGTCCTCGCGCTGCGTCTGGAACCAGCGCGGCTCGCGCAGATAGGTGTCGAGCTCGTCGGCCAGCTCGCGGACGGTGACGACGATGTCGGCGTCGCGCGCGAGTTCGGCGAGACGCGCCGTCGAGATCTCCCCGAGTAGGCGGACCGGGTCGTAGCCGGCCCGCTGCCACGCGGCGGGATCGAGGGTGGCGAACAGGTCCTGCGTCGGCGCGTGCCAGGTCCACCGCAGGTTGGTGGCGAGGGCCTGCAGCGGCGCGAGGGGCGCGGGCAGTTGGGCACGGACGGTGAACCGGCGGAGAGCTCTCACTCGGCGGAGCGTAGTTGAACCCCCGCCATGATCGGTCAAGACGTACCCCACCAGCGCCGGGCGGCGCCAACACCGGCTTGCGCAACGCTCCGGTGACGTTCTCGTGAACCCTGCGATCGGGACGGCGACCCGTTCCTTTCGTGGCACCAGCGGGTAGGTACGTTTGTGACTCAGGTGACGGGCGCGCACGTAGGGGGTGAGCCGATGACGGGTCGGCTGAGCATCGACGACATCACTCCCACGGTCGGCGGCGGCCGCCATCCGAGCAAGGCGGTGGTCGGCGAGGTCGTCCCGATCAGCGCCACGGTCTGGCGCGAGGGCCACGACGCCGTCGCCGCGAACGTCGTGTGGAAGCGGGTGGGCAGCACCGGCGCGGCGCACCACATCCGGATGGAGCCCTCCGGCATCGGCACCGATCGGTTCGCCGCCACCGTCGTACCCGACGAGCCCGGGCTGTGGACGTTCCGCGTCGACGCCTGGAGCGACCCCTGGGCCACCTGGCGCAACGCCGTCACGAAGAAGCTGGACGCCGGGCAGAAGGCCGAGGAGCTGGCCAACGACCTGGAGATCGGGGCGCGGTTGCTGCAGCGCGTCGGGCGCCGCCCGGCCGAGCGCCCGCACCGCGACCTGCTCTTCGGCGCCGCCAACGCCCTGCGCGACACCGCAATGCCGCTGCGTGCCCGCGTGGCGCCTGCGCTGTTCCCCGCCGTCGAGACGATCATGACCGAATGCCCGGTCCGCGAGCTGATCACCCGGGGCCGTGCCCAGCAGGTCTACGTCGACCGCAGGCGCGCCGCCTACGGCTCCTGGTACGAGTTCTTTCCCCGCTCCACCGGCGGGCGCGACGAGACCGGCCGCGCCGTGCACGGCTCGTTCGTCACCGCGGCGAAGGCGCTCGACCGCGTCGCCGCGATGGGCTTCGACGTCGTCTACCTGCCGCCGATCCACCCCGTGGGCACGGCACACCGCAAGGGCCGCAACAACTCGGTGAACGCCGGGCCGGGCGACGTCGGCTCGCCGTGGGCGATCGGGTCGGCTCTGGGCGGTCACGACGCGATCGACCCCGAGCTGGGCACGCTGGAGGACTTCGACACGTTCGTCGACCGCGTCGGGGATCTCGGTATGGAGGTGGCGCTGGACTTCGCGCTGCAGTGCGCGCCCGACCACCCCTGGGTCGCCGAGCACCCGGAGTGGTTCACCGTCCGGCCCGACGGCACCATCGCCTACGCCGAGAACCCGCCTAAGCGCTACCAGGACATCTATCCGGTCAACTTCGACAACGATCCCGCGGGCATCTACGCCGAGTCGCTGCGCGTGGTGCTGCACTGGGTGGACCACGGCGTCACGATCTTCCGGGTCGACAACCCGCACACCAAGCCGCCGAACTTCTGGCACTGGCTGATCTGGCAGGTCAAGGCCCGGCATCCCGAGGTGCTGTTCCTCGCCGAGGCCTTCACGCGGCCCGCGCGGATGTTCGGGCTGGCCCGGTTGGGCTTCACCCAGTCCTACAGCTACTTCACCTGGCGGGAGACCAAGCCGGAGCTGACGGAGTTCGTGCAGATGCACGCCGAGCGCGCCGACGAGTGCCGGCCCAACACGTTCGTGAGCACCCCCGACATCCTCCCGGCACACCTGCAGACCGGCGGCCCGGGCATGTTCGCCATCCGCGCGACCCTGGCGGCCACCACGAGCCCGACCTGGGGCGTCTACTCCGGCTTCGAGCTCTACGAGTGGCAGCCGATGAAGCCGGGCAGCGAGGAGTACCTCGACTCCGAGAAGTACGAGTTGCGGCCCCGCGACTTCGAGGGCGCCGCTGCGGCGGGCAACTCGCTGGAGGCCTACATCACCCGGCTCAACGAGATCCGCCGCATGCACCCGGCCCTACAGCAGCTGCGCCACGTGCACTTCCACCCCGTCGACAACGAGTCGATCATCGCCTACTCCCGCACCGACCCGGCGACGGGCGACACCGTGCTCGTGGTCTGCACGCTCGACTCCCACAACGCCCAGGAGGGCACCACCTCGCTCGACATGCCGGCGTTGGGCATCGGCTGGAACGACCGTGTCACCGTGCACGACGAGGTCAGCGGCGATGTCTACGACTGGGGCCAGTTCAACTTCGTGCGCCTGGAGCCCTGGAACCACGTGGCTCACATCCTGCGCGTGCAGCGGTAGGAACCGCGGTGTGATGTGGACCCTGCACTCGGGGTCGGCGTGTCGCCCCGCGGTTACCTCCGCCGCGATCGGCGGGAGTCCTCGACTGGGTGGCTACAGGACCGAAACTGTGCCACGCCGTCGCCGTCGGCGGTGAGGGCCACGCGGGTGAGGATGGCGGGATCGAGCAGCGTGAACCGCAGCCGTGAGGAATGGCCCACTCCGGCGTAGGGCGGGCCGGGCCTGGCGATCAGGAGCTGGTCACCGGCGACGAAGGTGTCCTGCGGTCCCTGATTGTCGGTGGTGATGGGGATGCGGTCGAGCACGGCGTGCAGGCCTCAGTGGCGACGGGACAGCTGCGGGCGGTGCTGCAGGACCGGCTCGACGAGACCGGCGACGTGCTGAGCGCGGTTGCGGCTGCAGACCGGTTGACCCGGCGGCGAACACCTGGGAACCCCGCTCGTGGTCCTCCAGATCCCGTTCCGGGGCGGGCACCGAGGCGGACGTCTGCGTCACGGGAGCGCCAGCAACAACGCGGTGCAGCACCCGGCGTCGTACCCGGCTACCAACGGGTGCTCACCGCCGGCCTGGACCACCTGGCCGCTCTGCTCGTCGGCCACCCGGAGGTCACCGTGCTCCGGGTCTGACCACCTCGCGCGCCGTCGAGATTTCAGACTCTCCTCACCCGGCCGGGCCTTCCCCCCAACGACCCACTCTGGTGCGCTGTGCGGGCCGCATCCCGTCGAGCCCGGAGGCCTGCTGTGCGCCGTCTGCTGGTCGTTGTCCTGGCGCTGGCCGCCGCCCTGCTCGGCGTGCCGGCCCTGGCCGCACCAGCCGGCTACGCCGCACTCGGGGACTCCTACTCCTCGGGACTGGGCACCGGGTCCTACACGCTCGACGGCCCCTGCAAGCGGAGCACCGCGGCGTATCCCTACCTGTACTCCGGATCCGCGACGGGCTTCGTCGCCTGCTCGGGTGCAGACGTCGCGAGCGTGCGGGCCACCCAGCTCGCCGCGACCGCCGGCGCGGGCCTCGTCACGCTCACGATCGGCGGCAATGACATCGGCTTCGTCGACGTCGTCACCCGCTGCACGTTGATCAACAGCAACTCGATGTGCAGGAACGCCGTCGCGGCCGCCACGGCGAGGATCCCCGCGATGCGCGCCGACCTCGTCACGCTGCTGCGCGAGATCCGGGCGAGCGCGCCGTCGGCCCGGATCGTCCTGCTCGGCTACCCCCACCTGTACTCCACCGGAGCCTGCCGGCTGGGCCAGCCGGGCGTGGTCAAGCGGCGCGCTCTGCACGAGGGCGCCGACGCCCTCGACGAGGCACTCGCGGGAGCGGCGGCCGACACGGGGGCGCAGTTCGTCGATGTCCGGGCCGCGTTCGCCGGCCACGACATCTGCGCGAGCGGCAGCGCACGATGGATCAACGGGCTCAACCTGCTCCAGCCATCGGAGTCCTACCACCCGAAGCTCGCCGGGCACGCGCACGCCTACCTGCCCGCACTGCAGGATGCCCTGATCGCGGTCCGGGCCTGAGCCCGTTCGAGCGAGTCCGTTCTGGCCGGGGACGTAGGATCGTCCACGGTCGCCCGGTCAGATCCTGCGGGCAGGTCGGCTGCCCGGTAGGACTGACGCGGTGCCTTTCACCGTCCGCCCCCGCACGGTAGGAACGCGATACCCCCATGTCGATCGACACACCCGCCGAGAACCACGAACTCACCTCGGACGACGAGCTCGTCGAGTCCTCGTCCGACGACTTCGGCCACGCCAGGACGCTGGCGGTGGATCACGAGTGGTACAAGCGCGCGGTCTTCTACGAGGTGCTGGTCCGGGCATTCTCCGACTCCAACCGCGACGGCACCGGGGACCTGCACGGGCTGACCGACAAGCTCGACTACCTCCAGTGGCTCGGCGTCGACTGCCTGTGGCTGCCCCCGTTCTACGATTCCCCCCTGCGCGACGGTGGCTACGACATCCGGGATTTTCGCGCGGTGCTGCCGGAGTTCGGTACCGTCAATGATTTCGTGGTGTTCCTGGACGAGGCCCACAAGCGCGGCCTCCGCGTCATCACCGACCTGGTCATGAACCACACGTCCGACACCCACCCGTGGTTCGAGGAGTCACGCCGCAACCCCGAGGGCCCCTACGGTGACTACTACGTCTGGGCCGACGACGACTCGGGATACCAGGGCGCGCGGATCATCTTCGTCGACACCGAGACGTCGAACTGGACCTGGGACCCGGTGCGCGGCCAGTTCTACTGGCACCGGTTCTTCTCCCACCAGCCCGACCTCAACTACGACAATCCGGACGTGCAGGAGGCGATGATCGAGGTCCTGCGTTTCTGGCTGGATCTCGGCATCGACGGCTTCCGCCTCGACGCGGTGCCCTACTTGTTCGAGCGCGAGGACACCAACTGCGAGAACCTCTCGGAGAGCCACGCGTTCCTCAAGCGCTGCCGCAAGGTGATGGACGTCGAGTACCCGGGCCGGGTGCTGCTCGCCGAGGCCAACCAGTGGCCGTCGGACGTCGTGGAGTACTTCGGCGACCCCGACGTGGGAGGCGACGAATGCCACATGGCGTTCCACTTCCCGTTGATGCCGCGCATCTTCATGGCGGTGCGGCGGGAGAACCGTTTCCCGATCTCGGAGATCCTGGCGCAGACGCCGGCCATTCCGACGGGTGCGCAGTGGGGCATTTTCCTGCGCAACCACGACGAGCTGACTCTCGAGATGGTCACCGACGAGGAACGCGACTACATGTACGCGGAGTACGCCAAGGACCCGCGGATGAAGGCCAACATCGGTATCCGACGCCGGCTCGCGCCGCTGCTGGAGAACGACCGCAACCAGCTGGAGCTGTTCACCGCACTGCTGATGTCGCTGCCCGGTTCCCCGGTGCTCTACTACGGCGACGAGATCGGCATGGGCGACAACATCTGGCTCGGTGACCGCGACTCCGTGCGCAGTCCCATGCAGTGGAGCCCCGACCGCAATGCCGGCTTCTCCGCCAGCGACCCCGGGCGGCTCTACCTGCCACCGATCATGGACCCGCTCTACGGGTACCAGGCCGTCAACGTCGAGGCGCAGATGAACTCCACGACGTCGCTGCTGCACTGGAACCGGCACATGATCGAGGTGCGCAAGCGGCACCCGGCGTTCGGGCTGGGCGAGTACCACGAGCTGGGCGGCACCAACCCGTCGGTCCTGGCGTACGTGCGCTCCTGCGACGACGACATCGTGCTGTGCGTCAACAACATGTCACGGTTCCCCCAACCGGTGGAGCTGGACCTCTCGCCGTGGCTCGGCTGCGCTCCGCACGAGCTCACCGGCGGAGTCGGGTTCCCGCGGATCGGCGAGCTGCCCTACCTGCTGACGCTGCCCGGACACGGCTTCTACTGGTTCGCCATCACCCCGGTCCGCTCCGACAACGAGATCTGATCGGCGGCGTCCGGCGAGCATTCGGTGGTGACGGTCGGCCAGCCGGCGGGGAGCGGATCAGGCCACGTCGGGCCGGCCGCGGTCGCACTCTCGTGGGGGCGTCCCTGCCACATGCCGAAGATCGCCGCACGGGCGGCTAGTGTCGCCCCGAGGAGGGCGAAGCCGCTCCGGGACGGGCCCGGGCGGTCGTGCCGGCCCGCCCCCGGTGGAGGAGAGAACGTGACGGTACTGACCGAGGAGCTCCCCGCCCTCCTGCCTGCCTGGCTCCCCCAGCAACGCTGGTTCGCCGCCAAGGGCCGCCCGATCGGGGCGATCAGGATCGCCTCGTCCACGTCGCTGATCGCCGATGGCGACCTGCTGCTGGACCTCGTGCTCGTCGCCGTCACGTTCGACGACGACGCGTCGGTCCAGCACTACCAGCTCCTGCTCGCCCGCCGCGAGCAGGCCCGCGGCGAGCTGGACCACGTGCGGATCGGCCGGATCGGTGAGCACGAGGCCTACGACGGCCTCTGGGACACCCAGGTCACCTCCTGGCTGCTCGACGCGATCCGGGACGGCCGCACGATCGGTGCCGTGCGGTTCGTGACCGAACCCGGAGCGCGGATCGCCGTGGGCGGCGCCGGCCGCGTCCTCGGGGTGGAGCAGTCCAACACCTCGGTGTCGTGGGGCGAGCAGTCGATCCTCAAGGTCTTCCGTCGGGTGCTGCCCGGCGCCAGCGCCGACCTGGAGCTGCACCGCGCGCTGCGGTCGGTCGACAGCAGCGATGTGGCGCCCCTGCAGGGGGCCATCGAGGGCACCCTCGACGGGAATGCCGTCACGCTCGGGATGCTGTCGGGCTTCGCCGCCAACTCCGCCGACGGCTGGGCGATGGCCCTGGCCAGCGTCCGGGACCTGCTCGCCGAGCGTGACCTGCGCGCCGACGAGGTGGGCGGCGACTTCGCCGGTGAGGCGTCCCGGCTCGGAGAGACGGTCGCGGTGGTGCACTCCGAGCTGCACCGCGCCCTCGGCGGCGGCGAGCGCGAGGCGAACGAGCTGGTGGCCGTCTGGTTCGGGCGGCTCGACCGCGTCGCCCGGGACATCCCGGCCGTCGCCGAGCACGTCACCTCCATCCGCGCGGTGTACGACACCGTCGCCGCGCTCGGAACGATCCCGACCCAGCGGGTGCACGGCGACCTGCACCTCGGGCAGACCCTGCGCACCCCCTACGGCTGGCTCGTCATCGACTTCGAGGGCGAGCCCGCGGCCCCGCTCGCCGATCGGGTCCGGCCCGACTCCACCATGCGCGACGTCGCCGGCATGCTGTTCTCCTTCGGCTACGCCGCCTTCCATCAGCTGCTGCAGTGGGAGCCGAGCTCACTGACCGATCCCGACCAGGACTCGCAGATGGTGTGGCGGGCCAACGAGTGGGCCGAGCGCAACCGCTCCGCGTTCTGCGACGGCTACGCGCTGCGCGCCGGCACGGACCCCCGCGAGCAGGGGGTGCTGCTGCGCGGGTTCGAGCTCGACAAGGCCGTCTACCAGGTGCTCTACGAGACCCGCAGCCGTCCGACCTGGGTGCCGATCCCGCTGGCCACGATCGACCGGCTCACCGGCTCGGACACGGCGGCACGCTAGTCGGGCGGAGCGACCAGGAAGAACGGGCTCGCGTAGGCCACCGTCCGGCCCGCCGCGGCCCAGCCCGGGTGGGGGGCGGCCCGCGGGTCGGCCGGGCGGGCCGGGTCGGTCACCCGCACGACGATCCACGCCCCGTCGGCGCGGTCGATCGGCGCGGTGACGGAGACGATCCCGTCGACGGGCACCAGCACGTCGGACTCGGCCACGATCGTCGGAAGCGGGTCGCCGGTCCGGAGCACCTGGATCCGCAGCTCGGTACCGACGACGTCCGGGCCGCCGTCGAGCTCCACCCGGAAGGTGACGTCACCGCGGTCGTGCGCCAGGCGCCCGCCCATCGGGACCCCGCCGGCCGCGGCGTCGATCCGCCAGCCCCGCTCGCGGGTGGCGAACATGCGGCGCTCCGCCATGGCCCGCCGGACACCCGCCCGGTCCCGGCCACGAGCCCAGATCCCCGTCCGGCCCAGGCCGACCGGGAAGCCCCACCGGGTCCCGTGCTCGTCGGTGACGCCCGTGAGACCGACCCGCCAGCCCGCATCCAGGCACTCCACCAGCGGCGACACCCCACCCGCTTCGATCCGTTCGAACAGGTAGTCGTCCCCCCGGTTGAACATCTCGAGCCCGACGACCCGCTCGGCGACGCGGGCGTCGTAGTGGAACCGGCCGAACCGGCCGGTCTCGCGGCCCGGATGGTTGAACCCGACGAGTGCGTCGCCGCCCCCTGCGCGGTCGGGACCGGCGCGCAACCACTCGTGGAGGGCGGCGATCGCCGCCGGGTCGTGCGCCGGCCCGAACGGGACGACCCCGTCCCCGGCGACCCCGTCCTCGGCCAGCGGCAGCGGCTCGGTGAACCATCGGCTGCCCCAGACGTTCAGGTGCCCCAACGACGGGCTCGACCACTCGAACCCCCGGATCGCCACGAACGCCCCGTCCTCGTCGGCGGCGTCGGCCAGCTCACCCAGCAGCGCCCAGGACGCGGCGCCGATGGACTTGCCCCGCGCGCTCGCCCCGAAGCTGTGATCGGTGATCGCCGCGACGTCGAGGCCCGCGGCCCGCATCGACGCGTACGCCTCCTCGGCGCGGCCCGTACCGTCGGAGAGCAGGGTGTGGTTGTGCAGGTCGGCGTGCAGCAG
>JAYSXW010000040.1:0-18851 GCA_043716935.1 Pseudonocardia sp.
CCGGGTTCGCCTCGGCGAGCGGGGAGCACCTGCCGCTCGTGTGCACGCTCAACGCGGCCCGGGTGCTGGACTCGGCGGCGGCGCTGCTGGGCGTCGACCACGACGGCTTGTCGCGGCTCGCGCTCTCGGCGCCGTCCGGGGCCGGCGGACTGGTGCTGGTCCCGTACCTGGAGGGCGAGCGGACGCCGAACCGGCCCGACTCCACCGGCGCGCTCCACGGGCTCACCCTCGCCACGTCGACTCCGGACCACCTGGCCCGGGCGGCCGTCGAGGGCCTGCTGTGCGGGTTGGCCGACGCCCTCGACGCCCTGCTCGCGGCCGGTGTACTGGTGGAGCGGGTGTTCCTGATCGGCGGGGGCGCGCGATCCGACGCGGTCGCCCGGATCGCGCCGGCTGTGCTCGGCAGGCCGGTCCTCCGGCCGACGCCGGGCGAGTACGTTGCCGACGGCGCGGCCCGGCAGGCGGCCTGGGTGCTCGCGGGCTCGACCGCCCCACCGCAGTGGTCGGACGCAGACAGCTCGACCGCAGACAGCTCGACCGGCGACAGCTCGGCCGGCGACACCGAGGTGTTCGAGGCGGAACCGACCCCCGGAGTCCGTGATCGCTACGCCGCAGCCCGCGACCTGACCGTTCCGCGGCTGTGACGCCTCCCGCCGCTTCCGGAGGTGAAGAGGTGCGGCGGATGGGCGCCGCCGGGGTGCGTCGGCACAACCTCGCGCTGGTGCTGCGTGAGGTCGCCGACCGGGAGCCGGTCTCGCGGGCCGGGGTCGCGGCACGCACCGGTCTGACCCGCGGCACGGTGTCGTCGCTGGTGGAGGAGCTGATCGGCGACGGTCTGCTCACCGAGCTGGCCGCCGAGCGCGGGGCAGCGGGACGACCGGCGAGCCCGTTGCAGCTCAACCGTTCCGGCCCAGCCGGACTCGGCGTGGAGATCGGCGTCGATCACGTCGGGGCGTGTGTCGTGGACCTGTCGGGCGCGGTCCGCAGCGAGCGGACGGCTCCGTCGTCGCACCGGGACGGCCCGCCGGGGCCCGGACTGGCGGCGGCGGCCGCACTGGCCCGCGAGGTCGTCGCAGGTGTGGGGCTCGACGTCCTCGGCGCGGTGGTGGCGCTGCCGGGCGTCGTCGGGCCGGACGGGGTCCTGCAGCGCGCCCCGAACCTGCCGCGCTGGGTGGACGTCGCCGTCACGACGCAGCTGTCGCAGTTCCTGGACGGTGTGGAGGTCACCGCCGGGAACGAGGCGGACCTCGCCGCCCTGGCCGAACGCTGGTTCGACGCCGGACCGGCGGACTTCCTGCACGTATCCGGTGGGATCGGCGTCGGCGCCGGGATAGTCCTGGGGGGCGAGTCGTTCCGCGGGGCCGGCGGGCGCGCCGGCGAGCTGGGGCACGTTGTCGTGGACCCCGACGGGCCCGCGTGCAGCTGCGGTGGACGGGGCTGCCTGGAGGGGGCCGCCGGCGCGGAGGCGCTGGTCCGGGCGGCCGGCGCGGGGGACGTCGACGACCTGGTCGCGCGCCGGGCCGAAGCCCGGACCTCCGTCGCGATCAACGCCGCCGGACGCGCACTCGGGATCGCGCTCGCGGGCGCGGTGAACCTGCTCGACGTCCCCGTCGTCGTCCTCGGTGGTCTCTACGCCCGGCTCGGCGGGCCGCTGCGGGACGCGGTGGTGAGCGAGCTGGGCGAGCGGGTGCTGTCTCGCCCGCCCGTTGACGTACGCCTCTCGACCCTCGGCCCCGGCGCCGCACTGCGTGGGGCCGCCGCCCGGGTGGTGCGCGACCACCTCCGCCACCCACGACTCGGCCCGTGACCGCCCGCGAGTCGGGGCGTCCATGCGCGCGAGTCGGGGCGTCGATGATGGCGATCGGGCCCGACTCGCGCGCACCGGAACCCCGACTCGCGGAGCGTTGTCAGTTCTCGTCCGCCTGACTCGCCTTGCGGATGTAGAGCAGGCGGTCGCCGCGTTCCAGCGCGTCGACGGCGGAGGCGTCGACGCGGTAGAGGTCCTCGCCCCGCAGGACGCTCAGAACGATGTCGGCCAGGTGCCGGGGCGAGCCGCCGACCTCGTCATCCTCCACCTCGCGCTGACTGATCGCGAAGCCGGCGTCCGGAGTGAGAAGGTCCTCGATCACCTCGACGACCGCGGGCGTCGTGGTGGCAGCTCCGAGCAGGCGCCCGGCGGTCTCGGCCGAGACGATCACGGTGTTGGCGCCGGACTGGCGCAGCAGGTGCACGTTCTCCGACTCCCGTACCGACGCCACGATCCTGACCTGCGGTGCGAGCTCCCGAGCTGTCAGGGTGACGAGTACGGCGGTGTCGTCCCGGTTGGTCGCGACAACGATCGCCGACGCCTCGGACGCCCCCGCGATCCGCAGCACGCTCGAGCGCGTCGCGTCGCCGGTGACCGTCACCAGACCCAGGTCCGACGCGGCGTCGAGCTGCGCACGGTCGGTGTCGACGACGACGATGTCGCCCGGCTCGGCGCCATCACCGAGCAGTGTGTCCACCGCGGCGCGACCCTTCGTGCCGTAGCCGATGATGACGGTGTGGTCGCGCACTCGGGACCTCCAGCGCTGGATGCGGAAGGACTGCCGCGAGCGCTCGGTGAGCAGCTCCACGGTCGTGCCGACCAGGACGATCAGGAACAGCAGCCGCAGCGGCGTGATCACCAGCGTGGTGAGCAGCCGCGCCATTGGGCTGACCGGCACGATGTCGCCGTAACCGGTCGTGGAGAGCGACGCCGTGGCGTAATACAGAGCGTCGTTGAAGGAGACGACGCCCTCGCCGTTGTTGTCGAGGTACCCGTCGCGTCCGAAGAAGACGATCAGGGCCGCGGCCAGCAGCGACCCGAGCGCGACGGCCAGGCGGCGCAGCAGCGAGACCACCGGGCTCGCGGCCCGGTCGGGCATCCGGACCAGTCCCACCAGCGATGGCGGACGCTGCTCGCGGATCACAGGCTCAGGGTAGCGGTCGGCTCGCGAGGGAGGTGCGACGATCACCGGATGGTCATCTCCCGTTCCCGCGCCGCGGTGGCGCTCGCCGTGGTCCTGGTCGGGTCGGCGTCGCTGCACTTCCTGACCCCGGCGACGTTCGACGCGCTCGTACCCGAGCGACTCCCCGGCTCTGCCCGTTTCTGGACGCTCGCTTCGGGCGTCGTGGAGGCGGGCGTCGGGGCCGCGGTGGCCGTGCCGCGCACCCGCGGCCTGGGCGGGCTCGCTGCGGCCGCACTGTTCGTCGCCGTGTTCCCGGCGAACATCAAGATGGCGATCGACTGGTCGGACCGGTCCACCGTCGAGCAGGTGATCGCCTACGTCCGGCTGCCGCTGCAGATCCCGCTGGTGCTGTGGGGCTTGAAGGTGTGGCGCAACGCACGTCCGACGTAGGTTGGCGGCGTACCGCACCGGTGGCGGGTTCCGTCGAACCAGAGAAGCCGGGGTGCGCCGTGCCGTCGATTGAGATCCGTCCCTTCCGCCACAGTGACCGTGACCAGGTCACGAGCCTGGTCAACGCCCACATCGAGGCCGTGCTGCCGGGCGTGAGCGTGTCGCCCAACGTCGTGCCCGGCCAGGTCGAACGCGAACCCGGCGAGTACATCGTCGACCCGTGGGTGATTGATCGGCGGATGCTCGTGGCCGGGCATCGCGACCGCATCGCCGGTGCGGCGCACCGCCGATCTGTGTGACCTGCTCGCCGCCGCCGGCTACACCGACGTTCGCACGCATCTCAACAGCGGGAACGCGGTCGTCAGTCGAGGCGGCCATCACCGGGCGAACGGGCGTCGTCTCGTGGTGCGTGGTGCTCACCGCCGAGCAGGTCCGGGCCGTCGTGGCGGGCTACCCGTTCGCGGACCTCGCCACAACGGGCCGCGGATGATGGCCCACTTCCTGGGCGCCGCACCCGACCCAGCGCTGCTGCGCGTCGCGCTCGCACTCGACCCACACAACAGCTTCTTCGGGCCCGGAGTGCTCTACCAGTGGTGCCGTGACGGGGTACTCGCCGCGCCGCCGATCACGGCCGGACTGGGGGTCACGGTTACCGCGCGGAACTGGAACACCGTGACGAAGCTGACCGAACACCGCTAGCCGAGCGGCACCGAGGCCACGAGCGCCGCCACGCCGTCGGCGTCGAGGAGATCGGCCGGGCTGAGCGTGACGTTTGCGCGCACGTAGTGGAACACGGCCCGGACCCGGTCGGGCGGGCAGTCGGCGAGCGCGGCCCAGGCCAGGCGGTACGCCGCGAGCTGCACCGCGAGCGCCGGCAGCCGGGCATCGTCGGGCGGGGCGCCGGTCTTCCAGTCGACGACCGTGTAGCCGCCGTCGGGGTCGGCGAACACCGCGTCCATCCGGCCCCGCACCCCGAGCCCGCCGACGGTGGTCTCGAACGACACCTCCACCTCGATGGGCCGGCGCTCGGCCCACCGGCAGGCGAGGAAGGCGGCCTGGAGCTCCTCGAGCGCGTCGTCGGAGGCAGCGCCGTCATCGGCTGCGCCGGGCAGCTCGTCGAGGTCGAGCAGCTGGGCGGCGCCGAAACGTTGCTCCAACCAGGCGTGGAAGGCGGTGCCGCGACGCGCATGTGGGTCGGGCGGCAGCGGCAGCGGGCGCCGCAGCCGGGAGGCCAGGGCGGCCGGGTCGGCCGCGAGCTCCACGAGCTGCACCACCGACAGCTGTGACGGCAGCACCACCGTGGGGCGCGCCCGGGCAGCGGCCCGCTCGGCGAGCAGCACGACGACGTCCGCGGACCAGCCCTCGGGATCGGCGGCGTCCGGGCCCGCGGTGGCGGGGGCGGCGGCGGGGCCGGCGGTGGCGGGCTCGTCGACCAGTCGGAGCTGGGTGCCCGGCGCGGCGTCGTCGGCGCTCCGCTCACGGTCGGTGTCGAACCGGCGCAGAGCCGCGCGCACCAGCGACGCGCCTGCGTGGACCTCGGCGCTGCGTGCCCCCAGCGGATCGGACGGCCACCGGGTCTCGGGCGGCTCGACGGGCGCCGGCTCGCCGTCCGGCTCGGGCGCCCACACCTCCGCGGGACGGACGGCTGCGACCTGCACGAGGAACTCCGAGGGCTGCCGCTCCCCGACCGGCCCCCAGCGGTGCCCGGAGCACAGCAGCACCCGTTCGGAACGGGTCAACGCGACGTAGAACAACCGCCGCTCCTCCACCAGGCGCCGTTCGTCGAGCGCTGTCGAGTGCGCCTTGACCGCGTCCTCCAACTCCTTGCGATCGCCGTCGACGGGCAGGTCCAGCGGGGGCAGGTCGTCGGCGTCGCCCCGGAGCGCGACGGGCAACTCTGCTGGGCTGGTGAGCCAGGTACCGCCGATCTTGCGCCCCGGGAACACCTGCGCGACGAGGTGCGGCACCGCCACGACCTGCCATTCGAGGCCTTTGGCCGCGTGCACGGTGAGCACCTGCACCCGTTCGGGGGCGACCTCGACCTCGCCGGGGGTGAGCCCGTCCTCGGCCGTCTGTGCGGTCTCCAGGAAGTCCAGCAGCGCACTGAGCGTGGCCACCTCGGCGCCGGCGGCGAAGTCGGCCACCACGTCGGCGAACGCGTCGAGGTGCGCGCGGCCGACGGGCCCCGGCCGGGCCGCGGTCTCGGCATCGAGGAGCAGGACGCGTTCGGCGTCGGCGACAAGGTCCGTGAGCGGGGCGCCGCCGCGCGACCGCAGCCGGGCCAGCTCGCGGGCCAACCGCCGGATCCGGGCGAAACCCTCGGCCGAATACCGCTCGTGCGATCCGGGATCGTCGAGCGCATCGACGAGACCGGCCTGTTCGGCCTGCTCACCGGGCAGCGCGCCGAGAGCCCGCTCGGACGGGCCCATCGGGCCCGGGCGAACGGGTAGCGCCGGAACGACCTCCCGCGCCCGCCGCCACAGCGCGGCGAGATCGGCTACACCCAAGCGCCAGCGTGCCCCGGTGAGCAGCCGGACGGCGGCCGGTCCGGCGAGGGGGTCGGCCACCAGCCGTAGGGCGCTGACCAGGTCCCGCACCTCGGGCGTGTCGAGCAGCCCGCCCAGCCCGACGACCTCGACGGGCAGGCCGCGCGCCCGCAGCGCCGTCGCGATCGCACCCATGTCGACGCGGCGCCGCATCAGCACGGCCGACGTCGGCGTGGCACCATCGGCCCACTGCGCGGCGACGGCGTCGGCCATCCAGTCGATCTCCGCGGCCATGTCGGGCAGCAGCGCGATCCGGACGTCCCCGGCGGTCGCCCCCGGGCCGGGCCGCAGTTCCCCCACACCCACCGCCTCTGTCAGGCCCCGCTCGGCGACGACCGGCGACCCCTTCCCGGCCTCCGCCTGCACACCACGCTCCCCCGACCTCCACTCCCCTGACGCCGGCTCTTCTGACGCCGACTCTTCTGACGCCGACTCCCCGGACGCCGGCTCCCCGGCTCCTCCGCGCAGCAGCGCGGACACCGCGTTCGCCAGCGTCAGCACCTCGGGCGGGTTGCGGAAGCTCGTGAGCAGGCCGTACGCGTCGGCCGGGCCGTCGGGGGTGAGGAAGTCCGTGCGGAACCGCGTGAGGTTGCCGGCACTGGCGCCGCGCCACCCGTAGATCGACTGGCAGGGGTCGCCGACGGCGATGACCGACGGGTCGTCCTTCCGCACCGGCTCCCCCGGCATGGTGCCGAACAGCGCCCGCAGCAGCACCCGCTGGGAGAACCCCGTGTCCTGGTACTCGTCGAGCAGCACCGCGCGGTAGGTGGCGCGCTCGGTGGCGCCGACCTCGGGATGATCGGCCGCAACCCGGGCGGCGATGGCGAGCTGGTCGGCGAAGTCGACGGTGCGCTCGGCCCGCTTGCGCTCGGTGAACGCCTCCACCAGCGGCAACAGCGCGCACCGCAACCGTTGGGAGTCGATCCACCTCCGGTAGGTCTGCGACGGTTCGGCCCGCTGCCGCTTGCCGGGCGGCGCGCCGGCGAGCAACGCGATCATCCGCTCCGCGTGCAGGCGGACCGCCGCGGGATCGGCGAGGTGCTCGCCCAGCTCGCCTGCGAGCGACAACAACCAACCGGTGACGGTGGCGGGCTGTACGTCGACCTCCAGCTCGTCGGCCCAGCTCGTGACGACTCGGTGCGCCACCTGCCAGGACGCGGTCTGACCGAGCAGCCGCGCGGCCGGCTCCGCGGGCAGGCGAAGCGCGTGCTCTCCGACGAGTCGGCCGGCGTAGGCGTGGTAGGTGGAGACGGTCGGCTCGCCCGCGAGCACCCGGGCGCGGCGCTCACCGCTGGGATCGAGCTCGTCGAGCAGCCGCGTGCCGGCCAGCCGGCGCAGCCGCGACCGCACCCGAGCCCCGAGCTGCTGGGCAGCCTTGCGCGTGAAGGTCAGGCCCAGGACCTGCTCGGGGAGTACCTGCCCGGTGGCCACCAGCCAGACCACGCGGGCCGCCATCGTCTCGGTCTTGCCCGCCCCGGCCCCCGCTACGACCAGCGCCGGCCGCGACGGGGCCGCGATCACAGCCGCCTGCTCCTCGGTGGGTGGCGGCACGCCGAGTTCGACGGCCAGCGCATGCGGGGAAAGTTCCACGCAGCAGTTGTACCGGGCCCCTACAGCGCCGACACCTTCACCCAGTCGACCTCGAGGGCGATCTCCTCGGGCGTGGTGTTGTCGGGCTCCATGATCCAGTCCTTGGCAGGCCCCTCGTCGAGCTGGATCGTCATGTGCATCGGTGTGGTCGGGATGGCGGCCTTGTCGGTGTTCTCGTAGTGCTTGGCCCCGTCGACGTACCAGGTGATGCGGTCGGGCAGCCATTCCAGCGCGAAGGTGTGCCACTGCGTGAAGTCGCCGCGCAGCGAGCCGCCGTTCACGTTGTTGTCCTCGCCCCAGTGCACGACGCAGTGCGCGAGGTCCCGGTTCTCTCCCGGCACCTCCATGATGTCGAGCTCGCCGTCCACCGGGAACCTCTCGGAGTCCGGCCACAGCAGGATCGCCGAACCGAACCCGCGGCCCGCAGCTGTGCGGGCACGGAACTCCCAGCGCCCGTAGAGCTGGCTCATCGAGTGCGCCATGCCACCGGATCGGTCGCCCCGCGCGGTGATCTTCAGCGAGCCGTCGGACTGGCTGATCGCATCGGGTGTGCGCCTGCCGTTGCCGAAGGCGCCGACGCTGTCGTAGGCCCCCCAGGTGCCCGTGTCGAGCGAGCCGCCGGCGAAGTCGTCCCCGCCGACCTGGCGCCAGGCCGGGTTCGCCGCGGCGCCCGCACCCTCGGTGGCGCCGGGCGCCGCTGCGGAGCGGGCGTTGCGGGGGCTCGTGGGTCGGGCGCCGCTGCGGCCCGTACCGGTGGACGTCGTCGTCGGCTTGGCCCTGGGCGTGGGCTTGCGGGTCGCGGAGGGGGACGGCGAGGGCGCGATGGTGGCCGGCGGCGGCGGTGGCGTCAGCGCGGGCGGAAGGGCCTGGAAGAGGTCCTGACCGGTGTCCGGGGCGGTGGAGGACGGACCGGATGCGGCGCCACAGCCGGCGAGCAGCACGGCGAGCGCGCCGCAGGCGGCCGATACTCGCACCCGCGTCGGGATCGGGGCCATCAAGGTGACACTCCTCAACGCACTGGTGGGGGAGCTCGGGGGGGGAGCCGATGTCGCACGACCGTACCGGTCGACCCGGAAGGGGCCGAACACGACACCCGAACCGGTGACCGGGTCACGGCTCGGTCACCGGCCGTCCGGATTCGTGGAGCGGACAGCTGGTGCGGACGGGGCACCGGTCGCAGTCGGGACCGATGCGGGCGACGAACTGCGCCCCGGACGTCTCGTCCGCGCAGTGGCGCAGCACCTCCTCCCAGTGGGCCAGCTCGTCGGGCTCGAGCGGGGGTTGGACGGGCTCCTTCGCCTGTCCGCCGGCCTTGCGGTCGGCGAGGTACACCAGCCGGGCACCGCCGGGCTGCGCACCGGGTTCGAGCAGCTCGCCGAATGCACCCAGGGCCGCGGCCAGCTGGTAGACGGCCAGCTGCGGGTGCTCGGCCGCGGCCCGGCCGCTGACCGCGACCCGGCCCGTCTTGACGTCGACCACCACGGGTCGGCCCTGCGCGTCGACCTCGAGCCGGTCGACTCGACCCCGCAGCCGCAGTGCTGCCCCGCCCCGGCCCACCTCCACCGGTCGGGCCGCAAGATCGAGCTGCACGGGCTCCTCGACGGCCACCAGTCGCAGCCCCTCGGCCCGGCTGGTGGCCACCCATCCCTCGAACGCCGCGAGCATGCCTCGCACCCGGGCGAGCTCGCGGCGGCCGAACCATGGCGCCCCGGCATCGAGCCGCGACCACGCGGCCCGCAACGCGCCGTCCAGCTCAGCGGCATCCGCCCCGGACGAGCCGGCCTGCACCAGCGCGTGTACCAAGGAGCCGGTGACGGCCGCGAGTGCGCCGACGTCACGACCGCCGTGGCGTTCCAGCACCCACCGCAGCGGGCAGCGCACAATCTTCTCCACGTCCGACGGCGACACGGGAACAACCTCGCCGGGCACGTGCAGTGGCGCGTCGGTGGAGACGGCGGCCAGGCCGTACCAGTCGTCGGGGTGCGCGCCGGAAACCTCCGCAGCAGCCAGCCTGGCGAGCTGCGCGGCGGCGCGCTCCCGGCGTTCGGGCGGGCCGGGAGCACACACCACACGCCGCAGCTCTCCCACCAGCTCGGCGAGCACCAGGGCCCGTCCCGGCCGATGGACGGGCCGGTCGGCCTGCGTGGCCGGCACCGGGTCGAGCTCGTCGAGGAACCGGGAGGGCTGCTCGTCCTCCCCCTGGACGGCGCTGACCAGCAGGGTGTGCCGCGCCCGGGTGCAGGCGACGTAGAACAACCGCCGCTCCTCGGCCAGCAGGGGCGCCACCCGCGACACCGGCTCCCCGCCCGGCTCGGCGACCCCCGCAACGAGGTCGACGAGCCGCTCGTTGCCGAGCAGGCTGCCGCGCAACCGCAGATCGGGCCAGGTGCCCTCCTGCACCCCCGGCACCGCGACGACGTCCCACTCCCGGCCCCGGGCCGCGTGTGCGGTGAGGAGCTCCACGGCCTCGCCACGTGGGGCACGGGCGGCGAGCGTGTCGCCGGGCAGCTGCTGGTCGGCGAGATGGTCGGGGAAACCCGCGACCTCGGCGCCGGGCAGCCGGTCTGCGTAGCGGGCGGCGGCGGCGAACAGCGCGAGGACGGCGTCGAGATCGCGGTCGGCGGCCGCGCCGACCGGGCCGCCCCGAGCGCTGGCCTCGCTCCAGCGCGGACCGAGCCCGCAGGCCTGCCAGACCCGCCAGAGCACCTCCTCGGCACTCTCACCGTCCCGCGCCGCGTGCCCGGCCGTGGCCAGCAGCGCACCGACCCGCCGCAGCGGTGCGGTGTCCGCGGGGGGAAGGGCGGTGAGCGGATCGGGACGACCCCACGCCGCCGCACGAAGAGCGTCGACCAACAGGGGATCGCTCCCGGGCCCCTCCCCCGGACCGGCCACCTCCAGCCGCAGCAGGCCGCGACGCAGGCGGCGCATCCGCATCGGATCGGCCGAGCCGAGCGGCGAGGTCAGCAGCGCGGCGGCGGCATCGGCGTCGAGCTCGTGCGGCCGGGTGGCGTAGCGCAGGACCATCAACAGCGGCACCACGGCCGGCTGGCGGCCCAGCGGCAGCTCGTCGACGGGCGCCGCAATGGGCACACCCGCGGCGAGCAGGGCGCGGCGCAAGGTCGGCAGCGAGCGCCGGGTGGAGCGGGCCAGCACCGCCATCCCCGACCACGGGACGCCGCGGCCGAGGTGGGCCCGACGCAGCTGGTCGGCGATCCAGCCGGCCTCCTGAGCGGCCGAGCCGAAGACGCGGACCGCCACCGAGCCCTCGGGCCCCGGCGGCCCCTCCGGCCCGCGGCGCCGGCGCCCTTCCCCCGCCCCGGGCAACCGCGCCACCAACCGTGCCCCCGCCGCCCGGACGGCCGGCGAACCGCGACGGTCGGTGGTGAGCACGACCGTCTCGGCCTCGACCGCCCGCAGCCCGCCCGGATCGGCACCGCGAAAGTTGAGGACGGCCTGGTCGCGATCGCCGGCGAGCAACACGGACTGCGCGGTGGAACCCAGCGCGCGCACCAGCTCCATCTGCTGCGGATCGAGGTCCTGGGCGTCGTCGACCACCAGGTGCCGTACGCGCTCGCGCTCGGCCGCGAGCAGTTCGGGATCCGACGCCAGCGCGTCCAGGGCCGCGGCCACCAGCTCGGCGGCGTCCAGGGCCGGCGCGGTGGCCTGCGGCGCGCCCCGGCCCGCGGCGCCGCGCAGCAGCGTCACCTGCTCGTAGCTGCGGAAGAAACGCCCCGCCGCCCTCCAGACCGGCATATCGTGGCGCCTACCGAGGTCGTGCAGCTCCTCGGGCCCCAGCCCCCGCTCCGCCGCCCGCAGCAGCAGCTCGCGCAGCTCCGCGGCGAACCCGGGCAGCCCGAGCGCTGGCGCCAGCCGAGGCGGCCACCCCGAGTGCGGGACGGCGCCGTCGATCTCGCCGGTCAGCAGGTCGCGCACCAGCGCGTCCTGCTCGGCGCTCGCCAGCAGCCGCGGGGGTGGGTCACCGTGGTGGGCGGCGTGCAGGCGCAACACACCGAAGGCGTACGAGTGCACCGTGCGAACCAGCATCTCGCGGGAGGTTCGGCCCCCGACCGCGGGCTGCAACCGGTCCCGCAGCTCCCCCGCGGCACGCCGGCTGCCCACGAGCACGAGTGTGCGCGCCGGATCCTCCCCCGCCCGCACCCGCGCTGCGACGGCCGCGAGCAGCAGCGTGGTCTTGCCCGTACCGGGCCCGCCGACGATCCGCAGCGGGCCCGCGCGGTGGGCCAGGACGCGGTGGGCGGGCTCGTCCCAGGTCGGCTCCGGTTCCTCGACCCGCGGCCGCCGGACGAGCCCGGGCGCCAGGGCACCGGGGCGGGCGGAGGTCTCGGGTCTGGCCATGCGGGGATGCAATCACGACCCCCTGACAGTCTCGTGACCCCGGGCGGTCGAGCTGGCACGATCGGCAGGTGACCACGCTGCACCACCACGTCCACGGCCCCGCCGACGGCCCGCCCGTCCTCGCGCTGCACGGCGTCACCGGTCACGCCGGACGTTGGGACGTCCTGGCGGCGGCGCTGCCGCACCTGCGCCTGATCGCCGTCGACCTCCGCGGGCACGGCCGCTCGCCATGGGCTCCGCCGTGGGGCCTGGAGCAGCACGTCTCCGACGCGCTGGGCGTCCTCGACGCTCTCGAGCTGCCGCGCGTCGCGATCATCGGTCACTCGTTCGGCGGCGCGATCGCCCTGCATCTGGCCCGGGTCGCGCCCGAGCGCGTCGAGCGGCTGGTGCTGCTCGACCCGGCGCTGGGCCTCGATGCGCAGGACATGCTGGAGACTGCCGACGAGACCTGCACCGCGGAGTCCTACCCCGACCGCGCCGCCGCGCGAGCCGACCGGGCAAGGCGCTGGGAGGGCCTCGCCGGCGACATCGTCGACGCGGAGCTGGACCACCACCTCGAGCGGGGCGACGACGGCCGCTACCGCTACCGCTACTCCACCCCCGCAGTCGTCACGGCCTGGGGGGAGATGGCCCGGACCGCCGTGCTCGCGCCACCCGGGCTGCGCACCCTGCTGATCCCCGCGGCCAAGGCCGACTTCGTCGACCCGGTGTGGGTGGCCCGGATGGCGACCGAGCTGGGCGACGCGCTCACCGTCCGGGAGATCGACGCCGGCCACATGGTGTACCTGGAACGCACGGCCGAGGTCGCCGACGTGATCCACCGGTTCCTGACCGCCTGATGGACGAGGAGACCCTCGAACGGGTGCGAGAGGTCGTCCGAGCGATCCCGCCGGGCACCACGTCGAGCTACGGCGAGGTCGCCGCCGATGCCGGACTGCCCGGCCGCGCGCGGCTGGTCGGCCGCGTCCTGGCCGAGGACGGGCATGACCTTCCCTGGCACCGGGTCCTGCGGGCCGACGGCACCTGCGCACCGCACATGGCGGCCGAGCAGTCCGCCCGGCTGCGTGTCGAGGGCGTGCTACTGGTGGACGGGCGCCTGCTCACGAGCCCGGGAGTTCGTCCACGTCGACGAACAGGTCGGTCTCCGGAACGGTGATCCGGTCGCCCCGCCCCACCGTGGACACCTCCGGGGTGCTCGCGGACCCTTGCCGCCGACAGATGGTCGTGCCAAGGTGCGCCATGCCTTCTCCGAGCGGTATCGCGGGCGTGTTCGACCGGGCCGCGGACACCTACGACGAGGTCGGCGTCGCCTGGTTCCGACCGATCGCGCAGGGCCTCGCCGACGAGCTGGCCGTGCAGCCCGGCGAGCGCGTCCTCGACATCGGCTGCGGGCGCGGAGCCGCGCTGGCGCCCCTGGCCGCCGCCGCCGGGCCGACCGGCCACGTGCTGGGGATCGACCTCGCCCCGCGGATGGTGGAACGCACGGCCGAGGACTTCCGCGATGTCCCACACGTCGAGGTGCGGATCGGTGACGCCTCCGCGCCCGGGGTGCCGGTGTCGTCGTTCGACGTCGTCGCGTCCTGCCTGGTGCTGTTCTTCCTGCCCGACCCCGGCGCCGCCGCGGCGACGTGGGCGGACCTGCTCGCCGACGGCGGCCGGATGGGCGTGACGACGTTCGGGCACCAGGACGAGCGGTGGAAGCAGGTCGACGCGGCGTTCGCGCCCTACCTCCCGCCCGCGATCCTCGATGCCCGCACCAGCGGGCAGCGTGGCCCGTTCGCCTCCGACGAGGGCATGGAACAGCTGCTGCGTGACGCGGGCCTCACCGACGTGCGGACCGCCCACCGCACCGTCGAGGCCGCCTTCCGCGACGCCGAGCAACTCCTGGAGTTCTCCTGGTCGCACGGCCAGCGCGGGATGTGGGAGGCGGTGCCGGAGTCCGACCACGAGACGCTGCGCCGTCACATCACCGACCTGGTCGAGCAGACGACCGGCGCTGCCGGCGCCTTCAGATTCACCCAACAAATCCGGCACACGTTGGGACGTCAGGCGGTGCGCTGATCGGCCGGGCGGGCGGCGCGGCAGCGGTCGAGGACCAGGTCGACGACGCTCGGATGGTCGGCCAGCGGGGCGCCCACGACATCGGCACCGCATTCGTGGAGCTGGCGCTGGAACAGCCCCGGCGCCAGCAGCCAGCTCGCCACCACCACCCGGTCGGCACCTCCGCGCCGCAGTTCGGCCACGGCCTCGGGCACCCGAGGCCCGCCGGTGGCGATGGCGGCCAGCGTGACGGACCCGCGCAGCAGCCGGCCCAGGCGCCGCGCCGCCGCCGCCCCGTCGGCCTGGGCACACGGGTCCGACGACCCCGCCACGGCGAGCACCACCGCGTCGTCGTCGCGCGCCCCGGCCGCGCGCAGGCGCTCGGCTGCGGCCGCGACCAGTGCCGGATCGGGGCCGAACGTCTCCGCGAGCAGGACGTCGTCGCGGCCGGTCTCCCGCAACTGCGACGGCAGGTCGACGCGGACGTGGTATCCCGCGGCGAGGAACATCGGGACGGCGATGACCGGGCCCGGCAGGTCGGCGAGCACGTCCCCGGGAGTGGGGCGCCGAACGTCGACGTAGCAGGCCTCGACCCGAACGCCGAGTGTGGCTCGCACCTGGGCGGCAACCTGCTCGGTGACCACCGCTCCGGCGGGATCCCGGGTACCGTGCGCCACCAACAGGACACTCACCGGAGATCCCCGTGCAGACAGTGGCCGCCGACGGGAGCGGGACTCGCGGCCGGGTCGAGCGCGAGCCGGTACCCCCGCTTGACGACGGTCTGCACCAACTTCGGCTCTCCCAGCGCGGCCCGCAACCGGGTCATCGCCGTCTCGACCGCGTGCTCGTCAGCACCGCCACCGGGCAGCGCGCCGAGCAGCTCGGAGCGGGCGACTACCCGCCCGGGCCGTCGGGCGAGCGCCCGCAGCATCGCCATCCCGGCCGGGGGCACCGCGCGCAGCTCGCCGTCGACGACCACCGCGTGCCCGCGCAGCTCCATCCAGTGACCCGCGACGGGCAGCAGCCGCGCTCGCGCGGGCATCTCCGCCTCCAACCGGCGCACCATCGCGCCCAACCGCGAACGCTGCGGCTGGACCGTCACGACGTCGACGGCCTCGAGCGGCGCCGCCGTCACCGGGCCCACGCACAGGACCAGCACGGGCCCCCGCAGCTCTGCGATCAGCTCGTCGCGCACGCCTCGCTCGGTGGCCCGGGCGAGCAGGCTCGCCGCGGCGGGCGCGCTGGTGAACGCGAGGACGTCGACGGAGCCGGCGAGGACGGCGTCGGTGAGCCGGTCGAGCGGGGCGATGTCGGCCGGCGGCTCCCACCGGTAGACGGGCAGCTCGATCACCTCGGCGCCGGCGACGGCGAGAGCCTCGACGACGTCGGGCAACGGCTCCCCGTGCAGCTGGACGGCGATGCGCAACCCGTCGACGCCCATCTCCAGCAGGTGGTCGAGCACCTCCGCCGACGACTCCGACGGCGGCGACCACATGTCCACCAGCCCCGAGGCCCGGATCGCACCGCGGGCCTTCGGGCCACGCGCGATGAGCTTCCCGGAGCCGAGGGCGGCGAGCAGGTCCTCCCCGATGCCCCAACCGTCGGCGGCCTCGACCCAGCCGCGGAACCCGATGCCGGTGGTGGCGACCGTGATGTCGGGTGGCGAGGCGATGAGTCGACGGGTGGCGGCGAGCAGCTCGGCGTCGTCGGCCAGCCGCACGATCCGCAGCGCAGGCCCGTGCAGCACCACCGCGCCGCGGCGCTCCATCATCGTGCCGAGCTCCTCGGCCCGGCGCGCGGCGGTGACGCCGACGGTGAAGCCGGCGAGCGGAGGGGTGTCCAGGGCGGTCGTCACGACAGCCACCACGATATCCCGATCTACACCCGTCCGCCGCCGACCCGGACCGGTTACGGCGGCGGGAAAACCTGGTGGTGCGCAACGGCCGGTTGGCCGCCGTCATCGACTTCGGTTGTTGCGGGATCAGCGACCCGGCCTGCGACCCGGCAATCGCCTGGACGCTGTTCTCCGGTCCGAGCCGCGACGCATTCCGCACCCGAGGCGCACACGTCCTCGACACCGAACATATGTTCGAGTAAGACCCATGACCTCTGGTGCGGAACGATCCGAGGCCCGCCGTCGCGTGGTGGCGCATCATGACCACACCGAGAGCTCGCAGGGTCGAAATAGAGCTCACTACACGTTGGTGGGCATGGGACCGCCGAACGTCTGCTCCCACGCCGTTTCCGCGACATTGAACAGATCGAAGTTCTCCCGGTCGCTCGAACTGTGACGGCGGAGAAGCCGCGCGAGCCGCGCGGGGTGATTGACGACACTGTCGAACGAACGCCGCCCGAGCCCGACCAACCAGCACCGGAAGTAGAGGAGGCCGTCGTCCGACGAGCCGCCGAGCCCGTCCGCGGCCGCGTAGACCAGCTCCCTGGTGTCGGCTTCCTCGATCCGGTCGCGGAAGTGCCGGTCGAAGGCGACGATCTCGGCCTGCGAGCGCGTGGCGAGCAGCTCGATCAGCGCTTCGACCTGCGCGGCATCGGTGTCCTCCTCGTCAGCCGCCCGCCGGGCCCGGCGTCGCGACGTCTCCACCAGCGACCAGAAGGTCGCGAGGTCCATCGGCAGGTCGGTCCGGTCCGGTCCGGCGTTCGCCCGTGGTGCCGACGGGACCGCGGCAACGTCGGCCGGTGCCGCGAAGCGGAGCGGGAACCAGAGAGCCCCCGCTCCCGCCACACCGACCGACACGACCGAATCGGGCGTGACGGCATGCAGGTAGGTGCGGGGCACCCACGGATCTGACGATCGGAACCACGCCGGCAGACCGACGGGCAGGACACCGAGCAGGCGACCGGAATCCAGGTCCCGGTGTTCCACTCCTTCACCGCTGATCGTCACCACGTGATGCGCGTCGATCATGCAGAACTTCCAGACGTTGTCGGCCCCGGAAACCCGCTTCCGCCGGCGTCGGCCGGGGGTGATCACGGCGAGCTGACCCCGGACCGCCTGCACCAGGCGGCCGGCTTTCGACACCTCGAGCCGGCCCGCTTCCGGAGCCGCCCATGACTCGACCACGTCACCGGAGGACAGGCTCCACAGCCGGACTAACCCCCGTTCCTCGCAGGTAACGAGGTGGTCCGCGTCTACCCAGGCGACCGTGAAGGAATTGCTGAAGTACTGGTCCTCGTACCGTCGCATGTCGTGGACGAGCGCCCCGCTGCCCACGTCCCAGACCCGGACGTGCTTGTCACGCGCCGAGGCGACCAGCCGCCCCTGCGTGTCGACGTCCCACGCGTTGATGTGGTGGCGCCAGCCGCTGCCGGGGTTCGGGGGCACGACGAAGGTCCGCTCGACCTCGCCTGTCTCCAGTCGCCACAGCGCCAGCGTGTCGTCGTCGACCCGCGACACCGCGCGTCCTCCCGGCGCCAGCACGAGGCCGGACCGCAGCGGCCACTCAGCGCACCTGGTCTCCGTGTGTGAATCCGACCCGATGTCCCAGGAGCGCAGGACCCCGTCGTCGGCCGTGTAGTACGCCACCGGCCCAAAGGCCCCGAGGCCCGGCCGGACGGCGAACCCGATGATTCCGGCACCCGACGGCACCGGCAGCTGCACCTCGACCGCGGCCACGTCGGAAGGCGTGACAGGACCGGCGGGACCGCTCGACATGACACTCCTGTCGTTGAGGTGATCTCAGTAGGGTGAGCGACGCGACGGAAGCGCGTGGACACCCACCACGTGATCCGGGCTCGGCCAGGCTGGAGCCTCGGCGTCGTACGGGAAATGCCATCACCTCTCGGATGTCATGACTCGCCGACCATGTCGCGGCCGTCCCCCGACCCCGCGATCGCGGGACGTGGACCACAGGTCGGGTTCCACGAGCAGGGGAGTCACAGCACTCACTCGACGGCCGGGTTGCCGGTGAGGCGTCAGAGCAACGCGCTGACCACCCCGGCGGCGCGTTCCACACCGCTCATCGTGCCTGCCGACGCCTCCGGGTGCTGAGCGTGCAGTGCCAGCCGGTGCAGCACCGCGCGCAGCAACATCTGCGGCCACTCGGCCAGGTGCGACCACCGCTGCACCAGACCCTCGTCCGCCCCGCCCCAGGCGAGCGCATCCACCACCACCACGGCGGCCGCCCACTCCTTCGGACGCCAGCACGGCACCAGATCGACCAGCGCGGGCGAGCCGGCGTCGTCGAACAGGACAGCACCGAACAGCTCCGGATGGACGACCTGCGGCATCAGCCGCACCGGCAACCGATAGGCGGCCAGCTGCGCGTAGAGGGTGCCGCCGGTGGAGGGCTCCAGCACCAGCCTGCGCTCGCCGAACGCGCCCGCGGCGCAACGTGACAGCAGATCGTCGACGTCGTCGAGCAGCCGCGGGCGCGGCACCTGCGCGGTGGTCGCGTGCAACCGCACCGCCACGTCGACGACCTGGTCGTGGCGCAACTCAGGATGACCCGGCGTGTACCGGCACGCGGACCAGCCGGCCACCACCCACCGACCGTCCGACGACCGCACCGGCCGCGCCAGCCGCAGACCGTCGACGTGCAACCCGTCCAACACCCCCGCCGACCAGGCCGCCACGGCGTTGTCGGACACCGAACGGATGATCACTTCGCCGCAGTGCCAGGCCCGGTGCCCGGCCCAGACCACCGGGCGGGGTTCGACCTCGGACACCCCGAACGCGGTACGGACGTGGGGCGGCAGGTCCGCCCCGGCCGGGCCGGCAGGCGGGAGGACGGGCGCAACGGTCACGTCGGGCACGCTACCGGCGCACTCCCGGGTGCCGTGGCTGCCACGCGGGTCGCCTCGCGCCGATGCAGGACGGCGACTATAGGCCGCCGCCGTCCCGCGCACAGCGGAGCGTGCGGCCTCCTCACCGAGCAGCTGCGAAGTACCGGCCCGGCCCGCCTCTTCCACCTGCTGGAATGCC
>JAYSXW010000391.1:0-1134 GCA_043716935.1 Pseudonocardia sp.
GGGTCGTGCTCGGGGCGCAGGGTCTCGATCTTGCCGCGCTTGACGCCGTCCTGCAGGAGAGCGACGAGGTCGGCCCACAGGACGTCCCACTGCCCCCGGGACAGGGCCTTTCCGGGCAGCAGCGGGTCGAGACCGTGCCGGAACAGAGCCTCCGCGCGGTAGACGTTGCCGACGCCGGCGATCACGGACTGGTCCATCAGCAACGTCGCCAGCGGGGCGCGGGAGCGGGAGATGCGGGCCCAGGCGCGGTCCGGGTCGGCGTCGGTACGCAGCGGGTCGGCGCCCAGGCGGGCGAGGATGGTGTCGACCTCGTCGTCGGTGATCAGCTCGCACGCGGTGGGTCCGCGGAGGTCGGCGTAGTGCGTGTCGCCGATCATGCGCATCCGCACCAGCCCACGCGGTTCGTCGACGGGATGCTTGAGGCTCGAGAACTTGCCGTAGAGCCCCAGGTGTACGTGGACGGCCAGATCGGGGCCATAGCGGTGGAACAGGTGCTTGCCGTAGGCCTCGCTCGCCTCGAGCACCCGGCCGTCGACGATCTCGGCGCTGGTGACGAACCGGCCCTGCGGGCTGGACACGGCGACCGGCTTGCCCACGTAGCGCCGGCGGTGCAGTCGGGCGAGCCGGTGCAGCGTGTGGCCCTCAGGCATGGGGGACCTGGTCGGCCGGGATCGCCGGCGGAACCCCGGTGCGCTCGTAATCGGCGAGGACGCCAATACGCCGTTGGTGGCGCTCCTCGCCGGAGAACGCCGTGGCGACGAACGTCTCCGCGAGCAGCGCGGCCTCGTCGAGGGTGTGCATCCGGGCCCCGATCGCGACGACCTGCGCGTCGTTGTGCAACCGCGCGAGCTGCGCCGTGTCCACGCTCCACGCCAGCCCGCAGCGGATACCGGGCACCTTGTTGGCCGCGATCTGCTCGCCGTTGCCCGACCCGCCGATGACGATCCCGAGGCTTCCCGGATCGGCCAGGACGCGGCGGGCGGCGTCGACGCAGAACGGCGGGTAGTCGTCGAGGGCGTCGTAGCGGGCCGGGCCGACGTCGATCGGCTCGTGGCCCAGACTGGCCAGGTGCGCGACCAGATGGGCCTTCAGCTCGAAGCCGGCATGATCGGAACCGAGATAGACGCGCACGAT
>JAYSXW010000392.1:0-10377 GCA_043716935.1 Pseudonocardia sp.
GAGAGGGCGAACAGGGCGCGGCGGCGGGCCCGACCCAGCGGGGCCAGCACCCGTCCGACGGCCAGATCGACGCCGCGGACCTGGAAGAAGTCGGATTCGCCGAGCTCGGTGCGCAGGAGGTGCTGCTCGTCGTAGATCGCCCGCTCGTTGTCCGACGACATGCTGCCCCGGCCGATCCGGGAGGCCGCGACCGTCTCGGGGATACCGAGGAACTCCCCGTACTGCAGCAGCCGCATCCACAGGTCGAGGTCCACCACGGAGGTCCGCTCCGCGCTCCATCCACCGACGGCGAGGAAGTCCTCACGCCGGAACAGCACGCTGCCGGGCTCGCCGATCGGATTGGCCCCGTGGCGCACCACCCGCCGCGCCACCTCCACGCCGGTGCGCACGCCGACGAGCCCGGAGAGGCCGCGGCGGGGCACGATGATCCGGGACTGCTCATCGATCAGGTGCCGGCGGCCGGCGACCACGGCCAGCCCGGGATCGGCCTCCATCGGGGCCACCTGAAGCTCGAGGCAGCGCGGGTGCAGCAGGTCGTCGGCACACACCAGCTTGACCATGGGGGAGCGCGCGAGCTGCGTGACCCGGTTCCAGTTCGCGGCCTGCGCCAGCATGGCGCCGTTGCGCTCCAGGTGGATCCGGGGATCGCCGAAGGACCGGGCGATGGCGGAGGTCCCGTCGCGGCTCGCGTTGTCGAGGATCACGAGCTCGAAGTCGCGGTAGGTCTGATCGAGGACGCTGCGGACCGTCTCCGCCAGGAAGCGTTCCCCGTCGTGGACGGGGATGCAGACGGAGACGCTCGGGATCGGCAGCACGGTGGTCTCCTCCCCGGTGTCGTCGAGCAACTGACGGTACCGGGCCGGCCCCCGATGGCCGGTGGGGGACCGCAGCACGGCCGTGCTGGTCGCCTCCGTAAAGTCCGAGGAGTAGATCTGGGCGTTAGTGCTCCGTTCGGAGTATCTCCGCGAAAAATTGTCACGTAACGCCCTGACGGTCCGAAGAGATATGCCCCATGGTGATGGGAGCGCCCGGCGTGGCCGCCACCATCGGAGGACACGGCGTCGACACACCGCGATCGCGGTGGGGGGGAGAACGGCGATGCAGCGCACCGGCAACCCGCGGGTGTCCGTGGTGGTGCCGACCCGGAACGAGGCGCGCAACCTGGAGGTCGTCCTGCCGGCGGTCGCCGCCGTGCGTCCCGCGGTCCACGAGATCATCGTTGTCGACGGCAACTCCGTCGACGGTACGATCGACGCCGCGCAGCGCGTGCTGCCGTGGGTCAAGGTCATGACCCAGACCCGGCGGGGCAAGGGCAACGCCATGGCCTGCGGGTTCTCCGCGGCCACGGGCGACATCATCGTGATGTTCGACGCCGACGGCTCGGCCGATCCCGCGGAGATCCCCACTTTCGTCTCTGCCCTGGTGGCCGGTGCCGACTTCGCCAAGGGCAGCCGCTTCGTCCGGGGCGGGGGCAGCGACGACATCACGCTCCTGCGCAAGTCCGGCAACGCTGGTCTCAACGGCGTCGCGAATGCGCTCTTCGGCACGTCCTACACCGACCTCTGCTACGGCTACAACGCGTTCTGGTCGGATCTGCTGCCGGTCCTGGAACTTCCGTCGATCGACGCCCCGGCCCCGCCCGAGGGCCTGCTGTGGGGTGACGGCTTCGAGATCGAGACCGTGCTGAACTGCCGGGTGGCCGCCGCCGGATTGAAGATCACCGAGGTGCCGTCGATGGAGCGTGAGCGCATCTTCGGGCAGACCAACCTGCGGACCTTCGTCGACGGCACCCGGGTACTGCGGACCCTGGCGGCCGAGCGCCGCCGCGCCGTACGCCGCCGCGCCGAGCGGGTCCAGGTCGAGGTGGAGTCACGCGCGCTCACCCCACCCCGCGGGTTTCCGGCCGTGCCGCCCGTCAGCACCCACTTCGGGCACGACGACGCCGCGCGGACCGTCCCGGGCGAGCAGCCCGTGGTCCCGCGCCAGACCAACGGCCACGTGCGGCTAGCGCTGGAGGAAGAGGCCTTCTGACCGGGCCCCGGTCGGGTCGGGTAGGACGGCAGCGCCCCCAACTGCTGTACTCGGGGGGTGTCGACCCGGTGACGACCCCATCGGCGAAGAACCCATCGGCTGCGAACGGAGTTCCATGGTGACCATGCCCTCCGCGGGGGAGCTGACGCGCGCGCGCGTCGCGCGGCGGGTCGTCGCGCTGCTCCTGGTGGTTGCCGGACTCGCCGCCTGCGCCCTGAGCATCTTCCGGGTCACCGGCGGGGTGCTCGGTGACGTCCGGTTCGTCCTCACCACTGTGTTCCTGATCCTCGGTCCCGGTTGGTCGGCAGCGGGCTTCCTGCGCCGTGCACCCGCGGCGCACGTCTGGCTGCTCACCGTCGGGGTCGGGGTGGCCGCCACGCTGCTGGTCGGGCAGATCATGGTGAGCACCGGGCAGTGGAGGCCCGCGGTGGCCCTCTACCTCATGACCGTCGCCAGCGTCCCGTTCCTGCTGCGGCACGCCGTGGTGGCGCAATGAACGAGCCTGCGACGACGGTTCTCCGGCTGCCCGCCGGCGAGCCGGCCACGACGGCGCTCCCCGCGCAGCGGCCGGCGGCAGGCCCGCGGCCCGCGCCGCGACGGGGCCTTCGGGCCATCGGGCTGTACCGCTGGATCTCGCCGGTGTTCGCGCTGGCCGCAGTGGCGCTGCTACCGGTCGCGGCGGCCACCACGAACCTCGACGCCCTGGCCGGGTGGGGTCTCGCGACCGTGCTGGGGCCGGCCGCGTGGGCCTCGCTGATCTGCGCCGTGGCGGCGTGCCTGGCCGAGTTCTGGTCCCCGCGCCCGCGCATTCCGATGCTCTCCACCGCCACGGGCGTCCTGATCCTCTGCTCGGTCGGCATGCCGTCGGTGGTGGAGCCGGTCGCCCGGTTCTCCACCGCGTGGTTGCTCGCGGGCTTCACCGACGCCATCGCCGGCACCGGTGTGCCGCCGGTGGGGCTCGACGCCCGGTTCTCCTGGCCCGCGTTCTTCGCCCAGTGGGCGTTCTTCCGCGACGCCGGGGGCGCCACGCAGCTCGACGCCGTGCTGCGCTGGTTCCCGCCCGTGGTCGTCACGGTGTGGGCCATCGGCATCTATGCGATGGCACGCTCCATGCTCGGCGGGTCCCGCGCCCCGTGGGCGGCAGCCTGGCTGTTCGTCGGCCTCAACTGGATCGAGCAGGACTACTTCTCCCCGCAGGCCATCGGCATCGTGCTCCTGCTGACGGTGCTGACCTTCGCACTCGGGCCGCTCGCGACGCGCCGCACCGACGCGGCCGGGGTGCCGGGCTGGCCCGCCCCGCACCCCGACGCCCGGCGGTTGCCGCTGGTGCGCCGCTGGTTCGTCTCCGCGCTGACGCCGCCGAACCGTCCGACGCTACCGCCGCGCCAGCTGCTGCTGATCTACTTCTGCGTGGCGCTGTGCGTCATCGCGGTCGCCCCGGAGCACCAGCTCACCCCGATCGCCATCATCGGGCAGCTCGTGGTGCTGGCCGTCGTGGGCCGGTTCCGCGGTCGCGGGCTCGTGCTCATCGCGCTCCTCGCGTTCGTTGTCTACTTCCTCATCGGGGCACGCGAGATCTGGACCACCCAACTCGGTCTCATCACCGGCGCCGGCGACAACAAGGCCGCGCTGCAGGCCGGCGTCACCGGACGGCTGCTGGGCGACACCGGGCAGATCGTCGTCAAATACCTGCGGATCCTCGTGCCGGGGCTCACCTGGCTGCTCGCGATCGCAGGTGCGTGGGTCTACTGGCGGCGTCGCCGCGACCTGGTGCCCATCGCGCTCGCCGTCGTCCCGATGGGGTTCGCGGCCCAGGGCTACGGCGGCGAGGTGTTCCTGCGGATCGTGCTCTACGGCCTGCCCGTGCTCGCCATCCTCGGCGCCGACGGCCTGCGCGCGCTGGTGCGCCGCAACCGTCACTGGGAGAAGGTCCTCGCCGCCGGGATGCTGGCGCTGTTCCCGCTGCTGGTGCTCATCCGCGGGGGGAACGACGCCTACCAGGCGGTCTACCCCGAGGAGGTGGCGATCTCCCGGCAGGTGATCGCGGAGACGCCGAAGGACCAGGAGATCGTGCCGCTCGCCCGGGTTGGGCCCTACGGCGTGGAGGGCATCGGTGACCACGGCGACGGCGACGCGGGCGAGGGCTGCGGCGAACTCGCCGCCGACCCGATCCGCTGCGTCAACGAGGTGTACCCGGACGTCCTGCTGATCTTCACCTCCATGGAGAAGCAGGGCGAGGTGCTCAACAACAAGCCCCCCGGCTGGACGGTCGAGGTCATCCAGCAGCTCGTCGCCTCCGGGCGGTACGTGGTGACCTACCAGAACGGTTACAACGCCGTGCTGAAGAAGGCCGTGCCCGATCCCGTCACGGGGGGTTGACGTGCTGATCGATCCCGCCCTGGACGTCTGGGTCTGGTCCGCGGCCGGGCTGTTGCTGGCCCTGCTCGGGGCCAGGGCGTGGGCGGTCGAGACCGGGCAGGCCCGGTTGGGCCGGACCACCGCACGCGCCCGCGTGCTCACCATCGCGTCGGGCCTGGCGCTGCTCGGGTTCGTGGGGTTGCTCACCGTGCAGGGCGGTGCCCTGCTCACCGAGGCGATCGTCACCGGCAACGACCCGTTCGCCGCCCGGGCCGCCGCGGAGCAGGCGGCGGCCGACGCCGCCCAGGCCGCTGCGGCAAAGGCCGCAGACCCCGCCGGGCCCGGTGCCGTTGACCCGGCGGCTCCGGGCGATCCGGCTGGGCCGCCCGTCGACCCGGCCGCACCGGCGGTGCCGCCGTTCGATCCTGCGGCGCCGTAGCCGCTCGGCCCGTCAGCCGCCGAATCCGATGGCGACGTACTTGGTCTCCAGGTACTCGTCGATGCCGACGCTGCCGCCCTCGGGTCCCAGGCCCGACTGTTTGACCCGCCGAACGGTGCCGCCGGGTTCGACACCAGCTGTTGAGGCCGATCATGCCGGCCTCCAGGCGTTCCGACACCCGCGGCGCCCGCGTGATGTTCTCGGTGCACAGGTAGGAGACCAGGGCCAGGTCGTCGATCCGTTCCATGATCATGGTGTAGGCGCGGTGCATGATCTCGCCCCGCTCCCGGCGTGGCATCGCGGCGAACCCCGGCTGCGCGGCGGAGGCGGCAGCGAGCGCGGCCATGCCGTTCTCGGGGTCGGCGACCTCGCACAGCGCCTTCCCGGTCGACGGGTCCTCGACGGCGAGCGTGGCACCGGACGCCGCCGGTCGCCAGGCGCCTCCGACGAACAGGTCGGACGGAGCCGCGTCGACGACCCGGGCCTCGGCGCCCGGCCTGCTGGAGGAGGTCATGGTCGGTGATCGGGTGACGGTCGCGCACGGCCCTGCTGCCGTGACCTGAGTCACGTTCGCTCGAAGCTGTGCCATCGAACGCTCAGTCGGGGGAGTTCCGTCGGACCCCCCTCGTAACCTGACCGCGTGGACCCCGGCCGCGTCCGCCGCCCGGCCCACGACGCAGAGGACTATCCGTGACCGACCAGACCGCCACCCGCCCCCCAGCAGCGAGCCCGCCCGCCCCGCCCGCGGTCCCCACCCCGCCGGTTGTCATGGACCGCCGCGACCGCACCGTCATCACGGTCCTGCTCGTGTCCACCTTCGTCGTGATCCTCAACGAGACGATCATGAGCGTCGCGCTGCCGGTGTTGCTCATCGACCTGCGGGTCGCCGCCGCCGTCGGTCAGTGGCTCACCGCGGGGTTCCTGCTGACGATGTCGGTGGTCATCCCGATCACCGGCTACCTGATCCGGCGGGTGCCGACCCGCACGCTCTACGGCGCCGCCATGGGGCTGTTCAGCACAGGCACGCTGGTCGCGGCGCTGGCTCCGGGCTTCGCGGTGTTGCTCGTCGCCCGGGTCGTGCAGGCCACCGGAACGGCCATCCTACTGCCGCTGCTGATGACCGCGGTTATGACGCTGGTGCCACCGGCCCGGCGCGGCGCGATCATGGGCAACATCTCGATCGTCATCTCGGTGGCGCCTGCCATCGGCCCGACGGTCTCGGGCGTGGTGCTGAGCCTGCTGGGCTGGCGGTTCATGTTCTGGCTGGTGCTGCCGATCGCCGTGGTCACCATCGTGTCGGGGCTGCGCCGGATCACCGCCGTCGGCGAACCCATCGACACCCCGATCGACGTCGTCTCGGTAGTGCTGTCGGTGCTGGGCTTCGGCGGATTGGTCTACGGCCTGAGCACCATCGGTCAGGCCGGTCCGGGCCTTCCCGCGTGGGTGCCCTACGTCGTCGGCGGGGTGGGACTCGCGGCTTTCGTCGCCCGGCAGCTCACGCTGCAGCGCACCGACCGCGCGCTGCTGGACCTGCGCACGTTCCGCTCCCGCACGTTCACCGTCGCCAGCGTGCTGATGATGCTGATGATGGCCACGCTGCTCGGCACGATCGTCCTGCTGCCGATCTACCTGCAGACCGCCCTCGGACTCGACCCACTGGCCACCGGCCTGCTGCTGCTGCCGGGCGGGCTGCTGATGGGCCTGCTCGGCCCGGTGGTCGGGCGACTCTACGACCGGGTCGGCGCGCGGGCTCTGCTCGTGCCCGGGACGATCATCACCAGCGCGGCGCTCTGGTTCAGCACCCTGTTCGGCGTCGGCACCCCCGGTGGCCTGGTCCTGGCCTTCCACCTGCTGCTCAGCGTCGGGCTGGCGTTCGTCATCACTCCCCTGTTCACCGCCGGGCTCGGCGCGGTGCCGCCGCCGCTGTACTCCCACGGCAGCGCAATCTTCGGCACGGTGCAGCAGCTCGCCGGGGCGGCCGGGGTGGCGCTGCTGGTGGGCATCCTCAGCGCCCGGGCCGCGGGCCTCGCCGCCACGGGCGCCGATGTCGTGACGCAGACCGCGGGGGGCGTGCACGCCGCGTTCGTCGCCGCGGCCTGCCTGTCGCTCCTCGCGATCGTCGGCGCGTTCCTCGTCCGCGCCCCCGGCGAGGCACCGCACTGAGGCCCGTCGGAACCCTGTGCTGATCCCCCCGCGATGACACAGGATGGGGGACATGACGGACACGCTGCCCGAGTTGGTGCCCCCGCCCACGGACCTGCCGCCGCACGCCGCCGAGCTGCGGGCGCAGGTGCGCGCGTTCCTCACCGAGGAACGGGCCCGCGGGGCCTGGGCCCCGCGCGCGGACGTGTGGCTCTCGGGCTGGGACGAGCGGTTCACGAAGGAGTTGGGCCGCCGCGGCTGGCTCGGGATGACGATCCCGCGGGAGTACGGCGGGCAGGGCGCGTCGCCGCTGGACCGCTACGTCGTCACCGAGGAGCTGCTCGCCGCCGGTGCTCCGGTGGCCGCGCACTGGGTGGCGGACCGGCAGATCGGACCCACGCTGATGCGGTTCGGCACCGAGCAGCAACGGCGCCGGTTCCTGCCGGGCATCGCCGCAGGCGAGGTGTTCTTCGGCATCGGTATGAGCGAGCCCGACGCGGGGTCCGATCTCGCCGCGGTGCGGACGCGGGCGGTGCAGGTCGACGGCGGCTGGGAGCTGACCGGCACCAAGGTCTGGACCTCTGGCGCGCACCGTGCGCACGCGTTCTTCGCGCTCGCCCGGTCGGCGCCCCGCGACGAGGCGGACCGGCACGCCGGGCTCTCGCAGTTCATCGTCGAGCTCGGCGCACCCGGCGTCACGATCCGGCCCATCCCGCTGCTGACCGGCGCCCACCACTTCAACGAGGTGGTCTTCGAGGGCGTCTTCGTGCCTGATGCCATGGTGCTCGGCGAGCTCGGAGCCGGCTGGCGCCAGGTCACCAGCGAGCTGGCATTCGAGCGGAGCGGTCCGGAGCGGTTCCTCTCGACGTTCCCGCTGCTCACGGTGCTGGTCGGCGAGCTGGCTGGGACGGACGGGGCTGCCGCGCGCGATGTCGGCGCGCTCGTCACCCGGCTGTGGACGCTGCGCCGCATGTCGCTGGCGATCGCCGGTGCCCTGGAGTCGGGGGAGGCGCCGGAGCTGGCCGCGGCCGTGGTGAAGGATCTCGGCACCCGTTACGAGAACGAGGTCGTCGACGCAGCGAGGCTGCTGGTGGCCATCCCGCCCGACCCGGGAGCGGAGGCCGGGTTCGCCCGCCTGCTGGCCGACGCCGTGCTGCACGCCCCGGGGTTCACCTTGCGCGGGGGCACCAACGAGGTCCTGCGCGGGATCGTGGCGCGGGGGATGGGGCTGCGATGAAGGGGAATGGGGCTGCGATGAAGGGGAATGGGTTGCGATGGACGAGCTGAGGGATCTGGCGGAGAGCGTCTTCACCGGCGTGGCCTCCTCGGACACGGGATTCGACGCACGGTTGTGGAAGACCCTGGAGGCAGCGGGCCTCGCCCGGCTGACGCTGCCCGAGGCGGCCGGCGGCAGCGAGGGCACCCTGGCCGACGCGGCCGCCGTGCTCCACGCCGCCGGGGCGCACGCGGCGCGGGTGCCGCTGGTGGAGACCGACCTGCTCGCCGGCTGGCTGCTGCACGAGCACGGCCTGGCCCTGCCGGCAGGGCCGCTGACCGCCGTGCGGGGCACGCTTGAGGTCCGCCAGGCGGGCGACGGCTGGCGGGTCACCGGCACCGTGGCGCGGGTGCCGTGGGCCCGCGCGGCGGCCGGCATCGCGGTGCTCACCCCGACGCACGTCATGCTGCTCGCGCCGGACCAGGTGGTGATCGTCGACGGCGCCAACCTCGCCGAGGAGCCCCGCGACACGATCACGGTCGACGCGACGGTGTCGGACGTGGCGCCGGTCGGGCCCGACACCGCCGAGGAGTTCCGGCTGCGCGGGGCGCTCGGCCGGGCGTTGCTGCTGGCCGGGGCCGCCTCGAGCGCGCTCGCCGGTTCGGTGCGCTATGCCGGGGAGCGGGTGCAGTTCGGCCGTCCGATCGGGAAGTTCCAAGCCGTGCAGCAGCAGCTCGCCCTGGCCGCCGCCGAGGTGGCCGCAGCGTCAGCAGCCGCGGAGGCGGCCGCGCGTGCCGCCATGGCCGACGGGGTGCTCGCGAGCCGGTTCCCGATCGCCGCGGCCAAGGCCCGGACCAGCGAGGCGGCCGGGGCCGTCGCCCGCATCGCCCACCAGGTGCACGGCGCCATCGGCTTCACCCGCGAGTACGACCTGCGGCTGACCACCACACGTTTGTGGGCGTGGCGCGACGAGGACGGCTCGGACGCCGAATGGAACACCGAGGTCGGAGCGGCGGTGCTCGCCGCCGGTCCCGATGCCCTGTGGCCCCTGGTGACGGGCACGCCATGACGGCCACCCGGTAACCTCGCTCGGCGATGGAAACCGAACCCGATCACCCAACGACGCTGGGCCGCTACCGCATCCTCGGGCGGTCGGCGTCCCGCGGCAGGGGCCGCGTACTGCTCGGGGAGGACGCGTCGGGGCGGCGCGTCGCGATTACGGTCCCGGATCCGGCCGACCCGGCGTTCCGCGAGCGCTTCCGCCACGAGGTGCGCGCGGCGGCCGGGGCGCCACCGTGGTTCGTCGCCCTCGTGCTCGACGCCGACGTCGACGCCCCCCGGCCGTGGGTCGCTACGGCCCACCTGGAGGGGCCTTCGCTGCAGGCCTACGTCACCGAGCACGGGCCGCTGGGTGAGCCGGGCGTCCTCGCTCTCGCCGCACGGACGGCCGACGGTCTGGTGGCCCTGCACGGGGTCGGGCTCGCGCATCGCGGCCTGAGCCCGTCCACCGTCCTGCTCGCCGACGACGGCCCGCGGCTCGTCGACCTCGCGCTCGCCCGCACCGGGCCGCCGCTGGGGCCGCCGTCGTTCCTGGCCCCGGAGCAGGCCTACGGAGCGGTCGACGTCGGCCCGCCGAGCGACGTGTTCTCCTTCGGCACGCTCCTCGTGTTCGCCGCGACCGGTCGCTCGCCCTTCGCCATGCCCGCCGCGCCGGCGGAGGCCGTACTGCAGCGGGTGGTCTCCGGCGAACCGCATCTGGGAACGCTCGGCGGGCCGCTGCGGACGATCGTCCTGGCGTGCCTGGCCAAGGACCCGGCCGCACGCCCGTCGGCGGAGCAGCTGCGGGAGATGCTCCGGGTTGTGGCCGGATCGGACGTCACAGTCGTGGCGGCGCCGCTGCCGGCGCCTGGAATGTCGCCGACCGTCGCGCTGCCGACCGTCGCGCTGCCGCCCTCCCGGCCGCCGTTCTCGGAATACGATCCGGTGCCGACGGCTCGGCGGGGCCGCCGGACCGGCCTGGTCGTCGGGATCGCCGCCGCCGCCGTCGTGGTGCTGCTGGGCCTGGCGGTGGGCACGGTCCTGGTCCTCGCCGGCCGGGCGCGGGAGACGCCGGTCGCGTCCACGGCACCGCAGCCTCCCGCGAACGCCGGGTCGCCGTCCGCGTCGGTTGCGCCCTCGTCCACCCCGTCGG
>JAYSXW010000393.1:0-10262 GCA_043716935.1 Pseudonocardia sp.
GCCATGGCGTCGCTGGTCATGGCGATAGGACTACCAGAAGGGCCGCGATTGTGACGAACCCCGAACGGCTTCGGCCGAACCGATCTGTCCCCGGCTAGCCTGCGACGGTGCGCCATCATGATCTCGTCGTCATCGGCAGCGGCTCCGGCAACTCGATCGTCGACAGCCGTTTCGACGGTCTGGACGTCGCGATCGTCGAGCACGGGGTATTCGGCGGCACCTGCCTCAACGTCGGCTGCATCCCGACGAAGATGTACGTCTACCCCGCCGACATCGCCCAGCACATCCGGCACGCCGAGCGCTACGGCCTCGACGCCACGCTGGACAAGGTGCGCTGGAGCGACATCCGCGACCGCGTCTTCGGCCGCATCGACCCGATCTCCGCCGGCGGGCGCGCGTACCGCGCCGACCGCTGCACGAATGTCACCCTCTACTCCGGCCACGTCCGGTTCACCGGACCCAAGGAGCTCAGCGTCGACGGCGGCGAGCCGTTCACCGCCGACCGGATCGTCATCGCCGCCGGCGGCCGGCCCGCGATCCCGTCGGTGATCACCGAGTCCGGGGTGCCGTTCCACACCTCGGACACCGTCATGCGGATCGACGCGCTGCCCGAGCACCTGATCGTCGTCGGCGCCGGGTACGTCGGCGCCGAGTTCGCGCACGTCTTCTCCGCGCTGGGGTCGAGGGTGACGATCATCGGGCGGGGATCGACGCTGCTGCGCTCCCAGGACGAGACGGTCGCGCAGCGCTTCACCGCGGTGGCGCGCGAGCGCTGGGACGTCCGGCTCGGTTGCCCGGTGATGCGCGCGAGCACCACGACCGGGGGCGTCGAACTGGAGCTCTCCGACGGCGAGGTGATCCACGGGGACCTGCTGCTCGTCGCCACCGGACGCGAATCCAACGGCGACCTGCTCGACCTGGAGAAGGGCGGCATCCCCACCCACGCCGACGGGCGGATCGTCGTCGACGCCCAGCAGCGCACTCCTGTCGACGGCATCTTCGCCCTCGGTGACGTCAGCTCGCCCTACCAGCTCAAGCACGTCGCCAACCACGAGGCCTCGGTGGTGGCCCACAACCTGCTGCACCCCGACTCGCCGCGGACCACCGACCACCGGTTCGTCCCGTGGGCGGTGTTCACCGACCCGCAGATCGGGGCGGTCGGGCGGACCGAGGCGGAGTGCCGGGCCGACGGCCTCGACTACGCCGTCAAGATCCAGGCCTACGGCGACGTCGCCTACGGCTGGGCGATGGAGGACACCACCGGCTTCTGCAAGGTCCTGGCCGAGCGCGGCACCGGGCGGTTGCTCGGCGCGCACGTCATGGGCCCGCAGGCGTCCATCGTCATCCAGCCGCTGATCCAGGCCATGTCGTTCGGGCTGGGGGCGCGGGAGATGGCCACGGGGCAGTACTGGATCCATCCCGCCCTGCCGGAAGTGGTGGAGAACGCACTGCTCGGGCTGGACCTCTAGCCGATCCGAGGTGCCCCCGGCGCCCGAATGCCTGGTAGACAAGGGCGCGTCCCTTCCCTGCCACTCACGAGGTGCCGCCCATGACCGTTGCCGACAGCCCGACCCGTCCGGCGCCTGCGCCTCCGGCCGGGCCCAAGCCGATCATCGGGGCCCGCCGCGGTCTGGTGCCGCAGATCTCCGTGTACGTCTTTGTGCTGCTGCCCCTGCTGGCATTGCCGGCGGCGATCCCCTTCGCGTGGGGCTGGGGGCTGGGCTGGACCGACGTCACGCTCGCGCTGGTGTTCTACGTGGTCAGCGGGCTGGGCATCACCGTCGGCTACCACCGGTACTTCACCCACGGCTCGTTCAAGGCGAACCGCTCGTTGCGCATCGCACTCGCCGTCGCCGGCAGCCTCGCCATGCAGGGCCCGGTGATCAAGTGGGTGGCCGACCACCGCCGTCACCACGCGTTCTCCGACAAGGACGGTGACCCGCACTCCCCGTGGCTGTTCGGTACCGGCACCGGCGCGCTGGCCCGCGGCTTCCTGCACGCCCACACCGGCTGGCTGTTCGACCGCGACCAGACCAATGAGGAACGCTTCACCCCCGACCTGCTCGCCGACCGCGATCTCGTGCGCATCGACCGACTCTTCGTCGTCTGGTCGGTGGGCACGCTGGTGGTCCCGGCGGCCCTGGGCGGGCTGCTCACGATGTCGTGGTGGGGCGCGTTCACCGCGTTCTTCTGGGCCGGGCTGGTCCGCGTCGCGCTGCTGCACCACGTCACCTGGTCGATCAACTCGATCTGCCACATGATCGGCGACTCGCCGTTCGCCTCGCGCGACCACTCCCGCAACGTCTGGCCGCTCGCGATCCTGAGCTTCGGCGAGTCGTGGCACAACCTGCACCACGCCGACCCCACCTGCGCCCGCCACGGCGTCCAGCGCGGCCAGGTCGACATCTCCGCCCGCGTCATCCGGGCGTTCGAGAAGCTCGGCTGGGCCCACAGCGTCCGCTGGCCCACCGCCCGGCGCCTGGAGAAGCTGACCCGCGCCTGAAGATCGCCGTCAGCGGTGCGGGAGGTGCACAGGTGCAGCCCACGCACCGCATCCGGTGATCTTGGCGGGGATGGCGGGCCCAGCCGCCGGCGGCGGACGCTCGACCGTTGCCCGACACGTCACGCGGGTCGTCACGGCGGGGTCGTCACGGCGGGGTCGTCACGGTGGCCAGTGCGAGGGTCTCCCGGATCTCGGAGACCACGCCGGCCGGGTCGCCGTCGAGGAAGTGCCAGGTGAAGCGCAGCAGGTCCCAGCCCGCGCGGGTCAGGGCGTTGCCCTTGCGCCGGTCGTTGCGGAACCGTCCGGCGTCGACGTGCCACGCCCACCCGTCCACCTCGACGGCCAGCCTCGACGCCGGGAACGCCAGGTCGACGTGGAACGGGCCGAAGGGGTGGCCGAGCACCCAGCCGTTGATGCCGGCCTGCCGCAGCAGGGTGACGAGCAGGCGCTCGGCCGCCGAGTCGGCTCGGTCCGCCGCGGCGGCGAGCAGCCGTCCTACCTCCGACGAGCCGTGGCGACCGATGTTGCGGCAGTAGCTGCGGTAGAGCGCCGGGAAGCTGACGTGGCGCTGCAGCGCCCGATCGAGGAACGTCGAGCCGTCCGGGATCGCGGCAGCGGTCTCCAGCGCCGCGAACGGCTTGTCCGCGAGCCACACCCCGTCGATACCGATCTGGTCCGCCCACTCGAGATCGCGTCGACGCACCATGACGCCCGGCCGCGTGCCCAGGTGCCGACCCCGCCCCACGGTCAGCTCGATGACCGCCGGCGGCCGGTCGAGCATGCCGTGCCAGTGGGCCGCCGCGGCCCCGGTGATCGCCACCGGCTCACCCCCGGCCCACAGCCACGCCGCCCGGACCCTGGCCTCGGCGGTGGGTCGGTGGCCGCCGACGAGGTAGACGCGGGGATGGAGCCGCGGCCACGACCCGTCGCGCGCCCGGCGCTGGACGGTGCCGGCCGACATCCCGCACGCCACCGCCTGGGCCAGCGAGATCACCCCGGCCTGCCGCGACAGGAGATGCTGGATCAACACGCCGCCAGCATCGACGACCGGGGCTCGCCACGGGCCCGAACAGCCGAACTCGACGCCATGATCAGCGCATGCGGTGCATGAGCTTCATCCATGCAGCTCCCCGACCGCAGACGTCGATCTTGATGGCGCCAGCGGGTCGCCGCCGCTCAGCCGGTCGGACGCTCCCGCTCGACCCGGGCGCCGGCGTCCGGGTCGTGGACGGCCGCGGGGGGCTGCTGGCCGCGGATGTCGGCCACCAGCGCCGTGACGTCTGACATGATCTTCGCCGTGACGCCGTCGAGGGCGGTGCGGGTGCGGGGGCCACCGAGCCAGGCCGAGAGGTCGACGGGCGGGCCGGCCACCACCGTCACCCGGCGACGGGGGAACAGGCGCGGTACGCCGGTGCCGGGCGGCAGGACGTCCTGGGTGCCCCAGTTGGCCACCGGGATCACCGGCGCACCGGTGACCAGCGCGATCCGTCCGATGCCGTTCTTGGCCTTCATCGGCCAGCCGTCGGGGTCGGCGGTGTAGGTGGCCTCGGGGTAGAACGCCACGATCTCGCCGCGCTGCACGGCGGCGATGGCGCCCCGGTAGGCGTCACCGGCCCGCGCGGAGGTGCGGTACACGGGGATGTGGCCGCCCTTGCCGAGCACCGAGCGCACCACCGGCACGCTCCACAGCTCGGCCTTGGCCAGGAACCGCGGCATCCGTCCGTAGGAGATCGTGAAGGCCACGTCGAAGATCGGGTCGGCGAACGAGACATGGTTGATCGCGAGCAGCGCGCCGCCGGTACGGGGCAGGTGCTCGCCGCCGTGCCAGCCGATGCGGGTGCCGAAAATCGCGAACGGCCAGATGATCGAGATGGCCAGACCGAACCAGAACCCGGACGTGCGACGTCGACGGGTGATCGTCAGGCGCAGCTTCTGCCCCGCGGTCAGCGGCGTGGTTGCCGTCATCTCCACCTCCTGGACTCGGGGGTTCATCTTCCCGGGTGCTGATCGGCGTGTCGCGCGCCGGGCTCCCGAGCGGGATACGGCAGGGGCCGCACACATGTGAGACTGGTCCCACCCTCCGTCCGCCCGGCCGGGTCCGACGGAACACTCTGACCTCAACCTGTGAGGTCGCTGCCGTGCCCGAGCCGTCCCGCCTGCCCTGCCTCGAGCGTGTGGGGCGCCCCCAGGCCGCGCCGTCGTCGATCGTTGTCGTGCTGCACGGCGGGCGCGCCACGAGCCGGGAGAGCGGCGAGCCCAAGCGCCTCACCTACCGGCGGATGGTGCCGTTCGCGCGGGCGCTCGCGTCAGTCGGACCGGCGGTGTTCCTGCTGCGCTACCGGTACCGCGGCTGGAACGCCGCCGCCAAGGACCCCTTGCACGACGCCCAGTGGGCCCTCGACGAGCTGCGGACGCGCCATCCCGGGGTGCCGGTGGTGCTGGTCGGGCACTCGATGGGCGGGCGCGCGGCGCTGGGCGCGGCGGGGGCGCGCAACGTCGTCGCCGTCTGCGCACTCGCGCCGTGGCTCGACGACTCCGATCCGGTGCGCCAGCTCGACGGGCGCACCGTGCTCATCGCCCACGGGGACCGCGAGCACTGGACCAGCCCCGACGCCTCCTTCGCCTACGCCCTGCGCGCCAAGGAACGCGGTGTGTACATCTGCCGGTTCGACGTCCACGGCGGCGGGCACTTCATGGTCCGACGCGCGGGTGACTGGCAGTCGCTGGTGCGGCGCTTCGTCCTGGGCGTCCTCGAGATCGAACCCGAGGACCCGGTGATTGCGAACGCTCTGCGTCAGCCCGTGCCCGACGGGCTGCGAATCGCCCTCGCGACCGGAGCCTCCCGATGACGTCCCCGTCCCGTCCCACCGCTGCCGTCGTCGGCTCCGGCGTCGCCGGGCTCACAGCCGCCTACCTGCTGCAGCGCCACTACGACGTCACGCTGTTCGAGGCCGACGGGCGTCTGGGCGGCCACGCCCACACCCACGAGCTGCCCACCTCCGACGGCGGCACCGCGAACGTCGACTCCGGGTTCATCGTGCACAACGCGAAGACCTACCCGAACCTGCTGCGCCTGTTCGCCGAGCTCGGCGTCGCCACGCAGGAGTCCGACATGTCGATGAGCGTACGTTGCGAGGGCTGCGGTCTGGAGTACGCCGGGGCACGCAGGCTCGGCGGGCTGTTCCCGCAGGCGTCGAACCTGGCGCGGCCCGCCTACCTGCGGATGTTGGGCGAGGTCGTCCGCTTCCACCGGCACGCGCGACGGGTGCTGGCCGACGAGCGCGCCGGTGACGTCACGTTGGGCGCCTTCCTGTCCATCGGTGGGTACTCCCGGTACTTCGTCGAGCACTTCATGCTGCCGGTGGTGAGCGCGGTGTGGTCGGCGGGTGAGACGGTGTCGGCGGAGTACCCGGCCCGCTACCTGTTCACGTTCCTGAACCACCACGGGCTGCTGACGGTGGGCGGCTCCCCGCCGTGGCGCACCGTGGTGGGCGGGTCGCACAGCTACGTCGAGCGGGCGGTCAAGAGCCTCTCGGGTGTGGCGGTCTCGACGCCGGTGCGCGCGGTCGTGCGGGCCGGTGACGCCATCGAGATCCGCGACGACACCGACGCCGTCCACCGCGTCGACCGCGTCGTGATCGCCACCCACCCCGACCAGGCGCTCGCCCTGCTCGGCTCCCCCACCGATGCGCAGCGCCGCGTACTGGGCGCGTTCAGCTACTCGCGGAACGAGACCTGGCTGCACAGCGACACCTCGGTCCTGCCGCGCCGGGCGAACGCCAGGGCGTCGTGGAACTACCTGAAGCCGGCGTGCTCCTCCCACCGCTCCGCCGGCGCCACGCCCAGCTCCGCCGGCGCTACGGCTGGTGCGCCGGTCCTCGTCTCCTACGACATGAACCGCCTGCAGCGCCTCGCCGGGCCCGACGAGTACGTGGTCACCCTCAACGGCGCCGGGCGCGTCGACCCGTCGCGGGTGATCGCCCGCATGCACTACCAGCACCCCGTCTACACCCCGGGGTCGGTGGCGGCGCAGCGCGAGCTGCCCGCCCTCAACGACGGCACGGTCGCGTTCGCGGGCGCCTACCACGGCTGGGGCTTCCACGAGGACGGCTGCGCTGCCGGCGTCCGCGCCGCCGCGTCGCTGGGAGTGGGCTGGTGAGCGTCTCCGCCGGCCCTGTGCGGGGGGACCGACAGGTGCAACCGGTCGTGCCCGCGCTCTACGACGCCCAGGTCCGGCACGTCCGGCGGCAGACGCTGAACCGGTCGTTCACCCACGGTGTCTATCTGTGGCTCGTCGATCTCGACGCCCTGCCGCAGCTGCCGGGATGGCTGCGGCCGTTCGCGCGGTTCGAGGCACGCGACCACCTCGGCGACCCGGCCCGCTCGATCCGCGCCAACCTCGACGCCTGGCTCGCCGGCCACGGCGTCGACCTGGCGGGCGGGCAGGTGCTGATGCTGGCCCACGCCCGGCTGCTCGGGTACGTGTTCAACCCGATCAGCGTCTACTGGTGCCACCTGCCCGTCGGTGCCGAGGACCGTTCCGCCGGCGCTGCACGGGGGTCGCTGGAGTGCGTCGTCGTGGAGGTCCACAACACCCACGGGGAGCGGCACTGCTACCTGCTGCGCACCGACGACGCCGGCCGGGCTGAGACCGCGAAGGAGTTCTACGTCTCCCCGTTCCTGACCGTCGCCGGGCAGTACCGGATGGCGCTGCCCGAGCCCGGCGAGCGGCTCGCCGTCACCGTCACGCTGCGGCAGGAGGGCGCCACGGCGCTCACCGCCACCCTGGTCGGCACCCGCCGGCCCGCGACCCCGGTCGCGCTGGTGCGGATGCTGCTGCGCCGCCCACTGGTCACCTACCGCACGTCCGCACTGATCCGGTGGCACGGCATCACGCTGTGGCTGCGCCGCCTGCCCGTCATCGCTCGGCCGGAGCACGAACCGCAGGAAGGCGTCCAATGACCGAGCTCGCGAGCGAATCCCTGTCCCAGCCCGGCGAACCGATCACCGTGGCCTCGCGGGAGGCCGTGCGACGGTCCAACAACCACCGCGTGCCTCGCCCGAACGAGGGCGTCTGGCCGGGGCTCGCCACGCCGCCGCGCTCGCTCGCCCGGGCGCAGATCGCCGAGACGCTGTTCCGGCACGCGGTGAAGCACCAGCCGGTGCGGGTCGTGTTCCCCGGCGGGGAGCGGATCGGCGATGGCGGCCCGGACGCGCCGGTCATGCGGATCGTGCGTCCGGCCGCGTTCTTCCACCGCCTCGGCTGCAACTCCAAGATCGGGTTCGGCGAGTCGTACATGGTGGGCGACTGGACCTGCAGCCGACTCGCCGACCTGCTCACCCCGTTCGCGGCGACGCTCTCGACGCTGATCCCACCGGCCCTGCAGCGCATCGGGCGGCGCTTCGCCGAGGCGCGGCAGCCCACGGAGGAGATCAACACCGTCGAGGGGTCGCGGGAGAACATCAGCCGCCACTACGACCTGTCCAACGACCTGTTCGCGCTGTTCCTCGACGAGACGATGTCCTACTCGTCGGGGTGGTTCGCCGACGGGAGCGACGACCTGGTCCTCGCCCAGCAGCGCAAGATCGACGGCGTCCTGGACATGGCGGGCGTGGGCCCCGGCACCCACCTGCTGGAGATCGGCACCGGCTGGGGCGGCCTCGCCACCCGCGCGGCGCAGCGTGGCGCCCGCGTCACGACCCTGACGATCTCCGCCGAGCAGGCGCGGCTGGCGCAGGAGCGGCTGACCGCGGCGGGCGTCGCCGACCGCGTGCAGGTGCTGCTGCGTGACTACCGCGAGGCCCAGGGCAGCTACGACGCCGTGGTGAGCGTCGAGATGATCGAGGCCGTGGGCGTGGCGTACTGGCCCACGTTCTTCGCGGCGCTCGACCGGCTGCTCAAGCCGGGCGGGAAGGTGGGTCTGCAGGCAATCACGATGCCGCACGACCGGATGCTGGTCTCGCGCAACGACTACACCTGGATCTCGAAGTACATCTTCCCCGGCGGGGTCATCCCGTCGGTGGAGGCGATCGAGCAGAACCTGCGCGACCACACCACGCTGCGCGTCGCGGAACGTCGCAGTCTCGGCCCGGACTACGCCCGCACCCTCGCCCAGTGGCGTGCCACGTTCCTGGCGCGCTGGGAGGACGTCGCCGGCCTCGGCTTCGACGAGACGTTCCGCCGGATGTGGGAGTTCTACCTCGCCTACTGCGAGGCGGGGTTCCGCGTCGGGTACCTCGACGTCCACCAGTTCTCGTTCCAGCGTCGCTGACCCACCTGCATTTCTGAAGGAGACCCTGTGCCCAGCCCCGTCGCCCCGCAGCTCACCGGGCTCGTCGAGCGTCTGATCGGGGCGCCCCTGCCCATCCGGATCCGGGCGTGGGACGGCAGCGAGTCGGGCCCCACCACCCCGCGTAGCGACAGCGGAGCGGGCATCGACGCCCCGCCGGTCGTGATCATCCGCCACCGTCGCGCCCTGCGGCGGCTGCTGTGGAACCCGGGCGAGCTCGGTCTCGCGCGGGCGTTCGTGGCCGGTGAGCTGGACGTCGAGGGCGACATCGCCGACGGGCTGTCCCGGTTCTGGAGGCTGGCCCGCAGCCAGAACCTCGGCGCCGTCCGGCTCACCGCGGCCGACAGGATCGACGCCGTGAAGCTCGCCGCGAAGCTCGGCATCCTGGGCCTGCGCCCGACGCCCCCCGCGTCGGAGGCCCGCCTTGCCGGTGGACTGCACACCCGGCGTCGGGACCGGGCCGCGATCGCCCACCACTACGACCTGTCCAACGAGTTCTACGAGTTCCTGCTCGACCCGCAGATGGCGTATTCCTGCGGTTACTGGACTCAGGAGGCGGGACCGCACTACGGGCTGGTCGACGCCCAGCGCGACAAGCTCGACCTCGTCTGTCGCAAGCTCGACCTGAAGCCGGGGATGCGCCTGCTCGACGTCGGCTGCGGCTGGGCGTCGCTGCTCATCCACGCCGCGACGCACTACGGCGTCACGGCGGTCGGGGTGACGCTCTCGGCGCAGCAGCGGGAGCTGGGCGTGGCCCGCGTCTCCGCCCTCGGACTCGACGACCGGATCGAGATCCGACTCCAGGACTATCGCGCAGTTCCGGACCAGCCCTTCGACGCCATCGCCAGCATCGAGATGGGCGAGCACGTCGGCCAGGACAACTACCCGGTCTACGCCGCGCAGCTGCGCCGGCTCCTGCTCCCCCACGGTCGGCTGCTGCTGCAGCAGATGTCACGCGGCGCCGCCGGCGGCAACACCGCACCCGGCGGCGGGGCGTTCATGGAGAGCTACGTCGCCCCCGACATGTTCATGCGGCCGCTGGGGTCGACGCTGAACTTTCTCGAGGGGGCGGGGCTGGAGGTCGTCGACGTCCACTCGCTGCGCGAGCACTATGTGTGGACGGTCCGGCCGTGGCTTGCCACGCTGCAGGACAATGAGGCCGAGGCGATCCGACTCGTCGGGTCGGAGCAGTACCGGGTGTGGCTGCTCTACCTGGCCGGCGCCGCGCTGGCGTTCGAGGAGAACCGGATGGGCGTGCACCAGATGCTGATGGTCCGCCCCGACGCCGACGGCCGCTCGGGCCTGCCGCGCGGCCGGACGTCCACGCTCGGGCGTGACCCGGAGCTCGACCATGATCGGGTCGCGAGCAGCGCCAACGGCTCGGCGCGGCCGACGCCGACCCGAACGGGCACGATGACGGGGTGAGCCCCTATCCCTGGACCGCAGTGCTGACCAATCTCTGGGTCACC
>JAYSXW010000394.1:0-10254 GCA_043716935.1 Pseudonocardia sp.
GTCGAACATCGGCATGTCGACGCCCAGCTCCTCGACCGACGTCACCCGCAGCGCCGCGCTGCCCTCGACCGCCGCGCCGCCCACATCGCGCCGCTGCGACACCGCCGGGTCGGCAACCTGCACCAATCGCAGCAGCGCAGCGGGACCGCCCAGCAACCGCACGACCCGCCGCCGCCCCACGACCTTCGGCCGGGCGACCTCCGGCCGGACGTCGGGCTCGATCGCGAACCGGAACCCGAACCGGTGCAGGGCGCCGGCGAACCGCCCGACGATCTCCTCGTCGGCATGTCCGACCATGAGCTCGCCGTCGACCACCTCGCCCCGGGCGTCGACGACGCCCGCCAGGAACCCGGCGCACCACTCCTGGCCGGCGTGGTCGGGCCAGTCCGTCGCCCCCTCGGCCGGGGCGCTGGGGCGTGGCCGGGGAACCCGGCCGGGCTCCCCGGAACCCGGCAACCACCGGGCCCGCGCAGTGTGCATCTGTGCACCGGTCGTGGCGGGCGCGGCGTGGCAGGGCTCGACGGGCGTGCAGGCGCCCCGGGGGCCGGTACCGGCCGGCCGGTCGTGGGCGAGCTCGGCGAGGAAGTGATGGGCGCGGCCCAACGCCTCCAGTTCCAGCGCGACCGACGGAAAGATGCGTGGGATCTCCCAATCGGTGGCCGTGCCGGACGGTGGGGCATCGTCGCACGGGCCGTCGGCGTCGGCCCGCACGAGACCGCACAGGTAGCCCTGCCGGTAGGCCGGTCCAGCGGACCGCGCCGGCCCGGCGCAGCCGCCCGCCCGTGGGGATCCGACGTCTGCTTGGCCGGACCCGCCCGGCCCCAGCAGGGCACTTCCCAGGCGCAGCCGGGGGCGCCGACCGGCACGGCACCACCCGCCGGTGACGTGCCGCCAGCCGGCGTCGGTGAGGAAGCGGTGCTCTCCGCTGGCCACCAGCTCCGTGCCGTCGGCGAGCCGCACCCGGTGGGCCGGCCTGACCGTGGACCAGTGCGCCAGCACGGTCGTACGGACATAGCGGCGCGTGCCGTCGACGAGCTCGGTGCCCATTACCACGTCACCGACCTGCAGCTGCGAGATCGGGCGGGTGCGACCGTCCGCGAGCAGCACGCGGGTGGGCCCGGCGAGGCAGTAGACGCAGGCGTGGGAGCATCCCCGATAGGGGTTGACCGTCCAGCGGAAGGGCAGGGGCGAGTCCCCCGACACCCGGTTGAGCACCGACTTGGCCTCCACCTCGTGGAACACCGCACCGGCGAACTCCGGCGTGCGTACCGACCGCAGCAGCCCACGCAGCCCCGGCAGCGCCCGCTCGGCGCCCACCCCGTCGTCGAGAACCTGCTGTCCGCTCCACCTCATGCCCTACAGTCGAACATATGTTCGAGATTCAGGCAAGCGTGTTGGTGATCCTGCAACTGTCGGTGATCGTCCAGCCGGTGGCCCGACCCGTCCGGGTGACTTCGATCGGCGGACAGCCGTACCCACGCGGCCCGGGCGTTGACAGGATGGGGCGGTGCCAGCCAAACCCGGTCACCCACCCGACCGCAACGGCCGGCCCGAGGAGGGACGTCATCGGTACGGCCGGCACGGCACCTCGCCGGTGACCTCGCCGACCGGCGTCGCCGCCACGCCATCCGGCCCGGAGCAGGCGAACCACGGCCGGCCGGCAGCTGCCACAGCCGAGGGCGACTCCGCGAATCCGCGCTCACGGTCGCGTCAGGTCCGGGACCCCGCCACCGGCCGGGGGCGGCGCGACGCCGCTCCCCGCACAGTCGAGACGCACGGACACGGGCACGCCCCGGCGGCGCCGTCCGGTCGGCGGGTCCGGCTGCTGATCGCCGCCCTGCTGGTTCCGTGCGCGCTCGCCACGACCGTCGGTCTGGTTTTGCTGTGGCCCACGGCCGGACCGCCCTCCTCGGTGCAGGCGACGTCGGAGTCCCCGGTGCGGGCGCAGGTCGTCGGCGCGCGCACCTCGGCCTGCGACAGCGGCACCACCGGCGACGCCGCTACCGGCGACAGCGGGACGACCGGCCATAGCGGCGCGACCGGTGACAGCGGCGCGACGAGTGAAGGAGCGACCGGCGGGACCTCCGGCAACGGGGCGTGTGTCGCCGTCGAGGTGACGATGTCCGACGGCCCGCTGCCCGGCCGCAATCTCGTGCAGGTCGTGCCGGTGGAGCCGGGTAGCCCGCAGTTCGCGGTCGGCGACCGCGTGGTGCTGGGCTACAACAGCGGCGATCCCACCGATCCAGGTTCGTACCGGCTGGCCGACTTCCAGCGCGACACGCCGCTTCTGTGGCTCGCCGTGGCGTTCGCAGCCGCCGTCATCGTGCTCGGCCGCTGGAGGGGGTTGGCGGCGCTGGTCGCGCTCGGGCTGAGCTTCGTCGTCCTGCTGGTGTTCGTCCTGCCCGCGATCCTGGCCGGGCGCGATCCGCTCGCCGTGGCCGTCGTCGGCTCGTGCGTGATCATGTTCGTGGTCCTCTACCTGACCCACGGCCCGTCGGCGCGCACGTCCACGGCTGTGCTCGGCACCCTGGTGTCCCTGGCTCTCATCGGGGGCCTGGGGGCGGGGTTCTCGGCCGCGGCCCGCCTCACCGGTCTCGACGAGCAGACCGCCAACCTCATCGCCACCCTCGGTACCGGCGTCGACGCCCGCGGGCTGCTGCTGGCCGGCGTCGTCATCGGCGCCCTGGGCGTGCTCGACGATGTGACCGTCACCCAGACCAGCGCCGTGTGGGAGCTGCGCCGCGCCGATCCCGGCCTCGGAGCGCCCGCCCTGTTCACGGCGGCGATGCGGATCGGCCGCGACCACGTCTCGTCCGCGGTGAACACGCTCGTGCTGGCCTATGCGGGCGCGTCCCTGCCGTTGTTGCTGTTGTTCACGCTGTCGGGCCGCTCATTGGGCGATGTCGTCACCACCCAGGACGTTGCCACCGAGGTGGTGCGCACGCTGGTCGGCAGCATCGGTCTGGTGGCGTCGGTGCCGATCACCACGGCCCTGGCGGCGTTCGTCGCGAGCCGCGAGAGCACCGCGGCGATCACCCGCTGAGGGCCACCGCCGCCCGCGTTGCGCGGAACGCGATCAGCCCGGCGCGGTGGCTCCGGAACCGCGGCCGATCCGGAGCCGCGGGCCGCGACCGGGCCCACCGCCGGCCGCCGCGCGACGAGGTGGGATTCGCCGTCGCCCTCGCGGTGGACGAGCACGTCGAGATCCCCGAACGCGGCGAGCAGCTCGCCGCCCGGGGCCCGGAACGGTCCGGGCTCGTCGTCGACCTCCGACAGCACGCTGACGGCCAGCAACCCGGCCGGGGCCAGCCGCTCCACGAACACCGGGTACAGCGCGGGATCACGGAACCGCTGGCAGACGATGAGGTCGTAGGGCCCGGCGCAGACCCCGGGCAGCCCGAGATCGAGGTCGTGCCGCACGGCCCGCACCCCGGTCGCACCCGTCAGGGCTTCCAGCGCCACCTCGGAGACGTCCACGGCGTCGACGACCAACCCGCGCCCCGCCAGCCACCGGGCGACCGCACCCCGCCCGCAGGCGACGTCGAGCGCTCGCCCACCCGGAGCGACCAGGTCCTCACGTCCGCGCAGCGCGTCGGGCGGCAACGGCCCGACGGAGGTGACGGCGGCGTGTCGCGCGTCCCATCTCCGCGCGTCATCGGCACTCACGTCCGCGTCACGCACCGCTCGGCCTGCCGCAGGAACGGCTGCGGCCGCACAACGTTGCCGAATGATGTGTGCGGGCCGGCGGCGGTCATCCCAGCCGGGCCACAACGTCGTCGAGCACGGCGTAGAGCGCGACGGGCCGCTGCTCGCCCGACGCGAGGTCCTTGACGCCGATGGTCCCGACGTCGAGATCGCGCTCGCCCAGGACCAGCGCGAACCGGGCCCCGGAGCGGTCGGCGGACTTCATCGCGCCCTTGAGCCCGCGCCCGCCGTAGGACAGGTCGACCCGCACCCCGCGGCGTCGCAGCTGCGCGGCCAGCACCACGAGCCGGCGCTGCGCGGGGTCGCCGAGCCCGATCCCGTACACCTCGCAGCGCGCCTCCGTCCACGGGGCGACGCCCTCGGCCCGGCACGCCAGCAGCGTGCGGTCCACCCCGATGCCGTAGCCGACGCCCGAGAGCGGCTGCCCGCCGAGGGTGGCCATCAGCCCGTCGTAACGCCCACCGCCGCCGATGCCCGACTGCGCACCCAAGCCGTCGTGGACGAACTCGAACGTGGTCTTGGTGTAGTAGTCCAGGCCACGCACCATCCGCGGGTTCTGCATGTACGCCACGCCCAGGTCGTCGAGGTGCGCGAGCACGGCGGCGTGGTGCTGGGCGGAGGCGGTCGAGAGGTGGTCGAGCAGCAGCGGCGCGCCGGCCATCAGGGCGCGAACCCCGGGGCGCTTGTCGTCGAGCACCCGCAGCGGGTTGAGCGCGGCGCGGGCGAGGGTGGGCCCGTCCAGGTCCAGCCCGGCGAGGAAATCCTGCAGCAGCGAGCGGTAGGCGGGCCGGCACTCGGCGTCGCCCAGCGACGTGATCTCAAGGCGGTAACCGGTCAGTCCCAGGGCTCGAAATCCCTCGTCGGCGATCGCGATGACCTCCGCGTCCAGCGCCGGGTCGTCCACCCCGACGGCTTCGACGCCCACCTGCTGCAGCTGCCGGTAGCGGCCGGCCTGGGGGCGTTCGTACCGGAAGAACGGCCCGGCGTAGCGCAGCTTGACCGGCAGCCCGACCCGGTCGAGGCCGTGTTCGATCACCGACCGGACGACGCCGGCGGTGCCCTCGGGTCGCAGCGTCACCGACCGGTCGCCCCGGTCGGCGAAGGTGTACATCTCCTTGGAGACGACGTCGGTGGACTCCCCGACGCCGCGGGCGTAGAGCGACGTGTCCTCGAACACGGGCAGCTCGATCAGGCCGTAGCCGGCCCGGTCGGCGGCGGTCAGCAGAGTGGCGCGGACGTGCTCGAACCCGGCCGACTCCGGCGGGTAGTACTCGGGGACACCCTTGGGGGCGGCGAAGGGAGTCACCCGGGGCCGGGTCGACGTCACAGCCCGCGCCCCGGCGCCGGCACGTCGAGATCCTGCAGGTAGGGGTTGGACGTCCGCTCCCGGCCGATCGTCGTGGTGGGCCCGTGCCCGGGCAGGACGACAGCCGAGTCGTCGCGGGCCATGAGGTCACGCAGGCTCGCCTGCATCTGCCCGAAGTCGCCCCCGGGCAGGTCGGTGCGCCCGATGGAGCCGGCGAACAGCGTGTCACCGGCCAGGATCACCTCCACGCCGTCCCCGGTGGGCGTCGAGAAGACCACCGAGCCGCGGGTGTGGCCGGGAGTGTGGTCGACCCGCAGCGTCAACCCGGCCAACTCCAGCGACGCGCCGTCGTCGAGGGGCCGGACCTCGCGAGGCTCCCGCAGCTCCAGCCGGCCCCCGAACAGCGCGGCGCCGCTCGCGGACAGGCCCTTCATCGGGTCGGCGAGCAGCTCGCGGTCCTCGGGGTGGATCCAGGCGGGCACGTCGTGACCGTCGCAGACCGGCGCCACGCTGAACGTGTGGTCGAAGTGCCCGTGGGTGAGCAGCACCGCGACCGGGGTGAGGCGGTGCTCAGTGAGCAGCGCCTCCAGGGGATCGACGGCGTCCTGGCCGGGATCGACCACGATGCACGCCTCCCCCGGACCTGCGGCCACGACGTAGCAGTTGGTCTGGAACGAACCGGCCGGAAAACCTGCGACGAGCACCCGACCAGCCTAGACGGGGGCACCGGAACCTCTCAGGAACGGTCGTTATCCTCGCCCACGACCGAGTCCTGACGCGCGACCGGACGATCAGCAGGGGAGTTCACGGGTGGCCACCAACCAGATGCGGCGCGAGGCGGCGAAGCGCAAGCTCGAACGCCAGCAGGAACGGCGGATCGAGCAGGCCGTCCGTCGCAAGCGCACCGCGCTGATCACGTCGGTGGCGGTGGTCGTGGTGGTCGTGGTCGGGATCGTGCTGCTCGCGACGGTGCCGCGGGGTGGCGGGGCGAACGCCGCGGCCCCGCAGTCCGCGGCGGCCGATCCGACGTCGGCGGCCGCCGAGCCCACCTCCGCCGCTCCGGCCGTGCCCGGAGCCTGCACGTTCGCCCCGACCCCCCAGGAGCCGGCCGCGAAGCCCGCCCCGGTGCCGACGACGACCACCGCACCCACTTCCGGCACGGTGGCGGTGTCCCTGACCACGGACGCCGGTCCTGTGCCGCTGACGCTCGACCGCGCGCAGGGCCCGTGCGCCGTGGAGAGCTTCCTGAGCCTCACCGCCGCCGGCTACTTCGACGCCACCCCCTGCCACCGCCTCACCGCCACCGACGGCCTCAAAGTCCTGCAGTGCGGTGACCCGACCGGCCAGGGCACCGGTGGTCCCGGCTACACGATCAACGACGAGCCGCCGACGAACCTCGCCCCGTCGGCCGACGGCCAGACCGTCGTCTACCCGCGCGGCACGCTGGCCATGGCGAAGACGTCGGCGCCGAACTCGGGCGGAAGCCAGTTCTTCCTGGTCTACGGCGACTCGGCGCTGCCGCCGGGCTACACGGTGTTCGGTACGGTCGATGCGGCGGGCCTGAGCACACTCGACGCGATCGCCGCAGCCGGCACGGACAACTCCAACGGCCAGGGTGACGGCAAGCCCGTCAAGCCCGTGATGATCCAGAAGGCCACCGCGGCCTGAGTCGCGGCCCCACCCTGGCAACCTGTGACACCGAACGGGTGTCAGCCCGCGCTCGTCACCCGATAGACGTCGTAGACGCCCTCGACGTTGCGGACCGCGCGCAGGACGTGGCCGAGGTGCTTGGGGTCGCCCATCTCGAAGCTGAAGCGCGAGACGGCGACGCGGTCGCGCGAGGTGGTGACCGACGCCGAGAGGATGTTGACCTTCTCGTCGGCGAGGACCTTCGTGATGTCCGACAGCAGCCGGTGGCGGTCGAGCGCCTCGGCCTGGACCGCGACCAGGAACACCGAGCCCGGAGACACCGACCAGGTGACGTCGACGATCCGTTCCGCCCGGTTCTGCAGCTCGGTGGCGTTGGTGCAGTCGGTGCGGTGCACGGAGATGCCGCCGCCCCGGGTCACGAACCCGAGGATCTCGTCGCCCGGCACCGGGGTGCAGCAGCGGGCGAGCTTCGTGTAGAGATCGGCCAGGTCGCTGGCGTCCCCGCGGACGACGACGCCGGCGTCGCCCGCGGTGCGGCGCAGCCGGACCGTCGACGGGGTGGCACGCTCGGCGAGATCCTCCTCGGCCTGCTCCACCCCGCCGAGCAGGGCGACGAGCCGCTGCACGACGTGCCGGGCGCTGGCGTGGCCCTCGCCGACCGCGGCGTAGAGGCCCGACACGTCCGGGAAGTGCAGCTCGCGCGAGAGCGCCGCCATCGCGTCGGCGGAGACGAGCCGCTGCAGCGGCATCGACGTGCGTCGCGCCTCCCGGGTGATGGCCTCCTTGCCCCCCTCGATGGCCTCCTCGCGGCGCTCCTTCGCGAACCACTGCTTGATCTTGGTCTTGGCCCGGGGGGAGGCGGCGAAGGCCAGCCAGTCACGGCTCGGGCCCGCGCCCTCGGCCTTGGACGTGAAGATCTCGACGACGTCGCCGGATTCCAGCTTGCGCTCCAGCGCCACCAGGCGGCCGTTGACGCGGGAGCCGATGCACCGGTTGCCGACCTCGGTGTGCACTGCGAACGCCAGGTCCACGGGGGTGGAGCCGGTGGGCAGGGTGACCACGTCGCCCTTGGGGGTGAAGACGAAGATCTCCTGGCTGGCCAGGTCGAAGCGCAGCTGCTCCAGGAAGTCGCCGGGGTCGGCGGCCTCCCGCTGCCAGTCCAGCAGCTTGCGCATCCACGACATCTCGTCGACCTCGACCGTGCCGATCGCGCCGTTCTGGCCGCGGCCCGAGTCGCCCTTGCCCGACTCCTTGTACCGCCAGTGCGCGGCGATGCCGTACTCGGCGATGCGGTGCATCTCGTGGGTGCGGATCTGCACCTCCAGGGGCTTGCCGTCCGGCCCGATGACGGTCGTGTGCAGGGACTGGTAGGTCCCGAAGCGCGGCTGGGCGATGTAGTCCTTGAACCGACCGGGCATCGGCTGCCACAGCGCGTGGACCATGCCCATGGCGGCGTAGCAGTCGCGCACCTCGTCGACCAGCACCCGGACGCCGACGAGATCGTGGATGTCGTCGAAGTCGCGGCCCTTGACGATCATCTTGCGGTAGATCGAGTAGTAGTGCTTGGGCCGGCCCTCGACGGCGGCCGCGATCCGGGCCGTGTCGAGCTGGGCCATGACCTCGTCGATGACCTGCTGGAGGTAGGTGTCGCGCGACGGCGCCCGCGTGGCGACGAGCCGGACGATCTCGGAGTACTTCTTGGGGTGCAGGATCGCGAACGACAGGTCCTCCAGCTCCCACTTCATGGCGGCCATGCCGAGCCGGTGCGCGAGCGGGGCGAACACCTCGAGGGTCTCGCGGGCCTTCTTCGCCTGCTTCTCCGGCGACAGGAACCGCATGGTGCGCATGTTGTGCAGCCGGTCGGACAGCTTGATCACGAGAACCCGCGGGTCGCGTGCCATGGCGACGACCATCTTGCGGATCGTCTCGGCCTCGGCGGCGCTGCCCAGCTCCACCTTGTCGAGCTTGGTGACGCCGTCGACGAGCTGGGTGACCTCCTCGCCGAAGTCGGCGCGCAGCCGCTCCAGCGAGTAGTCCGTGTCCTCCACCGTGTCGTGCAGCAGGGCCGCGACGAGCGTCGTCGTGTCCATCCCGAGCTGCGCGAGGATCGTGGCGACGGCCAGCGGATGGGTGATGTACGGGTCGCCGGACTTGCGCTGCTGGCCCTCGTGCTTGTCCTCGGCGACGTTGTAGGCGCGCTGGAGCAGCACCAGGTCGGCTTTGGGGTGCAGGGTGCGGTGCACACTGGCGAGGGGTTCGAGCACCGGCGTGACGGCACCGACTCGCTGCGGGGTCATCCGGCGGGCGAGCCGGGCCCGTACCCGACGGGTGGCCGACGGCCGGCCCGCCTCGGGCACCGGGACGTCCTCCCGTGGAGGCGCGTCGGGTTGCAGGTCCGTCATCCCGCCGACGATAGTCGCGCGGTCACCCCGTCGCGACGATCCGTTCCCCCGACGGCGTCGTTCGAGCCGCCGAACGGCTCAAGCGCAGGTGCCCGTCGTCCACCCGGGCCAGGCGCATCGCCGGGAGGTCGAGCAGGTAGTTCTGGCGGAGCGTCCACGGCCGCCGCGATCCCTGCTTGGGCAACGCTGCCGCCGCTCGGGCGACGTAGCCCGACGAGAGGTCGAGGATCGGCCGGGGAGTCGCCGCGTCCTCGGCGGAGCGGATCCGGGGCACCACCCGGGTCAGGCCGCGGCGACGCAGGTGACCGAGGATCCGGGCGACGTGCCGGGAGATCAGGTCGGCGCGCAGCGTCCACGAGTTGTTGGTGTAACCCACACACCAGGCGAGGTTGGGGACGCCGTCGAACATCATCCCCCGGTAGACGCGCGTCTCCCCCGGCTCGACCGGTGTCCCGTCCACGGTCAGCGCGATCTCCCCGAACGCGACCATCCGCAGCCCGGTGGCCGTGACGATCACGTCGGCGGCGAGCTCGCGGCCCGACCGGAGCGCGATGCCGGTCTCGGTGAACGACTCGATCCCGTCGGTGACGACATCGGCGCGGTCGGTACGCAGGGCCCGGAACAGATCCGCGTCGGGCACCACGCACAGCCGCTGGTCCCAGGGGTCGTAGCGCGGCAGGAAGTGCGGGTCGAGCGGGATGTCGGCCGGGAGCTGCTTCGCCACGGCCGCGGTGAGGACGCGCGCCATCCGCTGCGGGAAGTGACGGCACAGCTGATAGCTCAGGGTCGTCACGAGCAGGTTCTTCACCCGGACCACGCGGTGCGCCACCGACGCCGGCACGACGGTGCGCAGCCGCTCCGCCAGCGCGTCGGTGCCCGGCAGGGAGACCACGTAGCTCGGGGAGCGCTGCAGCATCGTCACGTGCGCGGCCTCGGCGGCCAACGCCGGCACCAGCGTGACGGCGGTGGCGCCGCTGCCGATCACCACCACCCGCCGGCCCCGGACGTCGAGGTCCTGGGGCCAGTCCTGCGGGTGCACGATCGGGCCCGGGAAGCGGTCGCGGCCCGGGAAGTCGACGACGTGCCCGCCGGCGTAGCTGTAGTAGCCGCTGCAGAGGTAGAGGAACGAGCAGGTGATCGTGTGCCGCTCACCGGCCGCCAGCACCTCGACCGTCCAGAGGTCGGTGTCGG
>JAYSXW010000395.1:0-1118 GCA_043716935.1 Pseudonocardia sp.
CCGGCAGGAGGCCGGGGTTCACTGCATCGACTGGTTAGGCTCGCGCCGCCCCGCGACGGCCAGCCTTCCCGACTCCCCGGCGACTCCCCGGACCCTGCGCTGGTGGCCGGCACGAGGCCGGCCCGCCGTGGCCGCCCACCCGGCCGGCCGGCCCCGCGCCCGAGACCGCCCTCGGTCGCCGAGTCCCGCTGCACGGTAGCCGCTCGGGCGCACGACCGCCAGTGTGTTCTCCGGAGGACCCGGAGAATCCTCCCGAGGAGCGACTCGAACGCGATCTCGACCCCACGGCGCGGGCCTAACGACTTAGTGACTGTCCCTTAAGCCCGGATTTGCCGTGCAAATTCACTGCGAAACAAGGCGTTTTCGGGGCTTATGGGACAGACTCTAAGCTCGGCTGGTGCCGTTTCGTGGCCCGTCATGCGGCCGGGGCGAGCGTGGTGAGCAGGAGTTCCCGCACCGGGTCGGGGAGTTCCGCGAGACCCGCCCCGCACCCCGCCTGTCGCAGAACGCCCTCCGACCATGTCCGCCGGCGGACGCACGCCAGCGCGTCGGAGAAGGTCACGGTCATTTTGCCCGGCCACGCAATCGCCCCCGTCCGCAGGGCGGCCGGGGGCGCGTCGTAGATCAGGGCCACCACCGTGTCCAGCCCGAACAGGCACTGGGCGGCCCGCGTCACCGTCTTCGCGCACCGGCCCCGCGTCGTCTCCAGGCCGAGGTGCGCCCGCACTTCTTGGAAGGTGGTCTCGATGCTCCAGCGGCCACAGTAGTAGCCGACGATCTGGGCCGGGGTGAGCGCCGGGTCGGTCGCGTAGAGGAACTCGTCGCGGTGCGTGCCGGTCCGGTCGCGGACGCTCACCCACCGCAGCGCGACCAGGCCGCGGCCGGACTTGAACCAGTGCGCCGCCTCGCCGACCACGCCGACTTCGCGCTTGCCCCCGCCGTACCAGTCCACGGTCAGCTCGTCGCGCCGGGCGTCGGGGCCGGACGCCCGCGACGGCTTGGCCCGGCGCGCGCCCTTGGCCGGCGGCCGGCCGACGCCCCGGTACGGCCCCGGCGGGTCGAACAGGTTGGCCTCGGGGTGGAGCTTGCTGACGAGCGTCAGGCGGGCGCGGTGCCGG
>JAYSXW010000396.1:0-3386 GCA_043716935.1 Pseudonocardia sp.
CGCGACGCGAGTACGTCCCAAGTACCTAAGAGCATACGCCAGATCGAGGCCAACCAGGCTCCCCGGCCGGTTTCCCGTCCCCGGGGGCGTGAGCACCCCGCTCACAACACGTCTCGCGCTCAGACTGCTCAGTGCCGGGCAACGTCGTAAACCGCTCCGACCTATAGCGAATCGAGCACCGGGGGCCCTGGACGTCAGGGGCTGAGGGAGCTGGCGTGTCATGACAACGGAGACGCCGTCCGCGCGCCCGGTGGGCAGGACCCGGGCGTCGACGACGGCGGCGCTGCCCGCATCTTCGTTAGATGCGCGTCGCGGCGTGATGCGCGGGCGCCGACGCCACCAGGACGGCGTGGACGATGAGGCGTTGCCGGGCGGAGAACCGCGGATGACATGTTGTGATGGTCAGCAGTGCAGCGTTGGTTTGCAAGGGGTCGGGGCGGTCGCTGATCACCGAGACATCGTCGGGCGTAACGATTTCCTGGCCGGTTGCATGCACCGCGGGCAGGCGGCACGGGGTGGGTAGACCGCCGTAGGGCAGCACCCGGTACGTGTAGGTCTCGGTCTCGGTGTCGACAGTGATGGGGTCGCAGGGCGTGAGCTCGCCGGCCCCGTCAAATGGCGCGCCTTGGCCGACACGATGTCCGGCGATCGCGTAGTTGCCGGCCTGACCCAGTTGCCCGGCGCCCGGGTAGTGTCCCGGGCCTTTCGCGAGAGTGTCTTGATCGACGCCCTCCAGGAGGACGCGGGTCCAGTCGTTGCCAAAGCGAGGGATGGTGATCCGGGCCAGCGGCGTGCCCGTCGCAACGTGCCCGGCCGGGGTGGGGATGGCATCGCGCCACTGCTGATCCAGGACCCCTGACGCCGCCTCCTGGGCCTGCTCGGCGGCCAGGTCGGTGCTCCACACCTGCCAGGACCCGGCGGCTCCCATCACCGCCCCGGCCCCGACAAGGGTCGCCGCCGCCAGCCTCGCGCAGAGGGTGCGACGGGAGGTCATTTCTCGTGGCGCGGGACCAGATGTAGCACCGCGAAACCGGCAGCTATAAAGGTGCAGCCAAGCACGATCGCCCAGATCCAGAAAATGTTGATGCCGGTGTAGGCCAGAACGGCCGCCGGTGCTCCGGTGGCGATCGGGGTGGCCAGTTTGGTGTACATGCGGGGGTGGCTCCTCAGTCGGTACGGGTGTTCGGGGCGTGGTGCCAGTCGGTGGTGCGGCGAAACAGCATGTCGATCGCGGCGCGGAGGTAGACGGCCTGCTGAAACAGGTCATAGCCGAACTCGATGACGACTGGTGCGGCGAGTACGACGGCACGCCAGCCGCATCGCCGGACGGTCCACATGCGTTCGACCACGAACAGTCCAGTAAGTCCCAGCCACCATCCGGTGGGGAACTGCAGCAGGCCGATAGCGGCAAACAGAGCCGAGCTGAGCAGGAACAGGGAGACAGCGAGGATCCCTAGGTACATGGCCAACTGCCTCACCATGTACGGGAGGGTTATGCGGGTGAGTCCGTAGTGTCGCAGGTTCTCCATAGCGCCGCGCTGCCATCGTAGTCGTTGCTGCCAGAGGGCTGCCCAGGTGTCCATGATCTCGGTGACGACGACGCATTCACGGGGAGACAAGGTGGCCATGCCGAGGGTCTTGACCGCGAGGGTGATCTCGTTGTCCTCGGTGAGCGCGAGCGTGTCGTAAATGCTGTCCGGGCGTCCGGGAAGCCGGCGGCCGCGCTGGGCGCCGACAGCGCGGAGTGTGGCGGCTCGGAAGAGGCTGGCCGTGCCAGTGAGGACGACGCAGCGCCCACCCTTGCGGCCGATCTCGCGAGCGTATCGGGTGTATTCGTTGCGTTGTAGGGCGCCGACGAGGCCACCTCCGGGTTCGCCGTAGAACACGCCGCCGATCGCGCCGATGTCGCGACGGTCGTTCAATGCGGCCACGGCCACCTCAAGGAACAGAGGCACGATCGTTGAATCGGCGTCCATCACCAGGACCAGGTGCTCGCCGGGGAGGTGGGGTAGCAGCATGCCGAGCACCTGGTTGAGCGCCCCGGCCTTCTTGTGGGTGTTCTCGACGGTCTCCATCACGTCCACACCAAGCCTTGCGGCGACCTGCACGGTGGCATCGGTGCAGTTGTCGGCGATCACGATGATGCGGGCGGGGCGGAGGGTCTGTGCACGCAGCGCAGACACTGCCGCCAGAAGGTTCTGCTCTTCGTTGTGGGCGGGAAGGATCGCGGTGATGTGGGGCTCGGACTTGACAGCGCGGTGAGGCATCCCGGATCGGGTGGCGCCAGCAATGGAGCGCCCGAGTCGGGCGGTGACCATGAGCCGGTGCATGGTCGTCTCACCGGCCGCAGGGGCTGGCGCAACTACGGGCAAGGCGAGGCTTCCTGTCGTGGGTAGGGATGTCTCCCCGTTGTTCGCCCACCCCCTGTGTAGTGTTACACGGAAGGTGACGATGCGAACACGCTGAGCTTAACACCGGTCGGGACAGGGACTACGACAAGGTCCACACGCTGCGCGTCGTCACAGTCATGCGCCATAACGCGGCGGTGGGCGGGGCGGGGTCGCACCAGCGGCGCGCGGCCTGGTCCCAGCGGGCGCCGAGCGCCTTGGCCTGGTCCTTCTCGCCGTAGGAAACGTCGAGGTGCGCGCCGACGTCGCCCGCCCGGGTGTTGACGAGGGGACCATGGGTCATCCTCGGGTGGCTGCTGGTGACCGTGCCGTGGGATTCAGGCTGCCATCCGCTGCCGACTTGCACGACCGGAACGGCCAACCCTCGACGCCGGCGGCCCTGCTCGGCGGGACCACGCGGGGTGCGCGGCCGCGGGGTCCTCGATGGGCCCGCGGTCGCCCCCCGTCACCCGGCCTCGGACTCGCCGTCCTGGGTGTCTTCGTGGTCGGGCTGGTCCTGTTCGAGGTCGGCCAGGATGGAGTGGGCGGTGTGGTGGATCGCGGCCTGTGTGGCGGTGATGGTCTCGGGGTCGCCGTCGGTCCAGCCGCCGACGTGGACTGCGGCGACATCGCCCACGTGAAGTCCGAGCACGGTGGCGACGATGAACGCGACCGATTCGGCCTCGGTCTCTCGCTGGGCCCACGAGACCTCGCGGCGGGTGTCGTGGTCGGCGCGGATGTGCCCGAGCTCGTGAATCAGAACGTGCACCTGCTCGGCGGCCGACGGGGCGGGGTCGATGTTGACGAACCGTTCCATACAGTTCGTGTGCCCGCGCGCACCGACGGTCTCGGGCTCCCCGGTCAGCCGGTACCCGTCCCGCTCGACCAGCGCGGCGAGGGCGCCCCGGGCCCCGTCCAGGATGTCACCGGTGACGTACCCGACCTCCGGCACCTCCGGCAGCGGTTCGCCCTCGGTGTCCTCGTAGCGGAACACCCGCT
>JAYSXW010000397.1:0-10224 GCA_043716935.1 Pseudonocardia sp.
CCCGCCGCAATGTGGGTCTGCATCAGCCGGTGCAGCAGCGGGTTGTGCTGCCACTGCGGGTCGGCGTAGCGCTTGTCCTTGGGGTTCGGGGCCGTCTCCGAGACGCCCAGACCGATCTTCGCGAGCTCGGTGGCCAGGCCGGCGCCGCGCCGGGCGACCGTGCCGGGCCGCGCGGCGAGCGCGGCCACCATCCGCAGCGCCGACGACGCCGGCAGCATCCGGCGCAACGGCCCCAGCGCGCCGTCGGTGAGAATCATGTCCAGGCCGGTCGCCACATCGGCGTCGGGTTGCTCGTCGGTCATCGAGGCTCCTTCGCGCGCGCCGAGGATGGCAAGCCCCCAGCATGGGTGCCGGGATCGACCGGGGGCAAGTCCGGGGCCGCGATCCGGGCGCCCGTGGCGCCCCGGATATCCTTGGCCCACCCCCCAGGCAGTGCCCGCCCGTCGCGCAGGGCTCCCGTACCCCAGCCGAGTCGTCAGGGAGCCGTGTGTCGCAGGCCCAGCAGACCGTCCTCGCGGAGCGTCCGCTCCGGGCCTGGCAGCGCAGCGCGCTGGCCCGATACCTGGCCGCGGCGCCGCAGGACTTCCTGGCCGTCGCCACGCCGGGCGCGGGCAAGACGGCGTTCGCACTGCGGGTGGCGCGGGAGCTGCTGGCCGACCGGATGATCGACGCGATCACCGTGGTCACGCCCACCGAGCACCTCAAGCACCAGTGGTCGAACGCCGCCGCGGAGGTCGGTCTCGCGATCGACCCCGACTTCCGCAACTCCACCGGCGCCACGTCCGCGGACTACCGGGGCATCGCCGTCACCTACGCGGGCGTCGCAGCCCATCCACTGCTGCACCGGGCGCGCACGGAGAGCCGACGCACGATGGTGGTCCTCGACGAGGTGCACCACGCCGGTGACGCCCGCTCGTGGGGCGACGCGGTCAAGGAGGCGTTCGACCCGGCCACCCGACGCCTCACGCTCACCGGCACCCCGTTCCGCAGCGACGACAACCCGATCCCGTTCGTCGACTACCTGCCCGACGCCGAGGGCGCCCTGCGCAGCCGCTCCGACCACTCCTACGGCTACGCCGAGGCGCTGGCCGACGGCGTGGTTCGGCCCGTGGTGTTCCTGGCCTACTCGGGGGTCTCCAGCTGGCGCACCAGCGCGGGGGAGGAGGTCAGCGCCCGGCTCGGGGAAATCATGACGGCCGAGCAGACGGCGCGGGCCTGGCGCACCGCCCTCGACCCCGGCGGCGAGTGGATCCCCGCCGTCCTCACCGCCGCGGACCGGCGCCTCACGGGTCACCGAACGGGCGGGATGCCCGACGCCGGTGGTCTGGTCATCGCCTCCGACCAGACCACCGCCCGGGCCTACGCGGCGATCCTCGCGACGATCACCGGAACCCCGCCCGTCGTCGTCTTGTCCGACGAGGCCGGCGCGTCGGCGCGGATCGCCCGCTTCGCCGCGTCCGACGATCGCTGGATGGTGGCGGTCCGGATGGTGAGCGAGGGCGTCGACGTGCCACGGCTCGCGGTCGGGGTGTACGCCACCAGCGCGTCCACACCGCTGTACTTCGCCCAGGCCATCGGCCGGTTCGTCCGGTCCCGACAACCCGGGGAGACCGCGTCGGTGTTCCTACCGAGCGTGCCCGTGTTGCTCGGCCTGGCCAGCGAGCTGGAGGCCCAGCGCGACCACGTCCTGGGCCGGCCGCACCGCGCCGAGGAGCAGTGGAACGACGAGGAGCTCGCCGCCGCCAACCGGCAGTCCGACGAGTCGGGGGAGGACGAACCTTCCTTCACTGCGCTGGAGGCCCACGCCGAGCTCGACCAGCTGATCTACGAGGGCACTTCGTTCTCCGCCGACGAGGAGGACTACCTCGGGCTGCCCGGCCTGCTCCAGCCCGAGCAGGTGCGCACCCTGCTCGACCAGCGGCAGAAGGACTGGCTCACCCGCTCGGCCGACGTGGCCTGGAAGGCTGGGACCCCGAAGGGCGGCGCACACAGCCACGCCACCCCGCCGCCCCCCGCCCGCCCGCCCGCCCCCCGCCCACAAGCCCCCCGCCCGCAACTGTCGGTCCGCGAGCAGCTCGGGGCTCTGCGCAAGGAGCTCAACACCCTGGTGGCGCTGCACCACCACCGCACGAACAAGCCGCACGGCAAGATCCACAGCGAGCTGCGCACCGCCTGCGGCGGGCCCCCGACGGCGATGGCCACCATCCAGCAGCTGGAGGAGCGCATCGCCACCCTGCGGTCCTGGCGCTGACCGCACCCACGACCCGACTTGCGGAAAGTGCATCGCGGGGTGGACGACCACGGGGCGGGAACCGTGTGGTCCCCGCCCCGTCATGGGTTCGTCGGCCGGCCGTGGGAGGCCGGCTCCGGTCAACTGCCCGTCTGCACGTCGATCTCCATCTCGTGGAGCTTGTCGGCGTGTGCCTTTGCGTGGTGACCACAGAACAGCAGTTCGCCGCCCTTGGGCAGAACGGCCCGCACCTTCGCGGCCGCTCCGCATCGGTCACAGCGGTCGGCAAGGGTCAACTCGGGCCGGGTCAGGGTTCCTGGCTGCATAGCGGTCTCCCTCCGTCTCGGCCCCGGGTGAGCCCCGGAGCCGCTTGCTGTGACGACCGCTTGCGCGGTGCGTCCACTCTCCCAGAACTGCGGCGCCCCTGCACGTGTTCCCGAGCGCGTCGCGACGACCGCCACAGAAGACCGTGAGTGGTCGGGCAGTGGTCGTCGCGGTGACGTCCGGGTGACCGTTGCAGATTCAGTTGACTACGGGTGAATGATGCGTCGCGCAGCGGGACACCGCAAGGTGACCCGTGTAAACACTCCCGCTACGCCGGTTACCGTGTGTTGTGGCCTCCATCCGCGCTCGACACCAGGTGCCGCCCGCGTTGCTGTTCGTCGCCGGCGGGATGTCGATGTACGTCGGGGCGGCCCTGGCGGTCGGCCTGTTCCCCCGCGTGGCGCCCTCGACGGTCGCGGTGCTGCGGCTCCTGGGGGCCGCGGCGGTCCTGCTGGCGTGGCGACGACCCGGCCACGCGGCGTGGCGGGGTGGTCGCGTCCGGCGGGCCGCGCTCTTCGGGCTGGTCACCGGCCTCATGAACGTCGCGTTCTACGAGGCCGTCGCGCGGCTGCCGCTCGGCACCGCGGTGGCGGTGGAGTTCTGCGGTCCGGTCTTCGTGGCCGCGGTGGCGTCACGGCGGGCCCGGGACGTCGCAGCGGTGGTGCTGGCCGGGGTCGGGGTGCTGCTGATCGCGGATGTTCGCTGGTCGGGGAGCCCGTCGGGGGTGCTGTGGGCGCTCGCTGCCGCGGTCCTGTGGGCCGGCTACATCGTGCTGGGCAAGCGCCTGGCGGGCGGCGGGACCGGCCTGGACGACATGGCGACCGGGTTTGCGCTGGCTGCCGTCGCGCTGTCGCCGCTGCTGCTGATCGTCGGCCCCGAGGGTCTGTCCGTACTCGCCGATCCGCCGGTCGTGACGTTGGCCGTCGGGGTGGGGGTGCTGTCGAGCGTGGTGCCCTACGTGCTCGACCAGGTCGTCCTGCGCCGGGTGGGGCGGGCCCGGTTCGCCGTGCTGCTCGCGCTGCTGCCGGTCGTGGCCGCGGTCGTCGGGTTCGTGACCCTGGCACAGGTCCCGGGGCTGCTGGAGGCGGCGGGGATCGCGGCGGTGATCACAGCCGTCGTGCTGCGATCCCGGGACGGAGACGAGACGGCGTCGATTACTCTGAGTGAGCCTGCTGGTGAGCACCGAGCGTGACAAATTCGCCCGTTCGAGGGTCACCCGACCGGGCCGGGTCCGGGTGGGTGTTCGCTCTGGGCTGAGAGGGTTGACCAGGGCCGGGCGTCCTTGTGCCCTCACGTCACCCGCCCGGATCACGACGTCCGTGATCACGACCCGCTGATCGGCGCGATTCACGAGCCCGGCGTCAGCGTCGGGAAGTGCGCCGCCGGGGGCGATGAGACGGGATCGTCGGCGTCGACGCGCAGTTCGGGGAGTCCGGCAAAGCCGCCCGCGCACGATCGACACCTGCGTGTCGAGATGGTGAACGAGCAGTGTACGGCGGCACGCTGCCATGCGGCTGATCACCAGCCTGCCCGGCGATCGCCGGCAGGGCCGTTCGACGGCACTCCAGGACCCCGACTGGGCCCGACGCAACAAATTCGACCAGCGAGACGCGATCGTGACCAAAGAGTGGGTACTTGAACGATTAAGTGTGCTTGGCCACACTCAGGTGGAGGACATACGTTGTTGGTCACAACATTCCTCCTCCTGACCCCGACGAAGTGGAAGGACGACCATGCGTATCAGGACCACCGCGGTGGCGGCCGGTCTCGGCCTCGCCCTCACGCTCACCGCCTGCGGGGCGAACTCCGCCGCCCCCGCGGCCGCCCCCGGCGGCGCGGCCGCCCCAGCGGCCGGCGCCAAGAAGGTTGGCGTGATCCTCCCCGAGACCGACAGCTCGGCCCGCTGGGAGGGCTTCGACAAGCCGCTGCTCACCGAGGCGATGAAGGCCGCGGGCCTCGACGCCGACATCCAGAACGCCCAGGGCGACGAGCAGAAGTTCGCCACCCTGGCCGACAGCATGATCGCCAGCGGCGTGAAGGTGCTGGTCATCGCCTCGATCAGCGGCGAGTCCGGCGCGGCGGTTGCCGCGAAGGCCAAGGCGCAGGGCATCCCCGTCATCGACTACGACCGCCTCAACCTCGGCGGCACGAGCGACTACTACGTCTCGTTCGACAACACCAAGGTCGGCGAGCTGCAGGGCACGGGGCTCGTGCAGGGCGTCGGCGCCAAGGCGGGCGCGCAGATCATCGAGATCGAGGGTGCCCCGACCGACAACAACGCGACGTTGTTCTACAACGGCGCCGAGAGTGTACTCAAGCCCAAGTACGACGCGGGTGACTACAAGCTCGTGCAGAAGCAGGCCATCGAGAAGTGGGACAACCAGATCGGTGGCACCACGTTCGAGCAGATCCTGACCGGCAACGGCGGCAAGGTCGACGGCGTGCACGCCGCCAACGACGGCCTGGCCGGCGCGATCATCACCGTGCTCGCCAAGTACGGCCTCAACGGGAAGGTCCCCGTGACCGGCCAGGACGCCACCCCCGACGGTCTGCAGGCGATCCTGCGCGGCGACCAGTACATGACGGTCTACAAGCCGATCAAGCAGGAGGCCGAGGCCACCGCCAAGCTCGCCGCCGCGCTCTCCACGAACGACACCGCGACGGCCGACAAGATCGCGACGGCCACCGAGAAGGACCCGAAGGGCAACCGCAACGTCAAGTCTGTGCTGCTCACCCCGCAGCTGATCACCAAGGACAACGTGAAGGACGTCATCACCGACGGTGCGGTCAAGGCGAGCGAGATCTGCGTCGCCGAGACCCAGGCCGTCTGCACCCAGCTCGGCATCAGCTGACCCTGCTACCCCTCGTGGGTGGATGACAGTGTTCGAGCACTGTCATCCACCCACGGGCACCGGAGGTGCCTCCACATGCCCATTCTCGAGCTCCGCAGGGTGAATAAGAGCTTCGGCGCCGTCCAGGTGCTGCACGGGGTGGATTTCACCGTGCGTGCCGGCGAGGTCACGGCGCTCGTCGGTGACAACGGCGCCGGTAAGTCCACGCTGGTCAAGTGCGTGGCCGGCATCCACCCGACCGACGGCGGCGAGATCCTGTTCAACGACGAGCTGGTGTCGATTACCGCGCCGTCCGACGCCGCCCGGCTGGGCATCGAGGTCGTCTACCAGGACCTCGCACTCGCCGACAATCTCGACATCGTGCAGAACATGTTCCTGGGCCGGGAGCGTGGCAAGCCGTGGCTGCTCGACGAGGCCGACATGGAGCAGGCCGCCCGCGCCACCCTGGCCTCGCTGTCCGTGCGCACCGTCACCTCCGTGCGGATGCCCGTGGCGGCGCTGTCGGGCGGGCAGCGCCAGACCGTCGCGATTGCGAAGTCGGTGCTGTGGGACTCCAAGGTCGTGCTGCTCGACGAGCCGACGGCCGCGCTGGGCGTCGCCCAGACCCGGCAGGTACTCGACCTGGTCCGCCGCCTCGCCGAGCAGGGCCTCGGCGTCGTGCTCATCAGCCACAACATGGCCGACGTGTTCGAGGTGTCCGACCGCATCGCGTGTCTCTACCTCGGACGCATGGTCGCCCAGGTGCCCACGAAGGACGTGACGCACGGCCAGGTCGTGGAGCTGATCACCGCGGGCCGCTCGGGTGAGCTGGGCCTGCAACGACCGGAAAGCGTGACTGTCTGATGACCGTCCCGACGGAGAAGAAGAACGAGCCCGCCACCACAGCCGAGCGCGCCGCTCCCGCGTCGACCCGTGCGGCCGACTTCGGGATCGACACCACCGCGCGTACCACCACCGAGGCGGTCCGCGGATACCTCAACGGCATCCGCAACGGCGAGCTCGGGACGCTGCCCGCCCTGCTGGGCCTCGCGGCGCTTTTCGTGCTGTTCACCGCGCTCGACTCGGGCGGCACGTTCCCGAGCCTGCTCAACCTGTCCAACCTGCTGCAGCAGGGCGCGGGCCGAACCATCATCGCGATGGGGCTGGTGTTCGTGCTGCTCACCGGCGAGATCGACCTGGCCGCCGGTACCGCGTCCGGGCTGACGGCCGCGGTGCTCGCACTGCACCTGGTGAAGCAGGGCAACCTGCTCGGCGCGATGGGCACCACGGTGTTCCTGCTGTTCGTCGCCGTCGTGGTACTCGGGATCGTGCTCGCCGTCCTGCTGCGGATCTGGGCCGCCGCGGCCGCCGCGGCACTGGCGCTGGTGCTGCTACTGGTCGGGTTCGCGCCCAACCCGTGGCTGGAGATGCTGCTCGCCGTCTGCGTCGGCGTCGTCATCGGTACGATCACCGGCTTCCTGATCGCGCGGGTCGGGATGCCGTCGTTCGTGGTGACCCTCGCGCTGTTCATCTCCTGGCAGGGCATCATCCTGCAGCTCATCGGCGACGGCGGCACGCTCGGCCTGCGCGACCCGGTGATCAACGCTGCGGCCAACGGCAACCTCTCGACGCTGGGCAGCTGGCTGCTTTTCGTCGTCGCGGCGGGCGGCTACGCGGCGGTGCTGCTCACCCGACAGCTGCGCCGGCGCCGCCTCGGGCTCGTCGCCCAGCCCACCGGCCTCGTGCTCATCAAGATCGCGGCCGTGGTCCTGCTCGCGGCCATCGCGACGTATTTGCTCACCCAGAACCGCTCGCCCGGGCAGCTCCCGATCTCCGGGGTGCCCTACGTCGTGCCGGTGGTGCTGGTCCTGCTCATTGCCGGCACCTACGTGCTCGACCGCACCCGCTTCGGGCGGCACGTCTATGCCGTCGGCGGCAACCGGGAGGCTGCGCGCCGGGCCGGTATCGACGTCGTCCGTATCCGCGCCGCAGTGTTCGTCATCGCCTCCGCGTTCGCGGCGATCGGGGCGATCGTCTACTCGTCGAAGGTCGGCTCGGTGTCGCCCAGCGCGGGCGGCGGCAACACGCTGCTGTTCGCCGTCGGGGCGGCCGTGATCGGCGGGACGTCGCTGTTCGGCGGGCGGGGCCGGGTGAGCAATGCGGTCATCGGCGGGGCCGTGTTGGCCACCGTCGAGAACGGGCTGGGCCTGCTGGGCCAGCCCGCCGCCGTCGTGTTCGTCGTCACCGGTCTCGTACTGCTGCTGGCCGCAGGCGTCGACGTGCTTTCCCGGCGGCGATCGGCCACCGTTGTTCGATGAACCGACCGGTGCCCGACCGGACTCCGGTCGACGACCGGCGCACGTTGAGTCGGGCTTGGGGACCCGATGCCCCCGGCCCGGCCACGGGCACCGCCGGGGCCCGCCCCGACGAGGCCCGGCGCCACAACCGGGCGGCGCTGCTGCGCCGCCTCCATGTCGACGGACCGTGCACGCGAGCGACGCTCGCGACCGAGCTGGGTCTCAATCGCAGCACGATCAAGGCGGTGGTCGACGGCCTGGCGGAGTCCGGCGTCGTCACCGAGGCCGTACCCGCCCGTCGCACCGGGGCCGGACGGCCGTCACTGATGGTGCTTCCCGACCCGCAGTCGGCGGTGGTGCTGGCCGTCGACGTGCGGGTGGAGCAGGTGGCGATCTCTATGGTGGGTCTCGGGGGGCAGGTGCTGGGCCGGCACAGCTGGAACCTGCACAGCCGCACCCGCACCCCCGGCGAGGTGATCACCCACGTCGCGGAGTCGGCGCAGCTGCTGGCCGACGAGTTGGCCGTCACCGCGCAGGGGGCGGGCGTGTCGGTGCCCGGCGTGGTGCGCCGCGATGACGGGCGCGTGCACGAGGCGCCCAACCTCGGCTGGCACGACGTGGCGCTGGGCACGCGGCTCGCCTCAGTGCTGCGGATGCCGGTGCAGGTCGCCAACGACGCCGAGCTGGGTGCGCTCGCCGAGCACGTCCGCGGGGTGGCCCGCAACGTCGACGATCTCGTCTACATCTCCGCCGATTTCGGCGTCGGCGGGGGCGTGATCTCGGGCGGACGGCCGCTGCGGGGCACCCGGGGATACGTCGGCGAGCTCGGCCACATGATGGTTCGGCCCGGCGGGCGCAGCTGCTACTGCGGCTCCCGCGGCTGCTGGGAGACCGAGGTGGGGGAAGCCGCGCTGTGCCGGGCGCTGGGCCTGCCCGCCGATGCCTCCCGCGGCGTGGTGGTCGCGGAGCTACGTTCGCTCGCCCGCACCGCGCGGCCCGGCCCGCTCGACGAGTTCGCCGAATGGCTGGCCGTCGGGTTGGTGACCGTCGTCAACATGATGGCCCCCGAGCTGGTGGTGCTCGGCGACCTGTTCGCGGCCCTGCCGGCCGGGGTGGTCGAGCATGCCCGAACAGTTGTGCACGAGCGCAGCCTGGTGAGCCGGGCCGTGGGCGGCATCCGAATCGAGATCAGCCCATTGGGTCGCGACGCCAAGCTCGTCGGCGCCGCGGAGCTGGCCTTCGAGCCCGTGCTGGGGGCGGTGTGAGCGGGTGCGGTGGCGAAGCCGCCGCCCGGTTCCTGACCGCTCAGAGGCCGAAGGACGGCCGTGGATACAGCATCGCCATGGCCGGCACGCCGTCGGACCCGGATGGCCGCTGGTCGGGCTTCCGGCTGACCTGAGGCTTCGCGTCGGTCTCAACGGCGCCGCCGTTGAGACCCGGCTTGTCGGGGGCGTCAGCCGCGCTGGCAGCCACGTCGGGGCTCTTAGCGGGGGCGTTGACGACTGGGGAGGCGTCGGCGGCTGGGGAGACCTTGGCAGCCGGGGGGGCGTCGGCGGCTGGGGAGGCTTTGGCGATGGGGGAGGCGTCGACGGCTGGGGAGACCTTGGCAGCCGGGGGGGCGTCGACGGCTGGGGAGACCTTGGTGGCCGGGGGAGCCTTCCGTTGCGCAAACAGGATGACCGGAGCCGGTTCAAGCGTTGTGGCGTCGCCGGACGAGAGCGAGGACGCGCCGCTCCCCGAGCGGGCCGCCATCGGGGACGCGACCACGTCCGGCCGCGCCGGCCGGCCCATGATCGCGCCGCTTCCGGCGGGTGCCACGTGAGTATCGCCTGCGGGCGGGCCCTCGGACCCGGCTCTGAGCAACGCCCCCGCCTGCCCAACGCCCAGGATGCCGGCCGGGTAAGCCGCCGCCTCGGACCGGGCCGGTTCTGGGTCCTGCCGGGACGTTGCTGCGCTTCCACCGGCCCTCGGAAGGCCGGCCGAGTCGCCGAGTCCGCGGATTGCCACACCAGCCGGCACCACCGGGAACGTGGTGGTCGGGGCGTCCCTCGGTGTCCCCCCCGCCAACGACCCGGTCGGGCGGTCCGGCGGTCCCGAATTCGTCGTCGCGACGGATGCCGTTCCGGGTCCGAACAGCGACCCGGCGAGCGACCTGACGCTCGGACCGGGATCGTCGGTGGGCAGTACGACGGAGAACGGTGCAGGAAGGTTCATCAGCGGCGAGGCCCCTGATCCGTGCACGACGTCGGGCCGGAGTGACCTCGGTGACGTCGTGCCCGTCGGCTCAGGAGAGGTGCTCGGCGTCCGGGTCGTGGGCAAGACGGCGGCGTCGCTCCGCACTGCCACGGCGACGGTGACCGAGCCGGCAGCGATTACCACACCAGCGGTGACCATTGCCGCCCATGACGCGGGCGAAGAATTCGGAGCGACGGCGCGCCGCCGCGACCGCTGAACCTCGGACGATCCGGTCGGGTCGCGATGGGCGTCCCGATGCGGAACGCTGACCAGATTGTGGTGACGGACGGTACCGGGATTCGAGATC
>JAYSXW010000398.1:0-3383 GCA_043716935.1 Pseudonocardia sp.
CGTGCCGTCGGGGGCGGGCTCGGCCAGTTCGGCGGCGAGCCAGGCGAGCTGGGCAGCGGTCAGGTCGCCCGACGGCCGGCCGGGGACGGTGCTGTCGAGCGCGATGATCCGGCAGGCGTCACCCGCGACGCCTGGACGGCGGCCAGCGCCCGCGCCAGCGCGTCGGCGGTGTCGAGCCGGTGGCGCAGCAGGACGCCGTCGGCGACGAGGTGCAGGTCGGTGATCTGGACGATCGTGTGCACGGGGGTCACGTTCGTGATCCAACCGTGCGGCGGTGAACGGGGAGCGTCCCACCGTGGGACTCTTCGGCCATGGAGAGCAAGCGCTCGGAGCAGCGGCCCACACCGTCGGGGTTGGGCCGGCGGGTCTGGGCGTTGTTCACCCCCTACCGGAGGATGCTGGCCACGATCGGGATCGCGGTGCTGCTCAGCAGCGGCCTCGGGATCATCACGCCGTTCCTGACCCGCGCGGTGTTCGACGACGCGCTGTTCCCGCCCGACGGCACCGGGGTCGACATGCCGCTGCTCGCGTGGCTGGTGGGCGGCATGGTGGCGGTGCCGGTCGTGACCGCGCTGATCGGGGTCTATCAGACCTACCAGACCACGCTGCTGGGCAACCGCGTCATGGCGGACCTGCGCAGCCGGCTGTTCGAGCACCTGCAGCGTATGGACCTGTCGTTCTTCACTGCCACCCGCACCGGCGCGATCCAGTCGCGGTTGGCCAACGACGTCGGCGGCGTCCAGTCGGTGCTGAGCGAGACGGCCAGCTCCATCCTGGGCAACGTCGTCACGGTGGTGGCCGCGCTCGTCGCGATGCTCGTCCTGTCGTGGCAGCTCACGATCGTGGCGGTGGCGCTGGTGCCGCTGTTCGTCGTACTGCAGGTGCGTGTCGGGCGGGTGCGCCGCAGGATCGCCGGCCGGACCCAGGAGTCGCTCTCGGACATGACGGCGATCACCGAGGAGTCGCTGTCGGTGTCGGGGGTGCTGCTGGCGAAGGTGTTCAACCGGCAGGCCTACGAGGTGACGCGCTACCGCGAGGAGAACACCCGGCAGGTCGATCTGCAGGTGCGTCAGGCGATGACCGGCCAGTCGTTCTTCGCCGTCGTGCAGACGTTCCTCGGCGTCACCCCGGCGCTGGTCTACCTGGCGGCGGGATTCCTCATCGTGGCCGGGAGCGGCGCGTCGGTCAGCGCGGGCACCATCGTCGCGTTCACGACGCTGCAGACGCGGCTGCTGTTCCCGACGGTCAACCTGCTGCGAGTCTCGCTCGACGTCCAGACCTCGCTGGCCCTGTTCCAGCGCATCTTCGACTATCTCGACCTCACCCCGAAGATCGTCGACGCCCCGGGTGCCCGGGTGCTCGACGCCGCGACCGTGTCCGGACGGGTCGAGCTGCGGGACGTCTGGTTCTCCTACCCCGCCGGGGAGGTCGCCGGGGCGGCACCCGTGCCCGTCGAGACGAACGGGGCAGCGCCGGTGTATGCGCTTCGGGGGGTGTCGCTGGTCGTCGAGCCCGGGCAGCTCGCGGCGATCGTCGGCCCCAGCGGCTCCGGCAAGACCACGCTGTCCTACCTCGTCCCCCGCCTCTACGACGCCGACCGCGGCAGCGTCCTCATCGACGGTCAGGACGTGCGGGAGCTGACGCAGTCGTCGGTGGCCGACGTCATCGGCATGGTGACGCAGGACACCTACCTGCTGCACTCCACCATCGGTGACAACCTCCGCTACGCCCGGCCCGACGCCACCCAGGAGGAGATCGAGGACGCGGCGCGGGCCGCCAACATCCACGACCGGATCGTGAGCTTCGCCGAGGGTTACGACACGGTGGTGGGGGAGCGCGGCTACCGCCTGTCGGGCGGGGAGAAGCAACGCCTCGCCATCGCCCGGGTGCTGCTGAAGGACCCGAAGATCCTCATCCTCGACGAGGCGACGAGCGCCCTGGACACCACCAGCGAGCGCCTGGTCCAGCAGGCCCTGGAGCACGCGACGGAGCGCCGCACCACGATCGCGATCGCCCACCGCTTGTCGACGATCCTCGGGGCGGACGTGATCCTGGCCGTCGAGGACGGGCAGATCGTGGAACGCGGCACCCACGCAGAGCTGCTGGCGGTCGACGGGCTCTACGCGCGGCTCTACACCGAGCAGTTCGCCGGCGGCGCCGTCGAGGTGCGCTGCCAGGACGGCGTCCGCTTCCGCGACGGCCGCACGCTGGTGACGAGGGGGGCGACGCTCGACAAGTCCGCGGCCGCGGTGGCGTAGGTCCGCGCCCTCACCAGCTGCCGGGTTCGTAGTCCTTGAGGAAGCAGCCGTGCAGGTCCTCGCCCGCCTCGCCGCGCACGATCGGGTCATAGACCCGGGCGGCGCCGTCGACCAGGTCCAGCGGGGCGTGGAAGCCGTCCGCGGCCAGCCGCAGCTTCGTCGGGTGCGGGCGCTCGTCGGTGATCCAGCCGGTGTCGACGGCGGTCATGAGGATGCCGTCGCGCTCCAGCATCTCCGCGGCGCTGGTGCGGGTGAGCATGTTCAAGGCGGCCTTGGCCATGTTCGTGTGGGGATGGCCCGGGCCCTTGTACGCGCGGGCGAACTGGCCCTCCATCGCGCTGACGTTCACGACGTAGGTTCGACGGGCCGGCGACGCCGCCAGGGCCGGGCGCAACCGGCTGAGCAGGATGAACGGCGCCGTCTGGTTGCACAGCTGTACCTCGAGGAGCTCCAGCGGGTCGATCTCGTGCACCCGCCGGGTCCAGCTGTTGTCCGGTGCGGTGTCGGGGAGCAGACCACCCGCGTCGATCGCGGTGCCGGCGGCGATGCGGGCGGGGGAGGCGCTGCGGGCGGTCATCGCCAGCTCGGCCAGCGCCGACGGAGTGGACCCGGCCCCGACGAGCGCAGCCGGAACCGTCCCGTGCAGCAGCGTCCCGTGGATCAGGGTCCCGAGACCATCGGAGTCGGGCCGATCGGAGTCGGGCCGGTGGGTGTCGAGCCGGCGGTCGTAGCGGATCACCTCGACCAGGTCCGTGGCCTGCGTGCCTTCCGCCTCGACAAGTGCGCTGTAGGAGCCGGGCGAGCGGCGCACCGTCTGCGCGGCGTTGTTGATCAAGATGTCCAGCGGGTCGCGCGCGGCGACGTCGTCGGCCAGGGCCACCACCTGGGCCGGGTCACGGAGGTCGATGCCCACCACCCGCAGGCGGTGCAGCCAGTCCGAGCTGTCGGGTACCCCGGCGAACCGGCGGACGGCATCGTTCGGGAACCGGGTGGTGATCGTGAGGTCGGCGCCGTCGCGCAGCAGCCGCAGCGCTATGTACATGCCGATCTTCGCGCGTCCGCCCGTGAGCAGGGCGCGGCGGCCGCGTAGGTCGGTGCGGGCGTTGCGGCGGAGGCGGTTGAGCG
>JAYSXW010000399.1:0-3379 GCA_043716935.1 Pseudonocardia sp.
GAAACCGATGCCCACGACGCCGAGAGGCGCCGCCCGATGCCCAGTTGGTCGGCTGCGTGCACGGCGTCCGCCGCCGCCCGCTGCTCGTCATCCAGGGCGAGGAAGCCCTGCGTGGCGGCGTTGCGGGCGTCGGACGCACCGTCGTCACGCGGGTCGTCGCGCTGGTCGGACCTGCGGAACACCTCGCTCCCCTCGCGTGCTGGGTGACCTCCGACGGTACCTGGCCGCGGGTGGGTTCCGCCCGCGGCCGCGGGCCACGCCCCGGTGGTTCCCGATGGAGGAGTGCCCGATGGAGGAGTTCGCGGTCGCGCAGGGTTGTCCGAGCGATGATCTCAGGCGATGTCCTGCACCGCGGCCCGGGCCTGGGGCAGCGCCGTGGTCGCGGCATCGTCGGTGCGGGCCATCGTCGTCGTGCGCAGCAGTGTGATGATCTGCTGCACCTGGGTGGCAGCGGAGTGCCAGCGCTGCTCCATCGCGCGGTAGTGCTCCGCGACACCGTCAGCGGTGAAATCATTCATCGCGGCGTTGACCTCCGCGTTGCGTTGAGCGATGGCCGCCTCGAGTCGGGCGATGGCGCCGGCGAGGTCGGACTGCGCCTGCTGCGAGGCGGCGGTGTCGACACCGAGTCGATCCAGCATGAGGTTCTCCCGGTTCAGCGGCCGGCGCCGAGGCGCAGCGTCGGCACTGCCCTGGCCCGAGCGTGCGTTGTCGGCCGACTCGGTGTCGTCCTCGTCGAACCAGGTGGTCGTTCCCGACCGGCCGCCGAGAATCACCGCCAGCGAGCTGTCGAGATCCTCGGTGATCGCGTCCGCATCGGAGGTGAACGAGTCGAATGCCGCGCGGCCGGCGCCGCTGAATTCTTCCTTCAACGGTTCCGCCGCCGCGATCAACTGCATGATCAACCCGCCGAGATCGTCGCCTGCACCCTCGGCCTTCCGGGCCGGCGTGGTCTGCGCGCCCAGGTCGAACTTCATGGCCAACTCCGCACCCGACGTCCACTGCCGCGGCCCACATGGCCATCGAGTCCCGGGCGTCTCACCACCTACACGACGCGACTGCTGATCCGGTTCAACCGATCGGCTCGATCGGGTCCGTTCGCAACGGTCAGCGCGTTCCTGGGCCGATCGTCGGCCTCCGGATCGTCGCCCAGCACCGACGATCGGTCCGTGGCGCGTCGGTCCCCCGCGACGAGCACGGGCCCGGCCGTTCCGGCCGGTGCGTGGCGTGGCGTGTTGAGCCTGTCGGCGCGTCCGCCGTGGCGGGGCTGACGGCGTCGAGTCGGCGGTCCACGACGTGCTGCACGGTCTTCCGGCGCTGCTCCGGCCGCCGGGCAGGTGATGACGTTCAGCGACAATATGAACACTTTCGGTAGCAAGATAGGGGGGATCAGCGGGGGACAGGACGCGGCGGTGCGGTGAGCGGGCCGGGAATCAGCGGCGCGTCCGGCGCGTCGTGCCGCCGTCGCCGCTCGTCGCGTGCAGTACTCCGATGACCTCAGCGTCGCGACGCTTCGGGCAATCGGTGTCCTGCTTCGGGTTACGGTCGCTCTCGGATCAATAACGGCCCGGTCACGAACCGGACAACGGACCGCGCCCACTCGGGCGGTGCGCCCCGACCCCCCGACGGGAGTCCGGCCGGGCCGCAGCAGATCCGGAAGGAAAAGGTCGTGTCACGGCACCGCTCCCCCTCGGGCCGGCGCGCACACCTCGGGCCCCCGCTGTTCGCCGTCGCGGCAGCAGCGGGGGTAGGTGGCGCCCGGTCGATCCCGCTCCCGCAGCCCACGTCGCTTCCCACGCGTTTCGTCGCCACCGTCCTCGCCGGTGGCGCACTCGCTGCCGCCGGCCAGCACGCGCTGACCGGCGCGCTGCCCGCCATCGACGACGGCGCCAATGTGCTGCGCCTGGGCGTCACCGAGCTCCTCGGCACGGCCGATCCGTCCGCTGCGCTCGTCGCCGCGACGACGGTGGCCTCCGCGCCGCTGACCGCCATCACGCCCGAGCCCTCGGTCGTCGACGCCGCCGACCTCGTCAAGGCCGCTGACCTGCAGCTCGCGGCGGCCCAAGCCGCGGCGGCCGCCGAGAAGGTCCGCGCCGCGGAGACGGCGCGCACCGCCAAAGCGGCGCGCACGGCGGCCTCCACGATCACCCGCGGCCTCCAGATGACCGTCGGACGCATCACATCGGGCTTCGGCGGGCGCTGGGGCAGCTTCCACGAGGGCCTCGACATCGCCGCCCCGATCGGCACCCCGATCCATGTGCCCCTGGCCGGCACGGTGATCGACTCCGGCGCGGCGACCGGCTTCGGGCTCTGGGTCCGCGTCCGGCACACCGACGGCACGATCACGGTCTACGGGCACGTCAACCGCTCGCTCGTGCGGGTGGGGCAGAAGGTCGCCGCCGGACAGGAGATCGCCGAGGTCGGCAACCGTGGCCACTCGACCGGCCCCCACCTGCACTTCGAGGTGATCACCCCGGCCGGCCACAAGATCAACCCCCGTCCCTGGCTCGACGCCCGGGGCATCGGCGTGACCTAGATCGGCTCCAGCGCCTCACCACGGGCGCACCGGGGGCAGGCCGCCCGTTCCCAGATCCGGTTCGGCCGCTCGGCCAACACGTCGAGGGGTAGGGCCTGCTCAGTGACCTAGGCCCGGCCGGTGGTCCCGAGCATCAACAACGCGGCGAGGGCCACCACCCGGGCACCCGCCGCGTCGACCGCAGCCGTCGTTGCGCGCACCGCGGAACCGGCGTTCACCTGCAGTTCGCGCACCGGCTTGTTGAAGGCGTGGCAGGCCGCGAGCCGGCCCTGGTCCATGCTCGTCGCGGCCAGCGCGGGGAAGCCGATGACATCCCCGACGGCGAAGATGTGTGGCCCGCTCGTGCGGTACTGCCCGTCGACGTTGATCCGGCCGCGCGTGTCGGCCGACAGGCCCGCCTTCTGCAGGTCGAGCTCCTCGGTGACGCCCTGGCGGAGTACATGACCATGTCGGCGGCGATCCGTTTGCCGCTGGCCAGGCTCGTGACCGTGCCCCGCGGCGTGATCTCGACCTTCTCCACCTCCTCACCGAAGCGGAACGTGACGGCCTGGTCGCGCAGGTGGAACTTCAGCGACTCGACGACCTCGGGATCGCAGAAGCTCAGCATCTGCGGCTGGCGTTCCACGACGGTGACGCGGATGCCCAGTGCCGCGAACATCGACGCGTACTCGATGCCGATCACGCCCGCACCCGCCACGACCAGTGACGACGGCACTCGCCGCATCCGCAGGACGGCGTCGGAGTCGATCACGTGGTTGTCGTCGAACTCCACCTGCGACGGTCTGGCCGGCCTGGTGCCGGTGGCGATGACGATGTTCGCCGCGGTGACGGTGGTGTGGTCACCGC
>JAYSXW010000400.1:0-3375 GCA_043716935.1 Pseudonocardia sp.
GTCCAACGCGGGGCGCAGCCAGTTCGTCCAGCGCCTCGAACGCGCCGGCAGCCAGCCGTTGCCGGCGGCGACGGCCGTCGACGCGGCGGTGGTCTACTCGCCCTTCCTCGACGAGATCGACACCGCCGGGGCCGGGATGCGGGCGGAGCTCGCGGCCACCAACGCGGCGAGCGAGCAGCGGTCGGTCGACGCCGCCGGCCTCAACGCCGTGCTGCTGGTGCTGGCCCTGCTCATCGGCTCAACCGTCGTCGGCCTCATCGCCTCGACGATGATCAAGTCGCTGCGCACGCTGCGGCGTAGCGCTCTGGAGGTGGCCGAGACGAGGCTTCCCGAGGCCGTCGCGCGGATGCGTGGCGGAGCCGTCCCGGACGTCAACATCGAGCCGGTGCCGGTCACCAGCCGCGAGGAGGTCGGCGAGGTCGCGCGCGCCTTCGACGCCGTTCACCTGCAGGCTGTCCGGCTCGCTGCCGAGCAGGCCACCCTGCAGAGCTCGGTGAACAGCATGTTCATCAACCTCTCGCGCCGCAGCCAGAGCCTCGTAGACCGGCAACTGCAGCTCATCGAGGAGCTGGAGGGCAACGAGCAGGACCCCGACCAGCTCTCCAACCTCTTCCGCCTCGACCACCTGGCCACCCGCATGCGCCGCAACGGCGAGAACCTGCTGGTGCTCGCGGGCACCGACCTGGCCAAGCGCTCGTCGCGCCCCGTGCCCGTGATCGACGTCATGCAGGCGGCGGTGTCCGAGGTCGAGCAGTACGAGCGGGTGATCGTCGAGCAGGTACCGCTGGTCGCGGTCGTCGGACGGGCCGCCAACGACGTCCAGCACCTGCTGGCCGAGCTTCTGGACAACGCCACGAGCTTCTCCGCGCCCGACACGCAGGTGATCATGCGGTCGAGCCGGATCAGCAACGGGCCCCTGGTCATCGAGATCACCGATCGCGGCGTAGGCATGAAGCCTCAGGACCTGGCCGCGGTGAACCGCCGCCTCGGGCTGCCCGGTGAGCTCAACCTCAACACCTCGCGGCGGATGGGCCTGTTCGTGGTGGGTCGCCTTGCGTCCCGCCACGGCGTGCAGGTGCGGCTCGTCAACAGCAGCGGCCTCTCCCAGGACTTCGTCCAGCGCGGTGCCCGCAAGGTGGTGCTCGACGACCCGCCCGGCCTGACCGCCCGCGTCACGATCCCGGGCCACCTCGCGTACTCCACCGCCGAGCACGGCGACCTCGTCGAGCCGCCCGCCCGGTCCGAGCCCCGGCCGCCGGCACACCCCGACGCTGCCCCGGCGAGCCGATCCGCCCTCCCGTGGACCGGGTCGCCGTCCGGGCCCCCGCCGCGCAGCGAGCCGGCCACGCCCGCGATGCCTGTGCCGCGGGTCGAGCACTGGCCGGCGGCGACGGTGCCCGCCGACGCGGCTGCGGGCGCGCCGGTGTCGGATCGGACCTGGCCGGTGCCCGTCGAGGCGAGACACGACGATTCGACGCCCGCCGGCGCCTTTGTCGCGGTGCCCCGGCAGCGCGACGACCCGGCGGTGCCCCGGCAGCGCCACGACCCGGCGGAGCGGGCCCGGCTCGACGTGTCCCCGGAGACCGGTCCGCTTCCGCTCCCCACCGCGATCCGGCGCCTGCCGACGTCCGCCGGCGCCCGGGCCGGGTTGTCGCCCGACCCCGACCGGCCGGACGAGGAGGAGAACACATCGAGCTGGTTCCGGTCCTACCGGGAGGTGCCGATCAATTGGGTGCCCGCCCCCGACGGCGAAGCGGTGCCGTTCGCCGACGTCCCCCGCGAGTCCCCGCCCCCCGCGGCGCGCGACGCCGCGGCCGACGCCGGCCTGCCCCGCCGGCAGCCGGGCGCGCGCCTCGTCCGGGGCGCCGACCCGCTCGTCGCCCCCCGGCCCGTCCGTAATCCCGACGCGGTTCGGGAACGGCTCGCCGGGTATCAGCGCGGCCGGGAGAACCGTGACCAGCAGGGCACCGACGTCGCCGAGGACCGCATCGGGTAGCGCCGCCGCGATCACTATCCTGGCGGCTATGACCGCCAGCCGGGATCGTCCGGACGAGACGCCGAGCAGCGAGCCGGAGCGCCGGGATGGTTCCGCGGGGATGCTGAGTCGTCCGGACCGGGGGTCGGAGGAGCGGCCGGAGCGGCGGGATGGTCCGGCGGAAAGGCAGAGAGGTCCCGTCGTCCTGCGTCGGGAGCACCGCAACGAGGCCACCACCACCGACCAGCGGTTGCTGGACTCCCGCGGCCCGAGCGACTGGGTGCACACCGACCCGTGGCGGGTGCTGCGGATCCAGGCCGAGTTCGTGGAGGGCTTCGGGATGCTCGCCGAGCTGCCCAGGGCCGTCACGGTGTTCGGTTCGGCGCGCACCCCGCGCCACCACCTCGAGTACGCCCAGGGACGCGCGCTGGGCACGGCCCTGGCCGAGGCGGGATACGCGGTGATCACCGGCGGCGGCCCGGGGGTGATGGAGGCGGCGAACAGGGGCTGCTCGGAGGCCGGCGGATTCTCCGTGGGGCTGGGCATCGAGCTGCCGTTCGAGCAGGGCCTCAACGACTGGGTCGACCTCGGCATCAACTTCCGTTACTTCTTCGCCCGCAAGACGATGTTCGTCAAGTACTCGCAGGCGTTCGTGTGCCTGCCCGGCGGGTTCGGCACGCTCGACGAGCTGTTCGAGGCGTTGACGCTGGTGCAGACGAAGAAGGTCACCAAGTTCCCGGTGGTGCTGCTGGGCACCGAATACTGGGGCGGGCTCTACGACTGGATCTCCACGACCGTGTCGAGCAGCGGCAAGGTGGGGGAGAAGGACGTCTCGCTGCTGCACCTGACCGATGACGTCGACGAGGCCGTCCGCGTGGTGCAGGAGGCGTACCAGGCGTGGGAGGCGGCGCACTAGTGGGTACCACCGCGATCTGTGTCTACTGCGCCTCGGTCGAGGGCATCGACCCGCGGCACGTCGAGCTGGCCGCGGCCACCGGCCGGGAGATCGCGGCCCGGGGCTGGGACCTGGTGTCGGGCGGCGGCCGGGCGTCGATGATGGGTGCCGTGGCCGCGGCGGCGCGGGCGGGCGGGGCCCGCACCATCGGGGTCATCCCGCGCTCACTGGTGGATCTCGAATGGGCCGACCACGACTGCGACGAGCTGCTCGTCGTCGACACGATGCGCGAGCGCAAGGCGCTCATGGAGGCCCGCGCCGACGCGTTCGTGACCCTGCCCGGCGGGCTTGGCACCTGTGAGGAGCTGTTCGAGACGTGGACGTCGGGGTACCTGCGGATGCACGCGAAGCCCGTGGTCGTCTGTGACCCCGACGGCCACTACGACGGCCTGCTGAGCTGGGTCCGGGACGTCGCCGAACAGGGTTTCGTCCGGCCGGCGGCGAC
>JAYSXW010000005.1:0-19827 GCA_043716935.1 Pseudonocardia sp.
ACTCCCGTCCATGATGGCGTCATCGTCCAGCCGATGCCTCTTCTACGCCATTGGGTCCAAGACGGTCACGATTGTATCTCCTCCGCATCGATCGAGCGTCGGAAGGGCATCCCAGTCTCAGCGGATCGTCAGGTGCGATCCCAGAGGCCAAACTGGAGGAACCGTGACTGTCACGGGAATCATCACCGCGATCGTCGTCGGTGCCATCATCGGCGCGCTCGGCCGGCTGGTCGTTCCGGGCCGGCAGCCCATCCCGATCTGGCTGACCATCGTCGTCGGCATCGTCGCCGCTTTCATCGGCACGTTCATCGCCCGCGCACTGGGCCTTCCGACGAACACGAGCGGAATCGACTGGATCGAGCTGCTCGTGCAGGTCATCGTGGCGGCGATCGGTGTCGTCCTCGTGGCCAACCTCTACGGTCGGCGGTCCGTGGGGCGCTGACCTCACGGTCTCGTCCCGAGTAGCCGGGCCCGTCCACTCCGGACGGGCCCGGTTCTCGTTGTGGGACGGCGGAGGATCGGCACGTCTGCGGTCAGCGGGACAGCGTGGTCGCGCTCCCATCACCGGCGCTGACCACGAAGCTGTACTCACGCGGCACCGGGTGCTGGACGGCCTTCGTTACCCGGGCGCGCAACCGGCAGCCTTCGCCCGTCGTCCAGACTCCGGTTCATGCGAAGTTCTCTGCGTTGGGCTCCGGTGGTACTTGCCGTCGCGGTGGTGACGTGGGTGGTCGCCACCCGCGCCGTGGTGTTGGGGGCCGGGCATCCGGCCTATCCCGTTCTGCTCGGTCTCGTCACAGCGCTCGGTGTCGCGGCGTCGGTCCGGCCGGTGCGCAGGCGCGTGCTGCGGCTGGTCGGCGTCGTGGGGCTGGTACTGGTGCTGGCCGCGGTGCTCTGGTTGCGGCCCTACGCGGCCGATCCGGTGGCGCTCGAGGGATCGTCGGCGGGCGTCCAGGTCGTGGAGACAGCCACCACCTGGGAGCTGCGGCCACGAGCGGCCATGGGCGCCGGGGTCGTGTTCGTGCCCGGGGCGCTGGTCGACCCCCGCGCCTACCTGGCGCTGCTACGGCCGCTCGCCGAGGCCGGCCATACCGTCGTCGTGCTCACGCCGCCGCTGGGGATTTCGCTGACCGCCCCCGGTGCTCCGCTGGCCGCGATCGACGCGCACCCGGACGTCCCGCGCTGGGTCGTGGCCGGGCACTCGCTGGGCGGGGTGACGGCCTCGACCACCGCCGCCGCCGGTGACCCACGGGTGCGCGGGCTGCTGCTGTGGGCGGCCTACCCGCAGGAGGACCTGTCAGGCTCGGGGATCGCCGTCGCGTCGATCTCCGGGGACCGCGACGCCCTGGCGACGCCGGACGACATTGCGGCCAGCCGGGCGAAACTGCCGCCCGACACCGCCTTCACCGCGATCCCGGGCGGCGTGCACGCCTACTTCGGCGACTACGGCCCGCAGGCGGGCGACGGTACGCCCGCCACGAGCCGGGCAACGGCGCAGCAGCTGATCATCGAGGCGTCGACCGAGCTCGCGGACCGCATCGGCTGATGCCGGTCGTGCGCGTGGCGGTGGACGCCCGAGCCGTGGCCGCCTCGAAGAGGCGGTTCACCCTGCCCATACTTGCGCCATGCTGCTTCCCGCCGACCATCCGCTCGCGCAGGCCGGCACAGCCGCGATCCGCACCGGTGACGTCGACACCCTGCGCGTGCTGCTGGCCGAGCACCCGAAGCTGGCGTCGGCGCGGTTCGGCGACGAGACGATGTGGCGCTCCGCGTTGCACGCCGTCACCGACTGGCCCGGACACCTGCCGAACGGTGCGGAGATGGTGCGGGTGTTGGTTGCGGCGGGCGCGGAGGTGGACGCGCGGTTCCAAGGCCCACATTCGGAGACGCCGCTGCACTGGGCGGCGAGCTGTGACGACATCGACGCCGCCGCCGCCCGCGCCGGCGCGGGTGGGCTGGTCACGGAGTTGCGCCGACGCGGCGCGCACCCGGCCACCGAGCTCGGGCTCTGCTGACCTCGCCCACCTGCGGTCCACCTCGCATACGGCCAAACCTGTGCGACGTCGACCGGAGGTGTGCGAGGTTGGCCGGGTGATCCCCACCTATGCCGATGTCGTCGAGGCCTCCGCACGGTTGCTCGGTCACGCTCATCGGACGCCTGTGCTCACCTCCACCCGCGTCGACGCGGAGGTCGGCGCGTCGGTGTTCTTCAAGTGCGAGAACTTCCAGCGGGTCGGAGCGTTCAAGTTCCGGGGGGCGTTCAACGCCCTGTCCCGCTTCGACGACGAGCAGCGCCGCGACGGGGTCGTCGCGTTCTCCTCGGGCAACCACGCGCAGGCCGTGGCGCTCTCGGCCCGCCTCCTGCACATCCCGGCGACGATCGTGATGCCCTCGGACGCGCCGGTGAGCAAGCTCGCCGCCACGCGCGGGTACGGCGCGGAGGTCGTCGAGTACGACCGGTACACCCAGGACCGCGAGGAGATCGGCACGAAGCTGGCCGCCGAGGGCGGGCTCACGCTCGTACCGCCCTACGACCACCCGGACGTCGTCGCCGGTCAGGGCACCGCGACGAAGGAGCTCATCGAGGACGCCGGCGAGCTCGACGCGCTGTTCGTCTGCCTCGGCGGGGGTGGGCTGCTCGCCGGCGGCGCGCTGGCGGCGCGGGCGTTGTCGCCGTCGTGCCGGATCTTCGGGGTGGAGCCCGAGGCGGGCGACGACGGGCGCCGCTCGCTGGCGGCCGGGGAGATCGTGCGCATCGACACCCCCGACACGATCGCCGACGGCGCCCGGACGACGGCGCTGGGCGCCATCCCGTTCGTGATCATCCGGCGCGAGGTCGAGGCCGTCCACACCGCGTCCGACGACGAGCTGTGCGACGCGATGCGGGTGTTCGCGTCCACGCTGAAGATCGTGGTGGAGCCGACCGGGGCGCTTGCGTTCGCCGCGGTCCGGCGGCTGGCCCCCCAGCTCGCGGGGCTGCGCGTGGGCGTGCTCGTGAGCGGCGGCAACATCGACCTGGGCCGGTACCGCGCGCTGCTCGGCCCGTGACGGGACAGACGCAGGGCATCCTGCTGGGAGCCCGGCATCGTGAGTGGCGGTAGCGGTGGTGTCTGAGTTCAGGACATCGTTCACACCTGTTGCGGGACATCGTTCACGCCCTGAGCCGAGGGGTGAACGACGGGCGGCACAACTGGTCGTCGCGGCCGTTCTGGTCGAGGGCCGCCCGAAGAGCGAGGTCGCCCGCGATTATGGGGTGTCGCGGCGGTGGGTGATCACGCTGGTGCAGCGAGCGCTACCTGGCCGAGGGCGGGCCCGGCCTGGTGCCCCGCTCCCGGCGGCCGTTGACAAGTCCCCAACCGACAGTCCAGGCGATCGAGGACGACATCGTCGGGCTGCGCAAGGTACTCGACCGGGACGGGCACTCGACCGGGGCGGGCAAGAGGTCCTCAACCTGATCGACGAGGTGACCCTCAACGCCCGAGGCGTCGTGTTCCGCCATTCCCGGCCGTATCACCCGCAGACCTGCGGGAAGGTCGAACGGTTCCACCAGACCCTCAAGAAGTGGCTCGCCCGCCAACCGTGGGCGGCCACGATCGGCCGGCTGCAAGCCCAGCTCGACACGTTCACGATCTACCACAACACCGTCGGGCCGCACCGCGCACTCGACCGCAGCACCCTGCGCCACAACAGCCGCCTGCACCACATCGGCGTCGGCCGCCGTCACGCCGGAACCGACATCCTGGTCCTGGTCCACGACCTGTACATCCGGGTCCTGACCGCCGACGGAGAACTCCTCCGAGAACTCCATCTCGACCTCGGCCAGGACTACCAACCACAGCCCAAACCGTGAACAATGTCGCGAGACGCGTGTGCACGATGTCCCGCGACATCACAATGGCGGTAGCGGTGGGATTTGAACCCACGGAGGCTTGCACCTCACGCGCTTTCGAGGCGCGCTCCTTCGGCCGCTCGGACACGCTACCGCACACCAGAGTACTGCAGCCCCGTCCGCTCCCCGAGCGGGGCGCGCACCACACGCGGGGTGCGTGATCGACAGGACTTGGTGCTCGGGAGCAGAATCCCCGGGTGAACTCCGCTCCCCGCGTCCTCGCGGCCCTGGCCGTCGCGCTCACCGCAGCCGGTTGCGCCCCCGCGCCCTCCCCCGCCACCGCTCCCGACAGCGCGACCGCGACCGCGACCTGCGAGAAGGGCGCGCTCCCGACCCTCACCGCCGGGACGCTGACCTTCGGCACCGACCAGCCCGTCTACCCGCCATGGTTCGTCGACGACGATCCGACGTCCGGAAAGGGCTTCGAGGGCGCAGTCGGCGCCGCGCTCGCGGGCGAACTCGGGTATGCAGGAGACAAGGTCACCTGGACCCGCGTGCCGTTCAACGCGGCCGTCCAACCCGGCCCGAAGGCCTACGACGTCGACCTCAACGAGTTCTCGATCACGCAGGAGCGGAAGGCGGCCGTCGACTTCTCCACCCCGTACTACGACGTCAAACAGGCCGTCGTCACGCTGGCGAGCAGCCCGGTGGCCGGCGCCACGACGCTCGCGCAGCTCAAGGAGGCCCGGATCGGCGCACAGGTCGGCACCACCAGCTACGACGCGATCGTCGCCCAGATCGCCCCGAGCAACCAGCCGGCGGTGTTCAACACCAACGACGACGCCAAGCTCGCGCTGACCAACGGCCAGATCGACGCCCTGGTCGTCGACCTGCCGACGGCGTTCTACATCACCTCGGCCGAACTCGACGGCGGCAAGATCGTCGGGCAGCTGCCGCTGGGTGGGGGCACCCCGGAGCAGTTCGGCGCGGTGCTCGACAAGGGCAGCCCGCTCACGGCGTGCGTGTCCGCGGCCGTCGACCGGCTGCGGGCCGCCGGCACCCTCACAGCGCTGGAGACGCAGTGGCTGGCCTCGGCGGGATCGGCGCCGACGCTGACGTGACGCCCTCGCCGCTCGCGCTGGATCGGGCGGCCTACCGTCGCTCGCGGGCGCGCCGCTCGACGCTGGTGGCTGCGGCGTCGACGGTGGCGTTCGCGGTGGCGGTGGGGTTCGCGGTCACGCGGTCGCCCGGGTGGCCCCGGGTGGCGTCGACGTTCTTCGACCCGGCCATCGCCTGGTCGTCGCTGCCGTCGATCCTGCTCGGGCTGTGGCTCAACATCCGGGTGCTGGTGGTCGCGGAGATCGGGATCCTGGTGCTCGGGCTGCTGATCGCAGTGCTGCGGACGCTGCGCGGGCCGGTGTTCTTCCCGGTCCGGGCGCTGGCGGTCGGCTACGTGGACCTGTTCCGCGGAGTGCCGCTGCTCATCGCGCTCTACCTCATCGGCTTCGGGGTGCCCGGGCTGCGGCTCCAGGGCGTCCCCCGGGACGCGGCCGTGCTCGGCACCGTCGCGCTGATCCTGGTGTACTCGGCGTACGTGTCGGAGGTCTTCCGGGCCGGGATCGAGTCCGTGCACCCGTCGCAGCGGGCTGCGGCGCGGTCGCTGGGCCTGACCCACCGGCAGTCGATGCGACTGGTGATTCTCCCACAGGCCGTGCGACGGGTGCTGCCGCCGCTGCTCAACGACTTCGTCGCGCTGCAGAAGGACGTCGGGCTGATCTCGGTGCTGAGCGTGGTGGACGCGATCCGCGCCGCGCAGATCGAGTCGGCGCGGACGTTCAACTTCACCCCCTACGTCGTGGCCGGGCTGCTGTTCGTGCTGCTCGCCATACCGACGGGCCGCATCGCCGACGCCGTCGCGGCCCGGGCGGCGCGGCGGGAGGGGGCGGCATGAATCCGCGACCTGCCGGGAGCGTCGGACCGAGCGGAACCGTGCTCGAAGTGCGGAACATCGTCAAACGCTACGGGGACGCGACCGTGCTCGACGGTGTCGATCTCGCCGTCGCCGAGCACCAGGTGATCACCCTTATCGGGGCGTCGGGATCGGGGAAATCGACACTGCTGCGGTGCGTCGACCTGCTCGAGGACATCGACGACGGGCAGATCCTGCTCGACGGCGTCGACGTCTCCGATCCGCGCGCCGACGTCGCGGCAGCCCAGCGTCGGATGGCGATCGTGTTCCAGGCGTTCAACCTGTTTCCGCACATGACGGCGCTGCAGAACGTCGCGCTCGCGCCGCGGGTGGTGCACCGGATCACGGCCGCGGACGCCGACGAGCGGGCGCGGGAGCTGCTCGCGCGCGTCGGGCTGGCCGCGTTCTCCGACGCCTACCCCGACCGGCTCTCGGGCGGGCAGCAGCAGCGGGTGGCGATCGCACGGGCGCTGGCCGTCGAGCCGCGCCTGCTGCTGTTCGACGAGATCACCTCGGCGCTGGACCCGGAACTGGTGGGCGAGGTGCTCGCCATCGTCCGCGAGCTGGCGCGCGGAGACAGCACGATCCTGATGGCGACACACGAGATGGGGTTCGCCAAGCAGGTGTCGGACCGGGTCTGCTTCCTCGACGGCGGCCGGGTGCTGGAGTCCGGGCCGCCGGAGCAGGTGCTGGGCGACCCGACCCAGGCCCGCACCCGCCAGTTCCTCGCCCGGGTCGTGGCTGCGGGCCGGCTCACCTGACGGTCGGGCCGCCGCTGACGGTCAGGCGGCTGCCGCGGCGAGGTCGATGCCGATGCCGATCAGGCTGGAGCAGCTGAGGCTGTCGAGCTGCACGAGCGGCACCCACTCGGCCCGGTCGGTGCTGCCCGACTCCTCGGGCCGCTCCCCGTGGTCGAGGCCACCGCCGGGCAGGGTCCAGCGGTGGCTGCGGGCGAAGCGGCTGAGCAGCAGGGCACCGTCCCGCACGCAGACCACCTAGGCGCCGAAACGGGTGATCTGTTCCGTGCCCCAGATTGGCCGAAGCGTCGCTGCTCGTCGAAGAACGCTTCCAGCAGGGCCGCGCACTCGGCTGCCAGCACCCCGCCCACGACCTCGGGACGGTGGGTGAGGCGACGGTCGCGCAGGACGTCCCACAGGGAGCCGACGGCGCCGGTCTTCGGCTCCCACGCCCCGAACACCACCCGCGCGATCCTGGCCAGGCCGATCGCCCCCGCGCACATCGTGCACGGCTCGACCGTCACCGCGAGCGTGCAACCCTCCAACCGCCACTCGCCCCGCACCGCCGCGGCGGCACGCAGGGCGAGAATCTCGGCGTGCGCGGTCGGGTCGGACAGCGCCTCACGGGCGTTGCCGGCGACGGCCAGCTCGCGGCCGTCGGCGTCGATGACTACGGCGCCGATCGGGACGTCACCGGTGAGGGTGGCGGCCTGCGCGGCGACGATCGCCCGCCGGATCAGTGCCTCGTCGGCGGGCATCAGGGCGTGTCGACGACCTCGGCCAGCGCCTCGGCGAACCCGCAGCGACGGCCGATCACGGCCAGCTGCTCGTCGGGGTAGAGATCCACCACCCCGGCGAGCACCTCCAGCTCGTCGGCGGGCAGGCCGAGGTCGGCGAGGATCGCCAGATCGCCCTCGGGCCACGGGTCGTCGGCCCCGTCCTCATCGGATGGCAGGTCGACACGCAGCAGGTCCAGGACGTCCGCGGCGATGTCGTAGTCCAGTGCGGCAACGGCGTCGGACAGCATCAGCGAGACCCCACCGGGCGTGGGCCGCAGCAGCACGAAGAACTCGTCGTCGACGCCGAGCAGACCCAGCACGGCGCCGGTGGAGCGCAGCTCGCGGAGCTCGGTGATGGCGACGTCCAGGTCGACGAGGGCCTCGGGCACCATCCGGGTACAGCGCCAGCGGCCCTCCTCCCGGACCGCGGCGACCGCGAACCCGGGCAGGGCCTGTTCCCGTACGTCCACGGGGGCCTCGGCGCTCTGCACGAGCACGAGCGTACGGCGGGTTCCCTTGTGCTCCAAACCACAACGCCCACTCGGGTCCTTCCCGGCCCTCGGCGGTGCCAGGATCGACTCATGCCCACGCACGTCGCGCTCGGTTCGCTGCACGCCCAGGCGCGTGGGCTCCACGCCCGCACGGTGGCCCTGCGCCGCACCCTGCACCGCCGTCCGGAGGTCGGGCTGGACCTCCCCCGCACCCGCGACGCCGTGGTCGCCGCGCTGGCCGACCTGCCGTTGCAGGTGCACCTGGGCCGCGCCGTCAGCTCCGTCGTCGCCGTGCTGGAGGGCGCGCGGCCCGGGCCGACGGTGTTGCTGCGCGGCGACATGGACGCGCTGCCCATGCCGGAGGACACCGGGCTGGACTTCGCGTCGCAGGTCGAGGGCGTGATGCACGCGTGCGGGCACGACACTCACGTCGCCATGCTCGCGTCGGCCGCGCGCCTGCTGGCGCAACGTCGGTACGAGCTCGCGGGCCGGGTGCTGTTCATGTTCCAGCCGGGCGAAGAGGGGTTCCACGGCGCCCGGTACATGATCGACGAGGGTCTGCTGGATCCCACCGGTCCCGGCGGGCGCCCGGAGTCCGCCTACGCCCTGCACATCAGCGCCACGGTGCCCAGCGGGGAGGTCCAGCTGCGGGGCGGGCCGCTGATGGCGGCGGCCGACCACGTCCGCGTCACCGTCACCGGACGAGGTGGACACGCCTCCGCCCCGCACGACGCGCTCGACCCGCTGCCGGCGGCCGCCGCGATGGTCGGCGCGCTGCAGACCGCGATCACCCGGCGCATCGACACCCACAGCCCGACCGTGCTGACGATCGCGCGCATCGTCGCGGGCACCACCAACAACGTGATCCCCGAGACGGCGTTCATGGAGGGCACCCTGCGGACACTGTCGTCGACCGTCCGGGGGCAGATGCACGACGAGATCCACCGCGTCTGCCGCTACACGGCAATGGCCTACGGCGCCACGGCGGAGGTCGACATCGAACCCGGCTACCCCGTCACCGTCAACGACATCGACGCGGCCGTCCGCCTCGACGCCGTGGCGGCCCGGGCGCTGGGCCCCGACCGGGTGACGGAGATGGCGACCCCGATCATGGGCGCGGAGGACTTCTCCTACGTCCTGCAGGAGGTGCCCGGTGCGCTCGCCTTCCTCGGCGCCTGCCCGCCCGGCACCACCCCGGCCCTGGCCCCGCCCAACCACTCCAACCGGGTGGTGTTCGACGAGCAGGCCATGTCCGCCGGGGTCGCCGTATACGCCGGCCTGGCCCTGGACGCGCTGACCCCGTAGCGGCTCGCGCGGTCCGACGACGGTCCGCTCACGACGACGGGAGGAGCGCACGGGTCGTCGTCACCTCGATGACGACGAGTGCTCTGGACATGGCCCCACGATGCCGCGCCGGTGCCCGCGAGCGGGAGGGGCGGCACGGACACAGGTCCCACGATGACGGCCACGGCCGGCAGGATGGGCACCGTGATCTTCCTCCGCGAGCTCGGGATGGCGCTGCGTTCCCGGGAGCTGTCACCCGTCGAGCACGTCACCGACGCCCTGCAGCGACTGGCCGCCGACACCCACAACGCCGTGATCAGCCTCGACGCCGACCGCGCGCTCGCCCAGGCCGCCGAGCGGGCCGACGAGCTGGTGCGCGAGGAGTGGCGCGGGCCGCTGCACGGCGTGGCGGTGGGCGTGAAGGACCTCATCGACGTCGCGGGTATGCCCACCCGCGCCGGCTCGGCCGTCCTCGCCGACGCCCCGGCGGCCCTCGTCGACGCGCCCGTGGTCGCGCGGCTGCGGGAGGCCGGCGCGATCGTGGTCGCGAAGCTGCACACCCACGAGTTCGCCTACGGCCCGACCGGCGACGTCGCCGCCACCGGCCCGGCCCGCAACCCCCACGACCCGACGCGCATCACCGGCGGATCGTCGTCGGGGTCGGCAGCGGCGGTGGCGGCGGGGCACCTCGCGCTGACCCTCGGCACGGACACCGGAGCCAGCGTGCGCACGCCGGCGGCGCTGTGCGGGGTGGTCGGGCTCAAGCCGACCCTCGGTGCCCTCTCGACCGACGGCGTGTTCCCGCTCAGCGAGACGTGCGACACGATCGGGCTGCTGGCCGCCGACGTGCACGGCGCCTCCGTCGCGTGGGACGTGCTCGCCCGTCCAGGCGGTACGGGGGGCGGAATTCAGGCTCCGGGTGTTGCCGGTGTGCGCGTGGGGGTGCTCCTCGACGACTACTGGCAGGCAGTGGACCCCGCGATCACCGCAGCCGTCGACGCGGCGGTCGCGACGGCGCAACGGGCGGGCGCGACCGTCCACGCGCTGCGCACCCCCATGATCGACGACCTCGCGGCCACCTACCCAGTGATCGTCGGCGCCGAGGCCTGGGCGACGCACGCCGCCTGGCTCGCCGAGCGTCCGCGGGACTACCAGCCGGCCACGCGCGACCGCCTGACCCCCAACGTCGACATCACCGCCCGTGCCTACGTCGACGCGCTGCGCACCCGCCGCCGTCTCGTCGCGGCCTTCCGGCAGGCCGTGGCCGGGGTCGACGTCCTGGTCCTGCCCACCACCCGGCTGCGCGCGACGCCGATCGGGGCGCAGAGCATCGTCGTCGACGGGTTCGAGGTGCCCGTGCGGCCGGCACTGCTCGCCCTGACCCTGCCGTTCAACCTCACCGGATGGCCCGCGGTGTCGGTGCCCGGCCGGACGGACGGTCTGCCGGCCGGGATCCAGGTCGTGGGAGTGGGCCTGGGGGAGCGCGGTGTGCTGCGGGTGGCGAACGCTCTCTCCCGCCCCTGACCGTGCGCGCCCGTCGCCCTCCGCCCGCCCCTCGCCCACCCCCGGAATGGCAGCTTTGCTGCAAAGATCGAATCGGGTGGGGCAGACGGACATGAGTGGGCCGGCGAGCGCCTATTGTCAGGGCGTGACGGAACGCGCGGTCTGTGTGATCGGCGCCGGGTTGATCGGTGGGTCGCTGCTACGGGCCGCGGGCAAGGCCGGTCGCACCGTCTGGGGCTCGAGCGCGTCGGCCACCACCACCGAACAGGCCCGCGTCGACGGCTTCGACGTGACCACCGACTCCGATGCCGCCCTGCGCCGAGCCGTCGAAGCCGACGCGCTGGTGGTGCTGGCCGTCCCGCTCACGGCGCTGACCGAGGTGCTGCGCCGCGTCGACGCCGTCGCGTCGACCTGCCGGCTGACCGACGCCGTGAGTGTGAAGGTGGCGGTGGCCGACGCCGTGGCCCGGTACGCGCCGCGAGCCCGGTTCGTCGGCGGGCACCCGATGGCGGGCACGGCCGAGTCGGGCTGGGCGGCGGGCAGCGCGGAGCTGTTCGTCGACGCCGCCTGGGTCGTGGCCGCCGACGACGGCCTGGACCTCGACGTCTGGCGCGACGTCGCCGAGCTGGCGTGGGCGTGCGGTGCGCACGTCGTGCCGGCGGCGGCGGACGAGCACGACCTGGCCGTGGCGCGCGTCTCGCACCTGCCGCACCTGCTCGCCGCCGTGCTGGCGGCCGTCGGCGCGGCGGGGGACGACGACCTGGCGCTGAGCCTGGCCGCGTCCTCGTTCGCCGACGGCACCCGTGTGGCCGGCACCCGGCCCGAGCTGGTGCTGGCGATGTGTGGGGGCAACCGGGACGCCCTGCTCGGCGCAGTGGACGACGCCCTGGGGCGGCTCGGGGCGATGCGCGGCGCGCTGGCGTCCACGGGGGGGCTGAGGGCAACGGTCACCGCCGGGCACGCCGGGCGGCTGCGTTACGCGGCCACCCGGGAGCAACGGGGGGTGCGAGCTCGGCTGACCGGACGCAACGCACTGGCGACGCTCCGCGACATCGGCCGCCGCGGCGACGTGGTGACGGGCCTCAGCTGAGGACGCCGCCCTCGGCCGCGGGGGCGAGCCGCGAGGCGAGGCCCGGGTAGCTGATCACGGTGCCCTCGGCGTCCACCACCAGCTCGACGACCAGCTCGTCCCACCGGAACTCGACAACGGCGTGCCCGCTGTCGTCGAGGACCGAGACGGTGCGGTAGGTCTGCGACACCGTCGAGACCTGTAAGCCGGGCAGCGACACGTGCACCATCGGCAGCGTGTGCTCGCCCGCCTGCCGGTGCAGGTTGAGCCGGCGGATGGGGACGGCGTTGAACATCGGGCTGAAGTCGAGGTCGATGTCCACCGCGCGGCCGAACTCGCCGCGGCTGCCGCCAGAACCGGTGTCGAGGAGCCAGTAACCGTCCTCGGAGCGGTTCAACGTCAGGTGCCGTTCGCGTTGCGCCGTGGCGCTGGTGACCGACAACCGCTCCACGGTGCCGTCCTCGCCGAGCACCAGCCGGTAGGAGGCGGTGAGGTCGGGCCGCACCAGGCGACCCAGTGCGCGGAGGTGGCCCGGGGCCAGGATCAGGCGGGTGCCCTCGAGTCCGTGGCCGTCGTCGGCCTGCCAGGTGAGCATGGTCGTCACCGGGACCACCGTAGACGACGCGGACGCCGTCGTGCCCCGGCCGGAGGGGCCGGTGTGCACGAACCGTGACGATCCATGGCGGACGCTCCCCTTTCGAGCGTCGTCGCGGGTCCATACTGCCCGCCACGGGCGTCCCGGTGGAGGGCCGTGATCAGGATTCGAGCTGCACCTCCTCGGGTGCGACGTCGTCGCGCACCCCCCGGTAGACGGGCTGGCGCAGCCGCCCACCCTCGGTCCAACCCAGATGCGTCACCTCGACGACGGTGGCGGGCTCGCACCAGCGCGCCCCGACCGAATCCGGCCGCGGCACCCGCTCGGCGAACGGCGGCGTGTCGACGGGCACGAGCCGCTCGTGCAGCGCGCGCTGGGCGCTGGTGCCGGTCAGCCCGGAGCCGACCTTGCCCGCGTACCGCAGTGCGCCGTCGGGCCCGGGCATGCCCAGCAGCAGCGCGCCGATCCGGCCCGCACTCGACCTCTCCGCCCGCCAGCCGCCGACCACGCACACCTGCGTGTGCTGATGCGCGGTCTTCACCCACCCGGGGCTGCGACGTCCCGGCCGGTAGAGCCCGTCCCGTCGTTTCGCGACGACCCCTTCCATCCCGCGCGTGCGGGTGGCCTCCAGCAGCGCCGGGCCGTCGGTGTAGCCGGGAGAGATGCAGAGGTGGGGGACGGCGACCAGATCGAGGCGCTCCAGCGTGGCGCGCCGCTCGTCCAACGTCCGGTCCAGCAGCGGCACACCGTAGAGGCGCAGGACGTCGAAGACCATGAACGTGACGGGTCGCGCGGCGGACGTGCGCGGATCGACGGGACCGTGCATGCGGTCGGCGAGCGCGGCGAAGCTGGGCACTCCGCCCTCCAGCAGGACGACCTCGCCGTCCAGCAACACGTCGGGCGCCAGATCGACGAACCCGGCCAGCTCCGGGAAGTTGGCGGTGACGTCCCGCTCGCTGCGGCTGGCCAGGTGCGCCACCCCGTCCACGACGTCGGCGAGCAGCCGCATGCCGTCCCACTTCACCTCGAACAGCCACTCCGCGCCGATCGGAAGGGCTCCAGGGGTGGCGAGCATGGGCAGCACGCCGTCATGCTGGCACCCGGACGTCATTTTCGCGGAGGGAACGGGGCTGCTCATGCGGGCGATGTGGAGTGGCGCCGTGTCGTTCGGTCTGGTGAGCGTGCCGATCAAGCTCTACTCGGCCACCACCAACCACGACATCCGCTTCCACCAGGTGCACTCCACCGACGGTGGCCGGATCAAGTACAAGCGCACCTGCTCGATCGACGGCGAGGAGGTGGACTACGCCGACATCGTCAAGGGATACGAGACCGAGGACGGCGAGCTCATCACCCTCGACGACACCGATCTCGACTCGCTGCCCACCGTGTCGGGCCACGAGATCGACGTGATCGAGTTCGTGCCGGCCGACCAGATCGATCCGCTGTTGTTCGAGAAGAGCTACTACCTCGAACCGGAGGCCAAGGCGGCTAAGCCCTACGCCCTGCTGCGCGAGGCGCTGGTGCAGACCGACCGGATGGCCGTGGTGCGCGTAGCGCTGCGCCAGCGCGAAACCCTTGCGCTGCTCCGCGTACGGGACAAGGCCATCGTCCTGCAGACGATGCTGTGGCCCGACGAGGTGCGCGAACCCGAGTTCGACATCCTCGACGCCGAGATCGAGCTGAGGCCCCAGGAGCTGACGATGGCCGCGTCGCTGGTGGAGAGCCTCGGTGCCGACTTCGACCCGTCGCAGTTCCACGACGAGTACCGCGACGCCGTCGAGGAGCTGATCGACCGCAAGCGCACCACGGGTGAGACGCGTCCCGCTCCGGTCGCGGAGAAGCGCGAGGACACCCCCGACAGCATGACCGACCTGCTCAGCGCGCTGCAGGCCAGTGTCGAGGCGGCGCGAGCGGGCTCCCGAAGCGGCAGGACGAAGCCGGATGCGCCGACGGAGGCCGACCCGAAGCCCGAGTCCGACATGCGCACCCGCCGCCCGGCCGGCCCGGCGGCGAAGAAGCCCGCAGCCCGCAAGCCGGCGACGAAGAAGCCAGCCACCAAGGACGCCAACGACGAGGCCGCGACCCCCGGCAAGCGGGCCCGCAAGCCGGCCTGAGGCTGCACCCGGGCGTCAACCTGAAGCCAGCGGAGTGGCTCCGCTGACGTCCAACGTCAGCGGGGTGACTCCGCTGCACTCCAACGTCAGCGGGGTGACTCCGCTGCACGGCCCGCGACCGGATCAGGGACCCAGCGCCGAGCCCGTCGGGCGTTCGTCCTTGGCCAGGGCCCCGAAGAGTGCGCCGGCGCGGGCCTTGTCCCAGTTCACCACGCCGTCGCGCACGGGCACCGTGGTCGAGACGCCGTCGCCGAGGCCGCGCATGGCCAGACCGAGGCCGGCGAGGTTCCAGACGTGCACCCCGTCGTCGACGGTGATGGCTCCCGAGAGCCCGGTGGCGAGCGGCACGATCCGGAACGGGTTGAGCAGCACCGCCGGGCTCGTGGCCTTGTCGAGCAGCGCCGAGAGAAACGCGCGCTGGCGCTCCACCCGTCCGAAGTCCGACGTCCTGGTGGCGCGGGTGCGGACGTAGCCCAGCGCGGTGGCCCGGTCGAGGGTCTGGCAGCCGGCCTGGATGTCCAGCGCCGCCTTCGGGTCCTTGATCGACTCGGGCACGCACAGCTCGACCCCGCCGACCGCGTCGACGACCGAGACGATGCCGAGGAAGCCGATCTCCACGTAGTGGTCGATGTGCAGGCCGGTAGCGCCCTCGACGGTGCGCACGAGCAACTCGGGCCCGCCGCCGTCGGGGCCGCCGCCCCGCCCGTAGGCCGAGTTGATCTTCTCTCGGCCGAAGCCCGGGATGTCGACCATCGAGTCGCGCGGGATGCTGACCAGCACCGTCCCGCTGCTGCCCGTATGCAGCAGCATGATCGTGTCGGTGAGCTGTGAGGTCTCGTTGCCGGTGGCGTAGGTCTTGCGCTCCTCCTCGGTGAGCTGCTGGCGACTGTCGGAGCCCACGATCAGCCAGTTCGTGCCGGCCGAGGAGGTCGCGCTGTCGGCGGGCAGCGCCGTGATGCGGTTGAGCGAGGTGTCGACGTACACCGCGAACGCGACGACGAGCAGCAGCAACACCCCGAGCACGATGCCGATCCGCCGACTCCAGCGCGGGCGGCGGCGGACCGGTCGCACCCGCGGCGGCGGCGCGGAGGGCGGCGGACCGGGCCGGGTCCGGTTGCGCGGTTGCGCAGGGGCCCAGCCCTGGTCCGCCGGCATGACGGCGGTCTCCGCCGGAGGTCGGCCGGGGCGGCGGGGCGGGCCGGTCTGGGCCGGTGGGCGCTGGGCCGGTTGGCGCTGCCCCTGCCGGCCCCAACCCGGCCCGGCCGCACCGCGTGGCGGCGGGGGTCCGGACGGTCGGCGGGGCGGTACGGGTCGGCCCGGATCGTCACCGTTCATGGCGCCAGCCTCCCACTCGATCGGCGTGCCCCGGATCGGCCCGGCGGACGACACGGTCCCTACCCGACCCGTCCCGACCGTCGTCGTCGACCGGAGGCGTCCAGTAAGAGGACGTGCGGGCCCACCGTTCGGTTCCATTCGGCCCGCGATGCGGCACGACGGAGCGCCTGCGGCACGGACCGGCGTCAGGAGTGCATGAGCGGCTCACCCTCGAACACGCCGAGCTCCTCGGAGTAGAACTCGACGCCGACGCCGTTGGGGTCGCGGATGTAGAGCGAGTTGTCGATGCCGCGGTCCGGGCCGAGGTAGTCGATGCCGGCCTCGTCGAGTCGCTTCCTCGCCTCGACGAACGCCTCCGGCGAGACCGAGAGCGCCAGATGTTGCACGGCGCCGATGGTCTCGGAGAAGTCGGGGTGGTCGTGTCCGGGGAAGTCGAAGAAGCCGAGCAGATTGCGGTTGCCGATGTCGAAGAAGAAATGCGACGAGCCCTGGTAGTCGCGGTTCTCCACGAGCTCCACCAGCGGGAAACCGAGTGTGTCCTGGTAGAAGCGGATCGTCTCCTCGACGTCGCGGGCGATCAGGGCGATGTGGTGCACTCCCCGCACCAGGCTGGCCGGTCGCTGCCCGAGCGGCTGGAGGTACTTCTCCTTGAGCGCGGCGCGGCGCGCGCGGACGGCTTCGAGCTGGGCACCCTCTGGCTGTGGCATGACCTCATCCTCTCGTCAGCGGACCGGCACCGCACCCGCGGTAGTTGTTCACGCAATATTATCGAACAGGGCATCATCACCCGCGTGGACCTACCCCTGCTCGAGGACGACCTCGCTCACCCCGGCGTCCTCGAACCCGCTGACGGCCTTCGCGCCGTTCGAGCGATGGACGTGCCCGAGGCCGCGGTGCTCTGCTTCTTCCCCGAGGTGGTCGACGCCCTCGCCGGCACCGGGGCCCGGCAGATCTGCGCGCTGTCCTCCGAACGCGGGGACACCCCGGTCTGGGAGGCCGAGATCGACGGGCAGCGGCTCGCGGTGATGCAGCCCGGCGTCGGAGCACCACTGGCTGTCATGTACTTCGAGGAGCTGGTCGCGTTGGGGTGCCGCCGGTTCGTGGCCGTCGGCGGGGCCGGGGCGCTGATGCATGATCTGACGCTCGGGCACGCGATCGTCGTCTCCTCCGCCGTGCGCGACGAGGGCACGTCGTTCCACTACCTGGAGCCCAGCCGCACCGTCGACGCCGACCCACACGGCGTCGACGTCCTGGCCGGGGTTCTCGACGACGCCGGCGTGCCGTACCGCGTGGCCCGCACCTGGACCACGGACGCCGTGTACCGAGAAACCCGCGCCCGGGTCGACCGTCGCCGCGCCGAGGACTGTGCGGTGGTCGAGATGGAGTGCTCGGCGTTCATCGCTGTGGCGCGGTACCGGGCCGTCCGCTTCGCCCAGTTGCTGCTCGCCGCCGACTCGCTGGCCGGTGACGCCTGGGACCACCGCGGCTGGACCACCGCCCGCGACGCCCGCGCGGGCCTCTTCCACCTCGCGGCCCATGCCGCCCTCCGCCTCTGAGCCCGGCCCGGCCCGGCTCCGCCGCACGCCCGCTGCCCTCCCACCCCCTTCCGGCCCGGCGAGTCCGCCACCGCGGCCCGGCGAGTCCGCCACCGCGGCCGGGCGGGTCCGCCACCGCGGCCGGGCTGGTCCGCCACCGCGGCCGGGCGGGTCCGCCACTGCAGCCGGGCGAGTCCGCCACTGCAGCCGGGCGAGTCCGCGGATCAACCGAGCCGAGCGGTGGACCCGGCGGCTACAGCCAGCGAGGCAGGAGCGGCAGGTTCTCCTGCGGCGGAGTCCGGCCCGTCAGCCAGGCCACCAGCTCGGCCGCCGAGGCGCGAACGTCGTGCCCTCCCCCGCCCAGGTGCCAGGTGTGGTTGCGGTCGGTGGGGGCCAGGGTCGCGGGCGGGCAGTCGTCACGTCCCGACATCCAGCCGGTGACGTCGTCGAGCAGGCCGTCGATCATCTCCGCCGGCAGTTCGTCGGTGGTGGCACCGGCGTCGAGGTCGACGGCGTGCAGCCAGACCTCGCGGCACCGCATCCACGGCAGCTCCGCCGCTGGGATCGCCCGCCCCTGGGCACTGCGGATCTCCGCGGTCCAGGTGTGGTCGTCGAGGGCGGCGAGCGCGGAATCGAGGGCCTCGGCGGTGTCGACCAGCTCGGCGCGAAGCACCGCCACCGGGTGCCGCGAGGACGACTCGATGTCGGCGCCGCGCTGCTGCGGGTCCGCGTACATCGGCGTTTCGACGCCCGTGCGGGCCCAGGTGGCCAGGCGGACCAGGGCCTCGGCGTTGCGGGCGACATGGCCGATCACGTGCGCGCGGGTCCATCCCGGGAGGGGGCTGGGACCGGCCAGGGCGTCGTCGGGCAGAGCGTCGACCATCCGGAGCAGGAACTCGGTGCCGCTGCCCATGACCGGTAGGGTCACGGCCTTGTCCTGGCGGTTCATCCGGCCTCCCGTCGCGCCACCCCGGCCTCGTTGCATCACCCGTGCGGATCTCGTCGAGATGGACGGTAGCCCCCCCGATCGCCCGCGGCGCTCCCCGCCGGGCCCCGACCGGCAGTCGATCGAGGGCCGCGAACTCCGCCGCCGGCGCGCGGAGCGCCCGCGCCTCCAGGCGCCCAACGGCCACCAGGCCTGCTTCACGCAGCCCCGGGAACTGGCCGAGGCCCTCCTGAGGCGCGTTCTGTGGGTTCAGTTCGCGGGTAGCCCGATCCGGGCAAGGCTGTGAGCGGCGATGGTGGCCGCGGTACGGGTGAGTAGGCCGTGGAAGGTGTGCGCGCCGTGCCGGGCCAGGTCCATGGTGTCGGTGATCTCCCGGAACGTGGTCTCGATCCGGTTGCGCCACTCCGCGATGATCCTCTGCAGAGCGCGTGGCATGGTCTTGCGTCCTGCCTTGGTCGGCGGCACCAGGTTCGTGATCCCCTGCGCAGCAAGGGATTCGGTGAAGGCGCGACCGTTGAAGCCCTTGTCGTTGAGCAGCCCGACGAGGTGCCCGGCACCCTCGATCAGGCCGGGAACGAGGTCGCGTTCGTTGATCGCCGCGGGCACGATCGCCCAGGACCGAACCAGCCGCGACCCCAAGTCGGTGCGCACCGCGAGACGGAAGCCGTAGAACCACTCGCCGTGCGCGGCGTCGCGCCCGAAGCGGGCACACAGTTCGTTGGGCCCGGTCCAGGAGTCCGGCCCGCGGACCCGGCTGGGGTGCTTGACCGGCAGCGCGGAGGTGTCGATCTGGCCCCAGTCATCGGCCGGGACGGCGGCGAGCACCGCCGCGCGGATCTGCTCGTAGGCCCCGTAGAGCCAGCGGGTGCGGCGGTTGACCTCGCTCGGATGCGGCAACGTGGGGAACAGCGCCGGCCATTCGCGGTGGATCTCGGCCAGGAAACCGGCCTCGCTGCGACGGCACAGCAAGTGTCTGACCAGGCCGATCGTGATGATCTCGGCGTCGGTACAGGCCGGGGCCGGGCCGGGACGTGGCGGGATGACCACCCAGCCGTCCTTGATCAGATCGTCGACCAGGACGTAGCAGTGGACGAACAGATCCTCGGCAGGCAACATGACAGGGCCCCTGACAGGTCGGCGACTTCGCAATCACCAGCCTGCTCAGGGGCACCTACGTATCACGGCCGACACGCCGATCAACCCACAGAACGCGCCTGAGGGCCTGATCCCGGCTGCGCTGCCGTCCTCCGCGGCACCGGGTGCTGCTCGGCCGGCTCGACGACCCGACGCTGGCGTGGCTGCGCGCGCAACGCCGGCCCTACGCGCCGACCGTCGAGACCACCGACCGGGCCACCACGCTGTCGTGGCCGATCCCGGCTCCACCCGAGGTACTCGGCTGACCTCCCGTCGGCCGCCCGAGAGAAACACGAGAAGATGGCTCGTCGGAGTCTGGGGCTCGTAGCCCTGCTCATCGCGGTGTTCACGACGGTGGGGGTCGTCCCGGCGTCCGCGGCCACCGGCACGTACCTGCGTCTGGCCCACCGGGCGCCCGACACCCCCACCGTCGACGTACTCGTCACCGCGTTCAGCGGGGCGACGCTGCGCCTCGACGGGGTCAGTTACGGCGACGTGTCCGCC
>JAYSXW010000041.1:0-2113 GCA_043716935.1 Pseudonocardia sp.
GTAGTGCACCGACTCGTCCCAGTACGGACGCGCGACGCCGCCCGGGCCGCGGCCCGGCGCCCCGAACACCATCCCCTGCTCCCGCACCGTCTGCTCCCAGCCGGGACGGGGCTCGCTCCTTCGGCGCTGCACGTCTCAGCTGCCGGACGAGCCGCTGCTCGACGACCCGAGCCCGCCGCGGGAGACCGAGCCCGATCTGTCTGCGACCGTGTTGCCCGACGGCGTGCCCACGCGCGTGCCACTGCGGGGAACCGTCGTGCTCCCACCGCTGACGGGCTGGCCGATCGAGCCCGTCCCGCCGTAGTTGTAGTAGTACTGGCGGCCGCCGCCGCCGAGGAAGATCGGGTAGAAGCCGCCGCCGTAGTAGGTGGGGTTCGCGGCCGGAGTGACGCAGTTGGCGTCGTCGACGATCTGCTGGGTCCCCTGGTCGACGCACTGCGCGGTGACCTGCTTGTCGGGTTGCGCCATGGCGTACCCGACGGCGATCACCGCCACCACGCCGACCGTGACACCCGCGCCGATCAGCAGCCGCTTGCGCGTGCGGCGGGAGCGCTCCTGCTCGGCGGCCTCCGCGCGGGCGCCTACCTGCTCGCGCTGCTCGGCGCGCTCCCGGGCCTTGCGCTCGGCGAGCGTCGGTTCGCGGGCGACGGTGTTCTCGTCCTGAAACCGCATGCGCTGCGTCGGGTCGTCCCTGCCGTCGACACCGTCGGTGCCGTCGACACCGTTGCCCGGACCGTCCACCGTCATTGCCACCCCCCCGCCGCAGGCCTTCGTGCGCCCGCACGATAGCGGCCGCCGGCCGAGCGGCAAATGCGGACGCTCGCAGCACTGCGACGACCGCTCCTCGCGCCGGGGCGACGGTGGCCGCGGGCGAGCGAGAGGTCGCGGCATGATGACGAGCGCCATGGACCGAACCCTTACCTCTTCCCGGACTCCCCACCGGGAGCACCACGATCCCGCCCCGCCCCGCAGCGGCGCCCGCCCCCGGGCCCAGCCCGTGCGCCGGATAGTCATGGGCGTGACGGTCGGTGCGTTGACAATGTTCGGCGTGGCGACGGTGGACACGGTCAGCGGCGCCCGGGTACCCGTCCTGGGTTCCTTTGCCTCGTTGCCCGAGGCGACGCCGCCGGCCGGGCCGAAGACGATCGAGGTGCCGGCCCCGCCGGCCACCCCGGGGACCTGCCTGAACTGGGCGCGGGCGGACGCGGCCGACACCGCGGTGGTGGACTGCACAGAGCCCCACCTGTTTGAGCAGGCCGGCACCGTCACCCTTGCCGACCAGGCCACCGTGCCCGACGACGGTCAGTGGCGACAGCTGGTCAAGGAACGCTGTACCCCGGTGGTCACCGCCTACCTCGGCGACAAGTTCGACCGGACGGGTCGCTACCGCGTCGGCGCGCTCAAACCGTCCGCGGTGAAGTGGGAGCAGGGCGACCGGGGGCTGCGCTGCGGGCTGCAGAGCGCGTCGCGGTCGGGGGCGCTGTACCCGACGACCGGCCGCGTCGCGGAGTCCGACCAGTCACCCGTGCACGAACGCGGCACCTGTCTGGCCATCGACGGCAAGACCGTCGGAGATCCCGTCGACTGCGCCGGGCCGCACGCGGTCGAGACCGTCGGCGTCGTCGACCTGGTCGAGAAGTTCCCCGACGCCTTCCCGGCCGTCGGCGACCAGGACGCGTTCCTGCAGACCGAGTGCGGGAAGATTGCCAACGAGTACGCGGGCGGCGAGAAGGTCATCGCCGACAAGAAGCTGACCGTCTACTGGGACAACCTGACCGAGGAGTCCTGGAAGGCCGGCACGCACAAGGTCAACTGCAACCTGGCCGCACTGCTACCCGATCGCAGCGGCTTCGCGCCGGTCACCGGACCCGTCGCGGGGAACGTCACCGTCGGGGAGACGCCCGCCCCACCCGCCACGAACACCCCGGAACCGGGCACCCCCGCCGAGACCGGCACCGACGCCATCCCGCCCGTCGACGGTCTCCCGTCCGACAGGACGACGCCGGCACCGTCGCCCGAACCCTCGCCGGCGTCGCAGCCGCCGTCGGGCGACGACCCGCCCTCGACCCCCCTGCCCGCGCCGCTCCCGACGCTGCCCACCGGCACCTGACCC
>JAYSXW010000401.1:0-3372 GCA_043716935.1 Pseudonocardia sp.
CACCCCCGCCTTGGCCACCGTCTGCTTGGCGCGGATCTTGTCGCCCATCGCCTCGATCGCCGACCCGGGCGGCCCGACGAACACGATCCCCGCGTCCTCGCACGCGGCGGCGAACGCGGCGTTCTCGCTGAGGAACCCGTAACCCGGGTGGATCGCCTGCGCCCCGGTGGCGCGGGCGGCCTCGAGGACGGCCGGGACGGAAAGGTAGCTCGACGCCGCCGCGGCCGGCCCGATGCGCACGGCGACGTCGGCGAGGGCAACGTGCGGGGCGGCCGCGTCCGCGTCGGAGTACACGGCGATCGACCGGATGCCCAACCGGCGCAGGGTGCGTATCACCCGGGCGGCGATCTCCCCCCGATTGGCGACGAGCACGCTGTCAAACACGGCTGTCGCCCGCTCCCGTCCCCATTGTGGTCACATCCGGAAGAGGCCGAAGGCCGGGTCGGCGAGCGGGGCGTTGGCGGCCGCGCTCAGGGCGAGGCCGACGACGGTTCTCGTGTCCAACGGGTCGATCACGCCGTCGTCCCAGATCCGGGCGGTGGACCAGTAGGGGTGGCCCTGCGTCTCGTACCGGGCACGGATGCGTTCCCGGAACATGTCTTCGGGCTCCGGGTCGGTCGGCGACCGCACCGCGGCCAGCACCATCGCGGCCTGCTCGCCGCCCATCACCGAGATCCGGGCGCCGGGCCACATGAACAGGAAACGCGGCGAGTAGCCGCGCCCGCACATCGAGTAGTTCCCGGCCCCGAACGAGCCACCGATGATGACGGTGAACTTCGGGACCCGCGTGGACGCCACGGCCGTCACCATCTTGGCGCCGTTCTTCGCGATTCCGCCCGCCTCGTACTCGCGCCCGACCATGAACCCGGAGATGTTCTGCAGGAACAGCAGCGGAATGCCGCGCTGATCGCACAGCTCCACGAAGTGCGCCCCCTTGAGCGCCGACTCGGAGAACAGGATCCCGTTGTTCGCGACGATCCCGACGGGATGGCCGTGCAGCCGCGCGAATCCGGTGACCAGCGTCGTCCCGTACTCGGACTTGAACTCGTGGAAACGCGACCCGTCGACGATCCGGGCGATCACTTCCCGCACGTCGTAGGGCGTACGGGAGTCGGTGGGCACCACGTCGTACAGCTCGGTCGGGTCGACGGCGGGCTCCTCGGTGGGCAGCACGTCCCACGGCCGGGGCGCGCGCGGACCGAGCGTCCCGACGATCGACCGGACGATCCGCAGCGCGTGGGCGTCGTCGTCCGCGAGGTGGTCGGTGACCCCGGAGATCCGCGAGTGCAGCTCGCCCCCGCCCAGCTCCTCGGCCGTGACGATCTCTCCGGTCGCGGCCTTCACCAGTGGCGGACCGCCGAGGAAGATCGTGCCCTGGTTACGGACGATCACGGCCTCGTCGCTCATGGCCGGCACGTAGGCGCCGCCAGCGGTGCACGAGCCGAGCACCGCGGCGATCTGCGCGATGCCGTGGGCCGACATCTGCGCCTGGTTGTAGAAGATCCGGCCGAAGTGCTCGCGGTCGGGGAAGACCGCGTCCTGTTCGGGGAGGTACGCGCCGCCGGAGTCGACGAGGTAGACACACGGCAGCCGGTTCTGCAGCGCCACCTCCTGCGCGCGGAGGTGCTTCTTGACCGTCATCGGGTAGTAGGTGCCGCCCTTGACGGTCGCGTCGTTCGCGACGACGACGCATTCACGGCCCGACACCCGGCCGATGCCGGTGATGACGCCCGCGCCCGGCGCCTCGTCGTCGTACATCCCTCCGGCGGCCAGGGCCGACAGCTCGAGGAAGGGGCTGCCCTGGTCGAGCAGGGCGTCGACCCGGTCGCGTGGCAGCAGCTTGCCGCGCGCGACGTGCCGCTCCCGCGAGGACTCCGGCCCGCCCCGCCGCACGACGTCGAGCCGGCTCTGCAGCTCGTGGACGCCGGCCTGCATCGCGGCGACGTTCTCGGCGTACGCCGGCGACGTCGGGTCGATGCGCGACCGCAGCCTGGTCTCGTCCACGACCGGCACGCTAGTGGGCCACCGCAGCCGGGTCGCTCACGGACGGCCGAGGGCGTGGAACTCGGGGTTGGGCCGCAGACCGAGGGCGTGGGCCATCCGGTTGGACAGCGCGAAGAACGACGTCACCGCGCTGATGTCCCAGACGGCCTCGTCGTCGAAGCCGACCGCCCGCAGCGCCGCGTGGTCGTCCGGCCCGATCTGGTCGGGGGTGGTCGAGAGCTTGACCGCGTAGTCGAGCATCGCGCGCTGCCGCTCGGTCAGCGGCGCCGACCGGTAGTTCGTCATCACCAGGTCGCCCAGCACCGCGTCCCTGGCGCGCACCCGCAGGATCGCGCCATGGGCGACCACGCAGTACGTGCAGCGCGAGGCCGCCGACGTCGCGACGACGACCATCTCCCGCTCGGCCTTGCTCAGCGCGCTGTCCTGCTCCATGACCGCGTCGTGGTAGGCCAGGAACGCCCGCAGCTCCGCCGGTCGGTGCGCCATCGCGAGGAAGACGTTGGGCACGAAGCCGGTCTTGTCCTGCACCGCCAGGATGCGCTCGCGCAGGTCCTCGGGCAGGTCGAGCACGGCAGGGACGGGGAAGCGGCTGACGGCGTCGTCCACGGGGGTCCTCGGGGTCCGGGTGCGCAGCGGGGGCGCTCGCGACGTTACCGACCGGCCGGCCGGACGGGGCGCGACGGCGCTGCCGGCGGCCGCGCCGCGGTCCCGCGACGGGCGCGGCTCGTCAACTGCACCCGGTGGCGTCACGGTTCGGCAGTGACGGCGGCCACACGGGTCGCGCACCGGACGGAGGCCACCGTGGACGAGGCCCAGATCAACGCCGAGTGCACCGACAGCGCCGACAGCACCGAGGTCCCGGTGGTCCTGGAGCAGCCTGCGCGGCGAAGGCCGGGGTGGCGGGTCTGGTCCGCGCCCTGGCCGTCGAGCTCGGGGGAACCGGAGTCACGGCCAACGCGGTCAGCCCCGGCTCGACCGGGACGGACGTGCTGATCGAGAACGCCCGCCTCTACGGCCTTCCCGCGGCCACGGACTTCGCCCGGCAGCAGCCGATCGGTCGGCTGGTGGGCCCCGACGAGGTGGCTGCCGCACTGCTCTGGCTGGCCGGGCCGACGACCGGCGCGATCACCGGCGCCGAGCTGCCGGTGGACGGTGGCCTCGCCCTGTGAGGCACGTGCTCGACCCCGACGTCCGGGTGCTCGACGGCGGGCGGGTGCTGCTCGGCGGTGACCCCGGCCGGCTGCTGCGCCTGCGTTCCCCGGTCCGGCCGGACGCCCTGGACCCCGCCCTCGTGGAGGTGCTGGTCACCGGGGGGTTGGCCCACCCCCGCCCGGACCCCGTTGCCGTGAGCGACGTGACGGTGGTGGT
>JAYSXW010000402.1:0-1107 GCA_043716935.1 Pseudonocardia sp.
GCGCACCTGGACGGGCTCGACTCGTTGCTGTCGATCGTGCAGATGCCCGCCGGCATCCCGGTGGCCACCGTCTCGATCGGCGGTGCGCGCAACGCCGGGCTCCTCGCGGTGCGCGTGCTCGCCTGCTCCGACCCGGCGCTGCAGGCACGGGTCGTCGCCTTCCAGGAGGCCCTGGCCGACACGGCCCGCGGCAAGGACGCGGCCCTGCAGGAGCGCCTGCGCGGTTGAATGCCGCCGCCCCTGCTCGGGACGGCCGGCCGACCTACCATCGGGGCATGGACTCCTCGTACTCGCTCTACTCCCTGTCGGAGGAGCACAAGCTCCTGCGCATGTCGGTACGCCAGCTGGCCGAGGACAAGATCGCGCCGCGGGCGGCCGAGATCGACGAGACGGCGGAGTACCCGTGGGACGTCCACGCCGAGCTCAAGCGGGCCGACCTGCTGGCCATCCACGTGCCGGAGGAGTACGGCGGGGCCGGTGCCGACCGCATCGCCCACAGCATCGTCGTGGAGGAGATCGCGCGGGTCTGCGCGTCGAGCTCGCTCATCGTGGCCGGCAACAAGCTGGGCACCATGGGCCTGATCCTGTCGGGCGGCGAGGAGCTCAAGCAGGAGTTCCTGCCGGCGGTCGCGAGCGGCGACAGCACGTTCTCGTACGCGCTGTCCGAGCGTGAGGCGGGCAGTGACGCGGCGGCGATGCGCACCCGGGCGGTGCGCCACGGCGACGACTACGTGCTCAACGGGACCAAGTGCTGGATCACCGGCGCCGGTGCGAGCACGCACTACACCGTCATGGCCACTACCGACCCCACCAAGGGTGCCAACGGCATCTCGGCGTTCGTCGTGAGCAAGGACGACCCGGGTTTCTCGGTCGGTACCAAGGAGCGCAAGCTCGGCATCAAGGGCTCGCCGACCTGTGAGATCTACTTCGAGGACTGCCGGATCCCGGCGACCCGGATGATCGGGGCAGAGGGCACCGGCTTCAAGACCGCGCTCAAGACGCTGGACCACACCCGGTCGATGATCGGCGCGCAGGCCGTCGGCATCGCGCAGGGCGCGCTGGACGCGACCATCGCGTACACCAAGGAGCGGCGGCAGTTCGGCAAGG
>JAYSXW010000403.1:0-1107 GCA_043716935.1 Pseudonocardia sp.
CGTCGAGGTCCCCACCGAGCAGGCCTCCACCCCGTGCGTGTGCCAGCCGGAGGAGTCCGACGAGCGAGGCCCGGGTCCGGGCCGGCGACTGCTCAGGGGCCCGGCCCGCTACGCCGACGTCGACCTGCTGGGTCCGGCGGCCGGATCGGAACTCAACTGGCTGCGCACGCCGGGTGGGGTGTGGTTCGTCTCTGCCGGGAAGTGTCTGGCCGCGGTCATGCTCGACGACAACGGGGTCACCTGGTCGGCTGGCTGGTGCGAGGCGTGGGGCCGGAAGCCGGGCGAGGACTTGGCTGTGTCGGTCACCGAGGATGCCGCCCGGGTCGCGGTGGAGGGGTGGGCGGCATCTGAGGGGGCGCATGAGCGGGACGCGTCGTGGCGGCGGGCCCGGAAGCGGCCGTCGGATGCGGCGCAGCAGGCCGCGGCCCGGCTCGGGGTCGAGGACCCGGCGAGCTATACCGCGGGGGGGTTGTCGGACGCGATCGACGTAGCGCGGGCGACGCGCCGATTCGACCGCTGACCGACCTTGTGTAGTGCGTAGGCCGCGTGCTACAATTATCATTCTCACGCTCACGTCGGACGCAACCCGACAGAACGGATCACTCCCCATGGAACTATCGCCGCGTATCGGTTCTCTGTTCACCGGCACCGGAGCCCTCGACATGGCCGCTCGTGCCATCTTCGGCGGCCGCACCGTGTGGCACTCCGACGTCAAGCCGGCCGCCGTCGCACTGCTGGCGCACCGGCTCCCGGACGTGCCCAACCTCGGCGACTTCACTCGCCTGTTCCCGACGTCCGGCCCGCTCCCGACCGCCATGCTCGACCTGGAGCCGATCGACATCCTGACCGCGGGCTGGCCGTGCCAGCCCCACAGCTCAGCCGGTAAACGGCTGGGAGAGGACGACCCCCGTGCGCTCTGGCCCAACGTCGCCCGCGCCATCGGCGAGCTGCGACCCGCCGTCTTCCTCGGCGAGAACGTGGCCCGGATCGCCACCAACGGTGAGCTTCGACGAGCTGTTCGCTCGCTTGCCGCGCTCGGGTACGTGGGGACCTGGCGGTGTGTCACTGCCGCCAGCGTCGGCGCGCCGCACAAGAGGGACCGGTGTT
>JAYSXW010000404.1:0-3351 GCA_043716935.1 Pseudonocardia sp.
GGCGGAGGCGGCCACCCGGGCGTACCGGATCCGGACAGCGAGCCACACCAGCACCACCGGTAGCGCGCCGAGCACGACGATCGCGACCGCCGAGCCCAGCGCGACCGACGCCACCGCCTCCACCTGCTGCCGCCCGGCGCTCGCCAGCGACTCGCCCGCACCGCTGCCGGTGCCGAGAGAGCGGGCCAGGTCGGCGCCGACGAAGGGCACCCCGGCCGCGTTGCGGGCGGCGTCGTCGAAGGCGCCCCGGATGGAGTCACCGGCGTCGGTCAGTCCCCGCCCGGGGCCCTGCAGGGTCAGGACCAGGGCGTACGCGGCCCGGGCGACGCTCACGCACACCAACACCCACGCGATCACCAAGACGTCGGCGATCAGCTGCCGGACCAGGCGTACCGGTCGTTCCGCATAGAAGCGCATGGCGCAGGGTCTACAGCAGTCCCAGCTTCGTCGCCGCGTACACCGCCTCGGCGCGCCGTGACACCATGAGCTTGCGCATCAGGTTGCCGACGTGGAACTTCACCGTGGTCTCGGAGATGAACAGCTCCGCCCCGATCGCGCGGTTGGACAGGCCCCGGGCCAGCAGGCGCAGCACGTCGAGCTCGCGTTCGGTGAGCCGTTCCCGTTCCGGTACTCCGCCGCCCGAGAGCGAGCGCACCATCGCCGACGCGCTGCGGGCGTCGAACGCGCTCTCCCCGCGTGAGACGGCGCGGATCGCGCGCACCAGCTCGGTGGTGTCCACGTCCTTCACGACGTACCCGCGCGCCCCCGCCTGGACCGATTCGACGACGAGCCGGTCCTCGGCGAACGTGGTGAGCACCAGTACCCCGATGCCGGGGTGGGCGGCGCAGAGCCGGCGGCAGACGTCGAGGCCGTCGGTCTGGGGGCCTGCGGTCAGCTTGAGGTCCAGCAGCACCACATGCGGCCGGGACGCGGCAACGGCGGCGACGGCGTCGGACGGGTTGCCCGCCTCGCCGACCACCCGCAGGTCGTCCTCCCGTTCCAGCACCGCACGCAGGCCCTGCCGCATGATCGAGTGGTCGTCCACCAGCACGATCCGGGTGGGCATCGGATGGGAACGCACGGCGGCGGAGGTCACTGGCGACCGTCGGTCGCCGGGATGTCGACCTGTACCTGGAGTCCTCCGAGCCGGGCCCGTCGGAACGTGAGCGAGCCGCCCAGCTCCCGAGCCCTCGTCTGCATGTTGACCAACCCGCGGTGCTCGCCCGACGGGGTGGCCAGCGACGCCGCCCGCAGGCTGCGCCGCACCTCCTCGGGGCGTCCGCCACCGTCGTCGGAGATCGTGAGCCGCACCTGGTCGCAGCGGTAGGCCAGCCGGACCACCGCGCGGCTCGCGTCGGCGTGCACGGCCGTGTTGAACAGGGCCTCGCCGGCGATGCGGAACAGCGACTGCTCGCACTCGGCGCTCAGCGCCAGCGGGGTGCCCCCGATCCGCACCTCGACCCGCAGCTCGTCGGGCATGTGGACGCCGGAGAGCCGCCGCAGCATCGACGGCAGGTCCTTGTCGCCGCAGCCGTCGCCGTTGTTGAGCGCGTAGATGGCCGAGCGGAGCTGCTCGACGGCGCTGCGGGTGAGGTCCTTCGCGATGTCGAGCTGGGCGCGCAACCGGGGGTCGGTGATCTCGCTGCGCACCAGCTCGATGTGCATACCGGCCGACAGGACGTACTGGGTGACGCTGTCGTGCAGCTCGCGGGCGATGCGATGGCGCTCGCTGTCGAGCACCTCCCGCTGCCGGGCGGCACCCAGCTCGGCCTGGGTCGCCCCTAGCTCGTCGTTGCGGGCCTTCAGGTCGTCGGCCTGGCGGGAGGTACGGGCGTGCAGGCGCGCGGAGTGGTCGAGCAACGCGCAGTTCTGCAGCGCCGCCGCCGTCTGACCGGCCAGGATGCGCAACACCGAGTGGTCGGTGTCGTCGATCCGGCGGTCCTCGGGCGTCCAGGCGACGAAGCCACCGACCATCCGGCCGTCGAGGCGGATCGGCACGTGCAGGTGCCGGCGCCGCAGCTCCACGCTGTGGTCGTCGTGTGGGGCGCCGTGCACGACCTGGTCGAGGTGCTCCCACACCCGGTTCGGCACGCTGCGCCGGTCGGGCCACTCGGCGCCGTCCGGTCCGCGGACCAGGTGCCGGGGCTGCGCGTCGGACAGCTCGCCGTCGACCAGCGCGAACACCACCCACTCCGCGGACAGGTGATCTGCCGCCGCCTCGACGACGGCCCGCACCAGCGCCTCGGAGCCCTCCATCGTGCGCACCAGCGCCGCGGAGATCCGTTCCAGCGCATGGATGACCCGGTGCAGGCGCTCGGCCGACGTCCGGTACTCGGGGTAGTAGTGCGGCTTGCCCGAGCGGAGCCCCGTGAGCGCCTCCAGGTCCGGGCGCGGGCGGGCCGCGGCACGGCGCGGCGGCCACGGGGCCGTGGTCATGACAGGACCATCGCTACAGCGTGGCCTTGAACAGCATCTCCACGTCGGTGACCGACGTCGGCCGGGGGTTCGTGGTGAGGCAGGCGTCGCCGAGGGTGAGCTCCGAGAGGCGCGGGATGTCGTCGGTGGAGACGCCGAGCGCGCCGAGTCCCCGCGGCACGCCGACCTCGTCGCCGAGCCGGCGGACCTCGTCGGCGACCAGCTCGTCGGCCTCCTCGCCCGGCATCCCGGGATGGTGCAACCCCATAGCCTGCGCGATCGGGACGAATCGGTCGGGCAGCGCGGCCCCGTTGAAGCGGATGACGTGGGGCAGCAGTACCCCGTTGACGACGCCGTGGGGCAGGCCACCGACCTGGTGGCTCATCGCGTGCGTGGCCCCGAGGATCGCGTTGGTGAACGCCAGCCCGGCCTCCAGCGCCGCCTGGGCCATGAACGAGCGGGCCACCGCGTCGCCGGGCCGGCGCATCGTGTGCACCAGGTTGCCGTTGACCAGCGAGATCGCCTGCAGTGCGTGGTGGTCGGTCAGCGGGCCGTGGGCCAGGGAGACGATCGAGTGCTCGATGCGGTCGATGCCCTCGTAGTCGAGGATCCGGCCACCGTTCGCGGCGAGCAGGGCGACGCCCTTGGCCGCGTCGATCACCGAACCGCCGCCGATGCCCACCACGACGTCGCAGCCGGCCTCGAGGTACCGGGCGTAACCGGCCTCGATCTCGTGGTCCTTGGGGTTGGGCGTGACCTCGGTCCACACCACGGGCGTGAGCCCCGCAGCGCGCAACCGCGCGAGCAGCTCCGTCGGCCAGCCGGCCTCGATCACCCCCGGGTCGGTCACCACGAACGGGCGCCGCGCTCCCAGCCGGACCGCCGCATGGGCGGCCTCGGGCAGTGAGCCGTCGCCGAACACGATCTCCGGCGCGT
>JAYSXW010000405.1:0-3350 GCA_043716935.1 Pseudonocardia sp.
TTGCACCGCGCGCTCCGGCACGGGGGGAACGGCCTGCTGGATCCGGTTCTTGCCGATCAGCGCGAGCCCACCCGCGACGATCAGCAGAACCACGCCGACGATGATCGCCGACAGCCACACCGACAGGACGGTGGCGAGCCCGGCGATCGCGGCCGCAACGAGGGCGCCGACCCCGGACAGGGCCACCACCCCGCCCGCGCCGGCCAGTCCGACGCCGATGCCGGCCTGCTTGCCCTTCGTGGTCAGTTCGGCGCGAGCCAGCTCCAGCTCGCCACGGACGAGCGCGGAGACCTGGGTGGAGAGCCGCTTGACCAGCTCACCCGTGGACGCGTCGGAGAGATCCGGGCCACGGCCGGGCCCGCCGGCCCGCGCATCGGCCGGGAATTCTGTGTGCGGGGTCATGCCGGGGGTCTACCCCGGGAACGGGCCGGACACACCTGCTCCTGGGCATCCCCCGAACTGATGACCGAGATCGGCAGAATCGGGTTCCGGGACGTCGGCGAGCCTGTTCGGATCGTGAGCCGCGTCACCTGCTCATGCAGGAGCCCCGACGTCCGACACGCACGTTCCCGTCCCGGCGCGGTGGCGGGCGACGGGGTGGCCGTTCGACGGCGGTGCCGCCCTCCGAGGCGCTGCGGTGGCATCCCACGCAACGCCGCGACTCCGAGCACGCCCGGCTCGCCCGATGTTCGTGGAGGCGGGCCGTCGGATCGCCGCGGACCGCATTGACAGAATGGACGGGTGATCGTCCGACACCCGCTCTTGACCGCGCTGCTGCCGACGTTGGAGCCGGAGGCGCGGCGCTGCCTCGGCCACGACGGGTCCGTGGCGTTCCTGGCGCGGCTCGACGTCCGGTTCACCGACATCGAGGCGCCGCTGCGCTCGCTGTACGGCACCATGACCGACGTCGACGCGCTGGTGGAGCGCCTCGTGCTGCTCACCCTCGACGCCGCGGCGCACCGGCCGGCGGCCCTGCGCGACCTCGACCGGCGCCGCGAGATCGACCCGGGCTGGTTCCAGCACCAGCGGATGGTCGGCTACGTCGCGTACGTCGACCGGTTCTCCGGCACCCTCGCGGCACTGCCGAAACGTCTGGACCATCTCGCCGAGCTGGGGGTCGGCTACCTGCACCTGATGCCGTTGCTCGCCTCCCGCGAGGGCGCCAACGACGGCGGCTACGCGGTGCGCGACTACCGCGCCGTCGATCCCCGCCTGGGCTCGATGGACGACCTGGAGCACCTCGCCGGGCAGCTCCGGGATCGCGACGTGAGCCTGTGTGTCGATCTCGTGCTCAACCACACCGCGCGTGAGCACCCCTGGGCTCGGGCGTGGCAGGCGGGCGACCCGGCCTATTCCGACTTCTACACCGCGTTCCCGGACCGCACGATGCCGGACGCCGTCGAGGCGACCGTCGGCGACGTCTTCCCGCAGGAGGCACCCGGGTCGTTCAGCTGGGTCGAGGGCACGGGCTGGGTGTGGACCACGTTCTTCGACTACCAGTGGGATCTCAACTGGGACTCCCCACGGGTGTTCGCCGCGATGCTGGAGGAGATCCTGCATCTCGCCGGCCGGGGCGTCGAGATCTTCCGGATGGACGCCGTCCCGTTCATGATCAAGCGGTTGGGCACCACCTGCATGAACCAACCCGGCGTCCACGACCTCGTGGCGGCCCTGCACGCCCTCACCGGCCTCGCCGCGCCTGCGGTCGTGTTCAAGGCCGAGGCGATCGTGGCGCCCGACGACCTCGTCGCCTACCTCGGCGCGCGCGACCGCTACCGCCCCGAGTGCGAGCTGGCCTACCACAACCAGCTGATGGTGCTGCTGTGGTCGGGCCTGGCCACCGGGGACGCCCGGCTCGCCGTCCAGGCGCTGCGCCGGATGCGTCCCATCCCACCGGAGACGTCGTGGGCCACCTACGTCCGCGGCCACGACGACATCGGCTGGGCGATCAGCGACGTCGACGCCTGGGCCGTCGGGTACGACCCGCGGCTGCACCGCGACTTCCTCAACGCCTTCTACTCCGGCCGGTTCCCGCGGTCCCGGGCCCGCGGCGCCCTGTTCGGCGAGAACCCGGCGACGGGCGACGCCCGCATCTCCGGCTCGGCCGCGGCCCTCTGCGGGATCGACGACGCCCGCGACCGCGCCGATGCCGCCGCCCTGGAGCTCGGCGTCCGTCGGCTCGTGCTGCTGCACGCCGTCGCCTTCGGCTGGGGCGGGCTCCCGCTGATCTGGATGGGTGACGAGCTGGCCCAGGAGAACGACACCGCGTGGAACGACGACCCGGCGCTGACCGCGGACAACCGGTGGATGCACCGGCCGTTCTTCGACGACGACGCCGCGGCCCGCCGGCACGACCCGGCAAGCGTCGAGGGGCGGGTGTTCGGGTGGTTCGTGGCCCTCGCGCAGGCCCGCGTCGGGTGCGGCGCCCTGCACGCGGCGGGGGAGACCTCCGTGCTCGACGTGGACTCGCCGTACGTGCTCGGCTGGCGCCGCCGCCATCCCCGCAGCGGCTGGTTCGTCGGCCTGGCGAACTTCTCCGAGGCGCAGACGTCGATCGACGCCCACGTCCTCGACGGCCTGGGTGCGCTGGACACCCTGCTGTCGTCCGACGGCTCGTTGGCGGTCCGCGACGGGAGGCTGACCGTGCCCGGTCTGGGATTTGCCTGGCTGGCCCAGCCCTGACCCGCCCTGAGTGGGTCAGCGTTGCTGCTGGGCCAGCCGGGACTGGATCACCTGCTGCAGGTGGGAGAGCCCGGGGGCGCCGAGCGTGCCGACCTGGCCCTCCAACTGTTGCAGCAGGTGCGGGTCGGCGACCGAGTGCTCGCTGGACTGCAGCAGGACCGTGCCGGCACCGGTGAAGTCGAACTGCCGCTCCTCCCCGGAGCTGACGCCCAGCATCCCCATCGCCGAGGACAGGAACCCGGTCATCCAGCCTGCGTCGTAGTGGTGCGAGGGCGACGGGCAGTCCGCCCAGCCGACCAGCGCGTCCGGGTCCACCCGGATCGGCGGCTCGGCGAAGATCACCGGCCCGGAGCTGGACGCGAGGAACTTGCCGGTGCCGATGAGTGTCAGGAAACCCGGCACGATCGACTGCTTGAGCTCCAGGGTCGAGTCGAAGCCGAGCAGGTTGGCCGCCCGGAGCGTCAGGTTGCCCTCGTCGAGGTCGTAGGAGTTGATGTCGTAGCCGCGGTCGCCGAGGATCAGGTGCCCGGCGCCGCTGGCGACCACCCAGTCGCGGGTGTAGAGCGGCGCGGAGAACCGGGTGGCCACGAAGCCGCCGATGCTCGCCGCGGTGAGCGGCTCGAAGCGGATGCCCTGGCTGTGCGGCGCCGGGTAGTACGCGATCATGC
>JAYSXW010000406.1:0-10096 GCA_043716935.1 Pseudonocardia sp.
GCCGGGTTCCTTACCGACCGGTACACCACGCTGCCCGAGACCCACGACCGGATCATGTCCACGTCGCTGGTGGCGACCTGGACCTACGGCCACGGGCCCGTGGCGTACGACCCGACCTGGGTCGACGTCCGCGCCATCCTGCTGGAGCGGTTCGCCGTGGTGCACTCCCTGGCGCTGCAGCAGACGCTGTGGGAGATGGGCCGCGCCGCGCTGGAGGCCCACCCGGAGATCGAGGCCATGACGTTGCAGGCCCCCAACCGGCACCACTTCGTCGTCGATCTGGCGCCCTTCGGCCTGGAGAACCCGAACGAGGTGTTCTACGCCGCCGACCGCCCGTACGGCCTCATCGAGGCGACGATCACGCGATGATCATCGAGGGCGCCCACGTCGTCACCGTGAGCGGCGAGGAGTTCGCCGGCGGGCACGTCGTCGTCGGGGGCAACCGGATCACCGCGGTGGGTGCCGGGGCGGCGCCGCGGACCGGCGACGCGCCGGTCGTCGACGGGCGCGGCTGCCTGCTCACCCCGGGCTTCGTCAACACCCACCAGCATCTCTACCAATGGGTCACGCGCGGCCTGGCCGTCGACTCGACGCTGTTCGAGTGGCTCACCACGCTCTACCCCGTCTGGGCGGGCATCGACGAGCACGCCGTACACACCGCGGCGAGCGGGGCGCTGGCCCGGCTCGCGCTCACCGGGTGCACGACCAGCAGCGACCACCACTATATTTTCCCCCGCGGCGGCGGTGACGTGTTCGCCGCCGAGATCGCGGCCGCCGAACGGATCGGGATCCGGTTCCACCCGGCCCGAGGCTCGATGGACCTCGGGCAGCGCGACGGCGGGCTGCCGCCCGACGACGTCGTCGAGGACCGGGACGCGATCCTGGGCGCCTGCGCCGACGCCGTCGCACGCTGGCACGACCCGTCACCGGGCTCCATGCGGCAGGTGGCACTGGCCCCGTGCTCGCCGTTCTCCGTGACCGCGGACCTCATGCGGGAGTCCGCGCAGCTGGCCCGCGAGCTGGGCGTGCGGCTGCACACCCACCTGGCCGAGACGCTCGACGAGGAGCAGTTCTGCCGGGAGCGCTTCGGCTGCTCCCCGCTGGAGTACGTCGAGGGGCTGGGCTGGGCCGGCCCGGACGTGTGGTTCGCCCACGCGATCCACCTCGACGACGCCGCGGTGCGGAAAATCGGCGAGACGGCGACGGGCGTGGCGCACTGCCCGTCTTCGAACGCGCGGCTGGGTGCCGGCATCGCGCGCGTCCGCGACCTGCGCGTCGCCGGGGCCCGCGTCGGCCTCGGTGTCGACGGCGCGGCCAGCAACGAGGCCGGAAGCCTCGTGGAGGAGGCCCGGCACGCGCTGCTGTTCGCCCGCGCGGTGGGCGGGCCGACGGCGTTGACGGTGCGCGACGCGCTGGAGCTGGCCACGCTCGGCGGCGCGGCGGTACTGGGCCGGGCCGACGAGATCGGCTCCATCGAGGTGGGTAAGCTCGCAGACCTGGCGCTGTGGCGCGTCGACGGCCTGGCCCACGCCGACATCGCCGACCCGGTGGCCGCGCTGGTTCTGGGCTCCCCGCCGCCGCTGGAGCTGCTGCTCGTCGACGGTCGCACGGTGGTGGAGTGCGACCGGGTGCTCGGCGCCGATGAGCAGGCCATGGCCCGGGAGTGCGCCGCCGTCCACCGTCGCCTCCTGGCCGCGCGTGGATGACCGACGAAGGAGGGCCGCGTGCCTCTGATGTTCCTCAACGGCACCGCGATGGCCGGGGGCGCCGATCACCACCTCGTCGGCGACGCCCCGCTGGTCGCCACACCCACCACCGCTCCGCGCTACCGCCTCCATGCCGTCGGCGGGCGCTACCCCGCGCTGCAGGACGTGGGAGAGGGCGGTGCGGCGGTGCACGGCGAGGTCTACGACGTGTCCTACGACCAGCTGCGGGAGGTGCTGCTGCCCGGCGAGCCGGACGGCCTGGAGCTGGGGGTGATCGAGCTGGCGGACGGCTCCGGGGCACTTGCCATGATCCTGCGCCGTGAGTACCCCGCCCGGCCGGCGCTGACCGACATCTCGGAGTTCGCGAGCTGGCGGGCCTACCGGAGGCAGGAATGACCACGCGGTCGGTGATCCGCGCCGACCGTGCCGTCATCGACGGCGCCGAGCGGCCCGCGGCCGTGGTGATCGAGGGCGAGACGATCGTGGCGGTGCTGGACCGCGGCGCGGTGGTGGACGACGCCCGCGAGGTCCGGCTCGCGCCCGACGAGGTGCTGCTGCCCGGCCTGGTGGACACGCACGTGCACGTCAACGAGCCGGGCCGCACCGCATGGGAGGGATTCGCGACCGCCACCCGGGCCGCCGCCGCCGGCGGGGTGACCACGATCGTCGACATGCCGCTCAACTCGCTGCCCCCGACGGTCGACGTCCCGGCGCTGGAGACCAAGCGCGCGGCGGCCGCCGGGCAGTGCGCGGTGGACGTCGGGTTCTGGGGAGGTGCGGTGCCCGGCAACGCCGGCGGGCTGCGGGCGCTGCACGACGCGGGGGTGCTGGGCGTCAAGTGTTTCCTGATCGACTCCGGCGTCCCGGAGTTCCCGCCACTGCCCGACCCGGGCCACGCGCTGGCGGAGGTCGCCGCCTTCGACGGACTGCTCATCGCCCACGCCGAGGACGGCGCCCTGGTCACCGCGGCCGCGGGCCGCCGGTACGCCGATTTCGTCGCGTCACGTCCGGCCGCAGCGGAGCACTCCGCGATTGCCCTGCTGCTGCGCCGGGCCCGCGAGACCGGCGCGCGGGTGCACGTCGTGCACCTGTCCTCGGCCGGGGCGCTGCCGCTGCTCGCCGCCGCGCGGGCCGACGGCGTGCGCGTCACCGTCGAGACCTGCCCGCACTACCTGACCCTGACCGCCGAGGAGGTGCCCGACGGCGACACCCGCTTCAAGTGCTGCCCACCCGTCCGCGGCACCGCCAACCGTGACGCCCTGTGGCAGGGACTCGCCGACGGCGTCATCGACATGGTCGTGACCGACCACTCGCCGTGCCCGCCCGATCTCAAGCGCCTGGAGACGGGGGACTTCGGCCTCGCGTGGGGTGGCATCTCGTCGCTGCAGATCGGGCTGCCCGTCGTTTGGACCGAGGCGCGGCGGCGGCGTCGCCCCCTCACCGAGGTGGTGACGTGGATGGCCGCGCGGCCGGCGGCGCTGGTCGGGCTGGTCCGCAAGGGCCGGATCGCCGCCGGATGCGATGCCGACGTGGCCGTGTTCGCCCCCGATGCCGCGTTCGAGGTCGGCACGCTGCACCACCGCAACCCGCTGACGCCCTACACCGGCGCGACGCTGCACGGCGTGGTGCGGCAGACCTGGCTGCGCGGCGCGCAGGTGGGCGAAACTTGCCGCGGCCGCCTCCTGAGCGGACCTGATCAGGGGGACGTCTGATGGTGGCCTGGGAGCAGCTGCCCGATCTGGCCCGGCGCGATCTCGGGGGTGCGGTCGTGTGGGCCAACGACGACGCCTTCGCCGCGCGGCAGAACCTGATCACCCCCGGCCCTCCGTCCTTCGACCCCGCGGTGTTCGGCCACCAGGGGAAGGTCTACGACGGATGGGAGACGCGCCGGCGCCGCGAGGCCGGGCACGACACCGCGATCGTTCGGCTCGGCGTGCCCGGGGTGGTGCACGGGATCGTCGTGGACACGTCCTGGTTCGTCGGCAACTACCCGCCCGAGGCATCGGTCGACGGAGCGGTGTCGTCCGATTCCGTACCCCCCGATGACTCCTGGGTGCCGCTGCTGGGACGTAGGGCGATCGGTGGCGACCACGCGAACGCGTTTCCGGTGACGTCGTCGCGGCGGGTCACACACGTCCGGTTGCGGATCTTCCCCGACGGCGGGGTGGCGCGGCTGCGGGTGCACGGCGAGGCGCTGCCCGACCCGGCGCTGCTCGACGCGCTGGGCACGGTGGACCTGGCCGCGCTGGAGAACGGCGGCCGCGTCACCGGCTGCTCCAACCTGTTCTACGGCTCGCCGAACAACCTCCTGCTGCCCGGTCCGGCCCGGTCGATGGGCGAGGGCTGGGAGACCGCCCGGCGACGCGACGACGGCCACGACTGGGTGGAGGTCGCGCTCGTGGCGCAGGCGCAGCTCACCGTCGTGGAGCTGGACACCAGCTGGTTCCTGCACAACGCCCCCGGCTGGGCGACGCTGCGGGCCGGCGACGGTGCCCAGCTGCTGCCCCGCACGCCGCTGCACCCCGACACCCGGCACCGCTTCGTGCTCCCGCGCCCGGTTCCCGTCTCGGCGGTACGCCTCGACATCCACCCCGACGGGGGCATGGCGCGTCTGCGCCTGCACGGCCGCCTCACCCCGGCCGGCCGCGAGCACCTGGCGACCAGGGCCTCAGCAGGTGTGGGGGGATCACCGGCGTCTCTGCGAGAATCACCGGGGTGAGCGCCGCCCCGCAGTGACCGGGCGACGAGGTGGACCTGCATCAGGTCACAACCCAGCCGCCGCAGCTCGGCCCGGCCGACACCGAGCGGGCCCGACGGCTCCACGGGCGCCAGCTACGGACCGCCCTGGGCGCACTCGGGCTGTTGTTCGGCCTGCCGCTGCTGCTCGACGCCGCTGCCGAGCTGGACGCCGTCCGGGTGGCCGGGGACCCGGCGCGGAGCTTGCTTGGCGCGCGTCCGGACCCGGCGCGGAGCGTGCGGCTGTGGAGCGGGCGGGACGGTGATTACCGCTCCGATCATCCCGGGGCTGCTCGTGACCCTGTTCGTCGGGGTGCGCGGGGTGGCCGCGATGCGCACGACGTCGGACTTCCTGGTGGCGTCGCGGCGGGTCTCACCGACGGTGAACGCGGCGGCGGTGTCGGGGGAGTACCTGTCGGCGTCGTTGTTCCTGGATGTGGCGGGCCTCGTGGTCAAGGACGGCATCGGCGCCCTGTGGTATCCGGTCGGGTTCGCCGCGGGCTACGTCGCGATGCTCGCGCTGGTGGGCGCGCCGATGCGGCGGACGGGGGCGCTGACGGCGCCCGAGGGCATTGACGCCCGCCGAGTTCGATCGGTTCGCCGTCGACAGCCCGGTGCAGTTCCGCCTCGACACGCACCTGACGATCCTCGAACCCAGCCGCGGCGCGCTGGCCGGTGCTGCTCCGGAGCTGCTCGATCCGGGCGAGTACACCGCGACGGCCGGCAGCACCTGGGTGTTCGGGGCCGGCGCCCCGGTGCCGCAGGTGAGCGGCGGGCAGCCGGGCGGCCCGGGGTAGGCCCGGCCGCTGCTCGACCCCTCCGACGGCGGCTACCCGGTGCTCTGCACATGGTCGGTGCTGGTCGCGACGGTCCTCGGCTGGATTCCGGCCCGGTCGGCGCGCTGTTCCCCGCGCTGCTGACCGCCGGTGCCTTCGCGGCGTTCCTGGCGACCTCACGGGGCCTGGTCCTGGCGCCCTCGGGGGCGCTGTCGCACGATCTCGTGCCCGAGACGCTCCGCCGGCTGCGATTCACCCCACTGGCGGCCTCGGCCACGATCGTGCTGCTGGCGCTGCCGGCGGCCAGCATCGACGTCGGCGTGCTCGTGACCTCGGGTTTCGCGGTGGCGGCGTCGACGTTCTGCCCGCTGCTCGCCCTCGGGATCTGGTGGGAGCGGCTCACCGCTCCCGGCGCGGTCGTCGGGATGATGGCGGGCCTGGTCGCGTCGGCGGGTGCGGTGGCCGTCGACCTGTTCCCGGCCCTGCCACCGGGCCTGGCCGCGACCCTGCTGGGCCAGCCGGCGATCTTCTCGGTGCCGCTGGCCTTTGCGACGATGGTGCCGGTCTCGCTGCGGGGGCGGCCGCCCGCGTGGGCCGCGGCGGCGATGCTGCGGCTGCACCTCAACCGATGACGGAAAACGATGCCGCGGCGACCGATGAGTTTCCGTCCCCCGACACGTCGAACCCTTCATGGAGGAGCTGTCGTTCCTGCGGCAGGCACCGGGGCCGGGGTTCACCTGCACGACGGTCCGGATCGAGCCGGGCCGATCCCGGCTCTACGACGCCGCCGAGTGGCGGGATGCGCTCGTCGTCGTCGAGGCGGGCGAGGTGCAGCTGGAGTGCCGCCACGGTGCCCGTCGCCCGTTCGCCCGAGGGTCGGTGCTCTGCCTCGACGGCCTGAAGCTGCGGGCGCTGCACAACCTCGGCGACGAGAAGGTGCTGTTGGTCGCGGTAGCCCGCCTGCGGTAGCCCGCTCGCCGTAGTTCTCAGCCGCCCAGCAGCAGATCGAGACCTGACGACACCGGTCCCTCCGCGGGAGCGTCGAGCGATCCGCCCGCCTCGACCACCGGCCCGGACGGGAAGCCGTCGGGTACGGACGGCCCGGCCGAGGTGGGCGACGAATCGTCGGTCGTGCCGGCGGTGGTGGCCTCCGCAGGCAGTTCGACGACGGGTGTCGGCACGGGTGTAGGCGTCGGCCCGGGTGTGAGGACGGGGATGGAGGGGATGAGGTCCGGCGGCACCTGCGGGGTTGGTCCGGCCGTGGTCGTGGAGCCGCCCCCGATCGAGCCGGCCCCGATGGAGCCGCCTCCGGTCAGGGGGCCGATGTTGTGGTCAAAGGAGGGGCCGGCGCCGGGCGGGGTGCTCGTCGAGATGCCACCGGAGCTGCTGGAGGCGCCGGCGCTGCCCGAGGTGCCACCGGGCGAGCCGCTGCCGCCGATGCTGCCGCCGCCGATACCGCTGCCGACCGCCACCGGCGGGGTCGGGATCACCACGGGCTCGGGCGCGCGGGCACTGGTGGGTTGGGGGTCGGCGGCGTTCGACCCGTCGTCACCGCCGCGGATGGATCCCGACGCCGGGGAGAAGGTCGGTGCTGCCCCGACCGAACCCGTACCCGACAGGCCCCCCTCCGCCACGACGGTCGGGCGGGCGTCCCCGGCGCCCGGCTCGATGGTGACTCGGCCCGGGCCGGTGGAGGAGTTCGAGCTCGGTACCACCGGCGTGATGGCGAGGCAAGCCGCGGCGGGGTCGACGGCGGCGAGGTGGCCGAGCAGCTCCGCCTGCTGCGAGTCGAGCTGGTCGTGCCCCTCGGCATCGCGGACGTCGACGAGCCGGGCACGGACGATCGCGATGGCCCGGGCCGCATCGACGGTGCGGCCCTCGCTCAGAGCGGTACGCGCGGTGGCGAGCACGGAGGTGACGTCGGCAGCGGCCTCGACCGAGCGGGCGCGGTCGGCGAACACGACCGTCGAGATGCCCCACAGCGGTTCCCCGGGAACGGCGCGGGAGGCCCCGATCGTGACGCCGGAGGACACGACCACCACGAAGGCCGCCGCGACGGCCAGCCGGCGCACGATCGTCGGCGCCGGAGAGCGGTGGCGGCCGCCGCGCCGCGCGGTCAGCTCGTCGGCGACCGGTCGGTGGGCCGGCTCGTCTCCAGACCGGTCCCCGGTTGCCAGATGCCCGGTTGCGGCTACTCCTGCGTCGTGGCCTGCGGCGAGCGTGGCAGTGGCGAACACGGCCGGCGACGCGGACCGGGTGCCCTCCGGCCGGACCTCGGCCACCCACGCGGCGAGCATCGCCACCAGCTCGGCCTCGATGTCGGGATCGCGCCCGGGGGCGACGGGGGTGGCCGGGGCACTCAGACCGGCGGCGAGGGCCTCGACGAGCTCGTCGTCGTCGCGTAGCGCGCACAGGTCGATGGGCGGTTCGGCCAGGGGGCCAGCGGCGCGCACGTCATCGGCGGACGTGCCGTCGGTGTCGCCGAGCCGCAAAGCCGATCTCCCCTCTTACCTCACCGAACGATTAGGTTACTACCCCGACCGTGCGACGGCCGGTGTGCCTCCCGGGGGTGAGTCGCTCGTGCGCCCTGCGTCGTTTCAATCGGGGGTGTCGGTGACCTCGGTGTGCACGGCAGTGCCGAGGGGCCGGTCGTCCGCAGCTGCAGCGACGATAGCCGGTTATCCGCCGCAGGTGCGGCCTCTGGGCCGGCCAACCGGTCGACGGCCGGATGAGCGCTCGCCGCCCCGGCGCAGAACCCGATGCCGGCGCGGTGCACCACACCGGCGTCGAGGAGCTGTTGTACGACCAGCCGCAGGACGTGCCCGCCACGCGCGTCGACCCGGTGGGGACGCTGTGTGAATCAGTCGCCGGCCAGGTCTGACGCCGCCCTGTTCACGCACTGTCCCCTCCCGGCCGTCGGTGCCCGTGGGACTGCAAGGTAGCGGGGTCAGGATCCGCCCTCGGCCCAACCGGGGAGATCGTTCCAGGCTTGCAACGTGCGTCGGGTGGTGAATCGGAATGGCCGTCCGCTGACCGGGTCGGTGAACTCCAGCTCGGACGCCAGCAGCTGCAGCGGCCGCCGGAAGTCCTCCAGCGGCGTGGCGGTCAGCTGAGGGTAGAAACCGTCGCCGAGGATCGGGACGCCCAGGCCGCACATGTGCAGCCGCAGCTGGTGGGTGCGTCCGGTGGTGGGGGAGAGGCGGTAGCGGCCCAGGCCGGCCCGTTCCTCCGCCAGCTCCACGCGCGTCTCGGCGTTCGGGGTGCCGGGTTCGGTGTAGGCGCGGATCACGCCGCGCTCCTTGACGATCCGGCTGCGCACGGTGTGGGGCAGTTGCAGGACCGGATCGACGGGCGCGACCGCCTCGTATGTTTTGCGGACCCGCCGGTCCCGGAACAGTGCCTGGTACGCCCCGCGCAGGGCCGGGGTAATCACGAACATCAGCACGCCCGCCGTGACCCGGTCGAGCCGGTGCGCGGGGCTCAGAGTGGGCAGGTCGAGCTCATGACGCAGGCGGACCAGTGCGGTCTCCACGACGTGCTGCCCGCGCGGGATGGTGGCGAGGAAGTGCGGTTTGTCGACGACGAGCAGGTGCTCGTCACGGTGCAGGACCTCGACCCGGAACGGTACCGGCACCTCGACGGGCAGGTCGCGATGGAACCACAGGTGCGACTCCGGCACGTACGGGGCGTCCGGTCCGAGCGGGCCGGAGGCGTCGACGATGCGCTGTTCCCGCAGCATCGCGTCGATGCGGGCCGGGTCGACGCGGGGCAACCGCTCCACGAGGTGATCGCGCATCGTGGCCCAGGACGACTCGGCGGGCGTGCGGAGGCGGACGGCGTCGAGGCCGTGGCGCTGGGCCAGGGGAGAGGCGGGCCTGCGCCTCAGTGCAGCTCCCGGCGGATCCGGTCGACGATACCGGCGGTGGCGTCGGGCGGTTCGATCTGCGCGACGAGCCGGTCCATCACCAGTGCGTAGTGCTCGACGTCGGCCCGCTTGTCGAGGTACAACGCAGTAGTGAGCTGCTCCAGATAGACGATGTCGGGCAGGTCGGGCTCGGCGAACCGCAGGATCGTGAACGGGCCGCCCGCCGCCGCGTGCCCGCCGTAGTACAGCGGGGCCACCTGCAGCGAGACGTGCGGGAGTTCGTTGATGGCGATGAGGTGGTCGAGCTGGGCCCGCATCAGGTCGGCGTCGCCCTGGTCGTGGCGCAGCGACCGCCGGAGGGCCGCCTCGTCGATAACCGCCCACAGCGTGGGGGAACCGGGCGTGGTGAGCAGTTCCTGGCGTCGCATCCGCAGCTCGACGCGCCGCTCGACCTCGTCGGCGTCGTCGTGACCGAGCGAGGTAACGGCGCGTGCGTAGTCGCGGGTCTGCAGCAGGCCCGGTATGAACTGCAGCTCGTAGGTCCGGATGACCGAGGACGCGTGCTCGAGGCCGACGTAGGTCTCGAACCAGCCCGGTAGCAGGTCGGTGTACCGGTGCCACCACCCGGGGGTGTTGGCCCGGCGGGCGAGGCTCAGGAACTCCTCACGCACGGGGGCCGCGATCACCCCGTAGAGCGTCAGCAGGTCGGCGACGTCACGCTCCTTGAAGCCGACGCGTCCCAGCTCGAGGCGGCTGATCTTCGCCGGTGACGCACGGATCGCATCTCCCGCGGCTTCCCGGGTGACGCCGGCGGCCTCGCGACGTCGCCGCAGCTCACCGCCGAGTCCGATCCGGAGCACTGTCGGCCCGCCGCCCTGCTCGTCGGACACCTGCCCCGGACCCGCTGCCCCGGCCCGATCGGCTCGCACGACTCTCATACCCGCACCACGCTCTCCGCCCGAAGGACCGCCCGAACGACCACCGACACTCTCCGCCTTCGCACGATCGTGTTT
>JAYSXW010000407.1:0-3347 GCA_043716935.1 Pseudonocardia sp.
AGCGCTGAACTGTCGGCGGCGCGGAGCCGTGTCTGCGGATGTCAGGTTGCCCCGCCACTGAATTCGAGGTCCTCATGTCCCGCCTGCACCGCATCGTCATGCCGACCGTCCTGGCCGCCACCGCCACGGTCCTGCTCGGCCTCGGCGCATCGCCCGCCCTCGCACACCCTTCGGACGCGCACGTTCCCGTTTCCACGTCCGCCACCGCCATCCCCTCCGCCACCTCCGTCCACACGACACCGGCGGCCACCCGCACGGCGAGGTTCACGCCGCTGCTGACGGGCGCCCAGGAGGTCGGTGTCGTCGCTTCACCGCGCGGAAGCGTCTCGGTCAGGTTCGCGCTCAACCCCCGCACCGGATCGGTGACGTTCCGCAAGCTCGTCCCCACCCTGCTGTTCGAGCGCGAGGACGAGTTCGGGCCCATCAAGTTCCACATCCACCGCGGCGTGGCGGGCCAGAACGGCCCCGTCGTCATCGACCTCACCGCGGTCGCCGACCAGGGTCAGACCCGGGGCCGGGTCAAGGCCGATCCCGCCCTCGTCGCCGAGATCGCCGCCCACCCGGAGAACTTCTACGTCAACTACCACACCATCAGCCACCCGGACGGAGCCGTCCGTGGCCAGCTCGGATGAACCACGACCCGTTCGATGAGTGACCGGACCGGCCCCGACGACGTCGCGGCCGGTCCGCCTGCGTGCGCGGCGGGCTCCGGGCCGGTCGTGCCCGTCCCGGCCGGGCAAGCGCGATGGCACACTGGGATCCCGTGCCGCCCTCTACCGACTCCCCGTGGGGAATCTATGTCCACGTGCCGTTCTGCGCGGCCCGCTGCGGCTACTGCGACTTCAACACCTACACCGCCGCCGAGTTGGCGGAGGATCGGGTCGGCACCGCCTCCGGCGCCTCCCCCGACGGCTGGATCGAGGCCGTCCGGCGCGAGCTGGCGCTGGCCGCGGTGACCGTGGGGCCCCGGCCCGTCGACACCGTGTTCGTGGGGGGCGGCACGCCGTCGCTGCTCGGGGCGGCGCGGTTGGGCCAGGTGCTCGACGCCGTCCGGGCCGAGTTCGGGCTCGCCGCGGGCGCCGAGGTCACCACGGAGTCCAACCCGGAGTCGACGTCACCGGAGTTCTTCGACGGCGTGCGTGCCGCCGGGTTCACGCGCGTCTCGCTGGGCATGCAGTCGGCCGCGCCGCACGTGCTGCGGGTGCTGGAGCGTCGTCACACCCCGGGCCGCGCCGTTGCCGCCGCGCACGAGGCCCGCGCCGCCGGGTTCGCGCACGTCAACCTGGATCTGATCTACGCCACCCCCGGCGAGACCGACGACGACCTGCGCGGCTCCCTCGACGCCGTGCTGGAGGCGGGCGTCGACCACGTCTCGGCCTACGCCCTGATCGTGGAGGACGGCACGGCGCTGGCCCGGCGGGTGGCCCGCGGCGAGATCGCCGCCCCCGACGACGACGTGGCCGCGACCCGCTACCAGCTGATCGACGACCGGCTCTCGGCCGCGGGCCTGGGCTGGTACGAGGTCTCCAACTGGGCGGCGTCCGAGGATGCCGCCTGCCGGCACAACCTCGGCTACTGGCGAGGTGGCGACTGGTGGGGCGTCGGCCCCGGCGCCCATTCCCACCTCGCCGGCACGCGCTGGTGGAACGTCAGGCACCCGGCCCGGTACGCCGCCCGGCTGGGGGCGGGAGAGTCGCCCGAGGCCGGCCGGGAGGTGTTGACCGACGCCGAACGCCACACCGAACGCGTGATGCTGGGGCTGCGGCTGGCGTCCGGGCTGCCGTGGGAACTCCTCGACGAACCCGGCCGTGCGGCCGCGGAACGCGCCGCCGACGACGGCCTGCTCACCCTCGACGCCACCCGCGCCGTCCTCACCCCCCGCGGCCGCCTGCTGGCCGACGGCGTCGTCCACGCCCTGCTCGCGGGAGTACCCGCGTGAGACCCCCGACCGCGTTCCGCGGGCCGGCCGGCCCGGCGGCGGCCCTACCGTTGCCCGCGTTCCGCGCGACGCGCCCCAGGCCGTCCCGCGAGTCGGGGCGACGGTGCGCGCGAGTCGGGGTCCCGTTGCGCGCGAGTCGGGTTGCCGCGTGAGCCCCCGCCGCAAGCTCCTGCTGGCCGCCGTCGCGGCGCTGGTCGCGGTGGTCGTCCTCGTCGTCGGGGTGCAGATCGTCGCGTCCCGGGGTCCGTCGGTCGACCCCGACGCCCGTCCGGCGCAGGACGCGCCCGGTCCGGTCCTGCTCGTGCCGGGCTACGGCGGCAACGTCGCCAGTCTCGCGGCGCTGGAGGGCCGGATCGAGGCCACCGGCCGCGACGCCCGGGTCCTCGCACTGGTCGGCGACGGCACGGGCGACCTGTCCGCCCAGGTCGACGTCCTCGATGACGCTGTCGACGACGCCCTCGCCGCCGGCGCACCCTCGGTGGACGTCGTCGGCTACTCGGCGGGCGGGGTCGTGGCGGGGCTGTGGGTGGCGCGCGACGACGGGCCCGCGAGGGCGCGGCGGGTCGTCACGCTGGGAGCCCCGCTGGCCGGCACCACCCTCGCCGCGCTGGGCGTCACCTCCGCGCCCGACGCATGCCCGGTCGCGTGCCGGCAGCTCGCGCCGGGCAGCGCGCTGCTCGCCGAGCTCGGACGCGCAGAGGTCGGCCGGGCGCTGCCGTGGCTCTCGATCTGGACGGCCGACGACCAGACCGTCACCCCGCCCGACAGCGCCCGGCTCGCCGGTGCGGTGAACCTGCAGATTCAGGACACCTGCCCGGGCGCCCGGATCAGCCACTCGCAGCTGCCCACCGACCCGGCGGTGGCCGGCCTGGTGCTCGAAGGCCTCTCGACCGCGCCGTTGCCGGCCGGGGGCGAGTGCGCGAGCCTGCAGGCGGCGGGCGCGGGCTGACGTCGGGCGCTCAGCCCGGCGCGGTGGCCAGGACGCAGTACCGATTGACGCTGAAGAAGTAGTCGCCGTCGGCCGCGCGCGCCCGCAGATCGTCCTGCCACGCCTGGGCGTCGACGGCGGTGAGGCCATGGCGTCCCTCGACGAAGCGGGCGATCATGCGCGTCATGTTGGCGCTGTAGGTGTCATCGTCCCGCTCGGTGTTGAACAACGTGATCACCTGCTGACCGGTCACGGTGAACCCGGCGCGGCGGGCGATCCCGGCCAGGGTGCGGGGCAGTCGCGGATGCGCGAGATGCTCCTCCCATGCGTCCATGACGCGGCGGTGCCGTTCGCGATCGGCGACGTGCCACACGACGGAGTCCCAGTCGGTGTCGAGCACGAGAGCGCGACCGGCGGGTCGCAGCACCCGGCGCAGCTCGTCCCACGCGGCAGGCACGTCGGGGACGTATTCCAGGACCT
>JAYSXW010000408.1:0-3338 GCA_043716935.1 Pseudonocardia sp.
GCGACGACACGAACAGCCGCGCGGGCGCGGGCAGACCCCTGCGCTCGATCGCACGAGCCACCTCGTACACAAGCCAACGCCGACCAGCAGTGGCCGAAGAAGGTGAACGGGACGTCGAGGTAGGGCTGATGCCGGTGACCAGCGCATCGGCCACCTTCCGGTCTCCGGCTCTGCTGCCCGACGAGCGTAGGTACGGCGCGACCGGCCCCGGACGTCCCGTGAACGGGCGACGGCCCGCCGGCTCGCCCAGCCGGCTCGCGGCGACGGCGCTGTTACGGTCGCCCCCATGGCGGACCCCGTCGGTGCAGTCGACCCGGCCCCCCGGCCCGGCCCGGCCGCCCGCACGTTCCGGCACGTCCGGCTGCGGGACGCCGAGTTCCGCGGCACCGGCCTGACCGGCGTCCGATTCCGCGGCGTCGAGCTGGACGGGGTGGTGCTGCGCGGGGCGTACCTCAAGGACGTCGAGGTCCACGGCGAGATCGAGGGCCTGACGGTCAACGGCGTGGACGTGGCGGCGTACGTCCGGGCCGAGCTCGACCGCCGCGACCCGGAGCGGGTGCTGCTGCGCCCCACCGACGCCGGCGGCTTCCGACGGGCCTGGGACCTGGTCGAGCGGCGATGGGCCGGGACGGTCGACCGGGCGGCCGGGCTGGACCCGGAGCTGCTGCACCGCTCCGTCGGGGGCGAGTGGTCGTTCGTCGAGACGTTGCGCCACCTGGTGTTTGCCACCGACTCCTGGGTCCGGCGGGCGATGCTCGGCGACCCGGCCCCGTGGGACCCGCTCGACCTGCCCTGGGACGAGATGCGCGACACCCCTGGCATCCCCCGCGACCGCACCGCCCGCCCCTCCCTGGACACGGTGCTGGCGCTGCGCCGGGATCGGATGGCCACTGTCCGCGAGGTGTTCGGCCGCCTCACCGACGCGGACCTGGACGGGCACACCGAACCGGTCGACGCCCCGGGCTGGCCGCGGACGGACCGCTACCCCGTGCGGCTGTGCCTGGAGACGGTCCTCACCGAGGAGTGGGAGCACCGGCTCTTCGCCGAGCGCGACCTCGACGTGCTGGCCGGGCCCGCCTCCTGACCCCGGCCCCCGGCCCCCGGTCGGTGGGAGGGGCCGTGTCCGGTGAACGGGGGACAGGCCCGGCCACGGGCGGTTCCCCTTGACTGGGGCTCCGACTCCCGCGCCGCGAAGGAGCGTCCGTGCTCGGCAGCCACCCGTCCCCGGGGAGCCCCGTGACCACGCCGGTCGCCCGGCCCCACCCCACCACGGTGCCCGACGAGATCCGGGCGCAGGCAGAGCGCACGCCGGACGTGGTGGCGGTGGCCTCCGACGGCGCCGAGCTGACCTACGGCCGGCTGCTCGCGGAGGCCGCCGGGGTGGCCGAACGCCTGCGCAGGCTGCGGGTCGGGCCCGGTGACCTCGTGGCGGTGGCGGTGCCGCGGGGCATCGGACTGGTGGTGGCGCTGCTGGGCGTGCAGCTCTCCGGCGCCGCCTACGTGCCGCTGGACCCCGACCACCCCGACGAGCGGCTCGACCACATCGTCGACGACTCGCGGGCCCGCGTCCTCGTCACCGCCGACGCGGCGGGCTCCCGCGGTCTCGGCGTGACCACGCGCCTGCACCTGGACTCCGTGACCGCCCGGCCGGACGCGGGGAGCGGCGGGCGGCTCGACCCCGACCTGCCCGCCTACGTCATCTACACGTCCGGCTCGACCGGGCGCCCCAAGGGCGTCATGGTCACCCACCGGGCGTTCGCCAACTTCGTCACCTCGATGCGAAAGGAGCCCGGGCTGCCCGCCGATGTCGTGCTGCCCGCCGTCACGACGGTGTCGTTCGATATCGCCGGCCTGGAGCTGTTCCTGCCGTTGACCACCGGTGGCCGGGTCGTCGTGGCCGCGCCGGGCGAGGCGGGCGACCCGCGCCGGCTCGCGGCGCTGCTGGCGCGCGTCGACGCGCGCGCCATGCAGGCGACCCCGGTGACGTGGCGGCTGCTGCTCGAGGCGGGCTGGTTGCCCCCGCCCGGGTTCACGGTGCTGTGCGGCGGCGAGCGGCTGCCCGCCGAGCTGGCCGAGCGGCTGCTGGACGGCGACGGGGACGGAGGCGGGGACCGCGTCGTGCTGTGGGACCTGTACGGGCCGACCGAGACCACGGTCTGGTCGTCGGTCACGCGGTACGCCCGCGGAGCCGCCGACCGGTTCGCGCCGGTCCGCGCCACGTCGCTGCACCTGCTCGACGACGACCTCCGCCCGGTGCCCGCTTGCACGGTGGGCGAGCTCTGGATCGGCGGTGCCGGGCTGGCGGCCGGCTACCTGCGCCGCCCGTCCCTGACGGCCGGGCGGTTCGTCGCCGACCCGTTCGCCGGGGCGCCGGGAGCACGCCTCTACCGCAGCGGCGACCTCGCACGCCGCGGGCCCGATGGGCGGATCGAGATACTCGGCCGCACCGACGACCAGATCAAGATCCGCGGGTTCCGGATCGAGCCCGGCGAGGTCGAGCACCTGCTGACCACCCACCCGGGCGTGGCCGAGGCCGTGGTCGGGGCCCTCGGCGACACCGCGGGGGCCACCCGGCTCGTCGGCTGGGTGCGCCCGGTCGCGGCGGCCGAGGTGCCCGACACGCGGTCGCTGCAGCTGCACCTGTCCCGTTGCGCACCGACGTACATGATCCCGGCGCAGTTCGTCGTGCTGGAGGAGTTCCCGCGCACCCCGAACGGCAAGCTGGACCGCGCCGCCCTGCCGGACCCGGCCGCGCAGGCCCGCGCCGCCCGGCAGCCGGCAACCCCGGGCACTGCCCCGGCGACCGGCACCGGGCAGCGGATCGCCGCCGTGGTGGCCGAGGTGCTCGAACGGCCCGGGATCGACCCGCACGAGGACTTCTTCACCCTCGGCGGCGACTCGCTGCGCGCCGTGCAGATCGTGCTGCGCCTCAACGAGGAGCTGGGCACCGAGGTCCCGATCAACGCGCTGTTCGAGACCCGCACCGTCGCAGGCCTCGCCGCGCTGCTGGACGCCGAGGCCGAGCCGGAGCCGGTGCCCGTGCCGCTGCCCGAGGGGAGCGGTCCGCGGCTCTCGGCCGCCCAGTGGCGGCTGTGGCTGCACCAGATGTCGGTGCCGCACAGCTGCGTCGACAACACGTCTGTCGTCGTGCGACTGCCCGACCCGCTCGACGCCGCCGACCTGGACGCCGCCGTGGCCGGTCTGCTCGGCCGCCACGCCGTCCTGCGCACGAGGTACGCGATCGACGGCTCCGGGATGCCCGCGCCGGTGGTCCTGCCCGTCCCCCGGATCGAGCTGCCGGTGCGGGACGCGGACCCGCACGCCGTCCTGGCCGCGGA
>JAYSXW010000409.1:0-30507 GCA_043716935.1 Pseudonocardia sp.
GGTCGGGCGGGTGGTGGCCGTCGTGACGACGAACGCGACGTCGTCATCACCGATCCGGCGGGGACGGCCTCCCGCCCACTGGGGGGCCAGCCCACTGGAGGTCCAGCCCACTGGGGGTCCAGCCCACTGGGGGTCCAGCGCCGCGAGCCCCCGCTCGTTGAACGCGTGGATCACGTCGCGGACGGTGTCCTCGGCGGCGACGGCGACGGCGGCGACGAGCCGGGCGATCGCCCGCACCGGAGTCCCCGGCGCCGGTTCCATGATCATGGTCGCGCGGCGGACCCGGATCGAACTGCCACGCCCACGCCGCACGATCTGGGTCAGGGTCTGGCCCTCATGATCGGATAATCGTCGTGCCCTCGCTGGCTCCGCCACCTGCGCTCCACCTCGTGATCTCGTCCGATGTCGAGATCAAGACTGGGAGCAACTGCCGTTCACGGGGCGGACATCGCGCGGCGTGTCGCCAACCCGGTGGACCTATGTGGTCAACGCAGTAGTCGGCCGTCTCGACCCGACGAGTCCGCCGTGCCGACCCGACGAGTCCTCCCGTTCCGACCCGACGAGTCCGCCGTTTCGACGCGACCGGTCCGACCCGGTGAGTCCACCCTTCGGACGCGGCGGGCCACGTCGATACGGTGAGTTGGCCGATCAGTTCCCGTCGGCGGGGAGTTCGGCGATGCGTACGCCGTGGTCGTCGTCGACCCGGCCCGCCGTCGTGTCGGCCAGACGCATGCCCGTGCGACGGGACAGCGACGGCAACGCCGGGAGGAGCGGGGCGTCGGAGCGGTAGGCCAGGTCCGCGCCCAGCTCCGCGGCGGCCACCGCGTCGTGACCGAGGTCGCGACGCAACCGGGTGGCCCGCTCCGTCCAGGCGCGGCCGAGATCGTCGGACCAGTCCTGCGCCAGGTGCCCGGCGAGCCGTCCGACGCGGTACGCGGCGGTGTCGAGCACGGCGGCGGCGACGACGCACCAGTGGGCCGGGTCGTCGTCGTTCACCGGACGTCCCGCAGGGCCGCATCTCGCAGGGCCGTGTCCCGCAGGGCCGTGGCGGCCTCTCGGTCGGCGTCCTCGACGCCGGCGGCGGCGCCGGCCATCGCCGCGCTCAGCTCGGCGAGCTCGCGGACCGCGCGCTCCACCCCCGCCCGCACGGCGGCCGCCGCGGCCAGGTCGGGCCCGGGCAACAGCGCACGCAGCTCCTCCGACAGCTCTGCGGCCGCAGCGGCATGCGCCCGGAGACGGTCGGGATGCAGGTGCAGCTCGGACGCCATGGCGCCGATGATGCCGCACCACGCCCCGTTCCGTGGGGGAACGGGCGAACTCAGCGGACGGACACCACGACCTGTGCGAGCCGCGTGGCCGTGGCCTCGGCCTGCTCAACCGTCGGGGCCTCGACCATGACCCGCACCAGCTGCTCGGTGCCCGACGGTCGCAGCAGCACCCGTCCGGTGTCCCCCAGTTCCACCTGCGCGGCCTCGACGGCCTCGCGGACGGCGACGGAGTCCGCCACCGCGACCTTGTCGACGACTCCGACGTTCTGCAGCACCTGTGGCAGCGCGGTCATCACCGAAGCCAGCTCGGCCAGCGACGAGCCCGTGGTGGCCATCCGGGCCATCATCCGTAGGGCTGTGAGCAGGCCGTCCCCGGTGGTGGAGTACCGCGGAAGGACGACGTGGCCCGACTGCTCCCCACCGAGCGTGAACCCACCGGAGCGCAGCTGCTCCAGCACGTACCGGTCACCGACCTGGGTGGTACGCACGGCGACGCCGGCCCGACCCATCGCCAGGTGCAGCCCGAGGTTGCTCATGACGGTCGTGACCAGGGTGTCGGCGGCGAGCTCGCCCGCCTCGAGCATCGCGAGCGCCAGCACGGCCATGATCCGGTCACCGTCGACGACTGCGCCCGACGCGTCGACGGCGAGGCACCGGTCGGCGTCACCGTCGTGCGCGATGCCCAGGTCGGCTGCGTGCTCGCGCACCGCGGCCTGCAGCGGACCGAGGTGGGTGGAACCGACACCGTCGTTGATGTTGAGCCCGTCGGGCTCGGCGTGCAGGGCGACCACGTCGGCACCGGCTCGCCGGTAGGCCTCCGGCGCCACGGTGGACGCCGCCCCGTGGGCACAGTCGACGACGACACGCAGGCCGGTCAATGGCGCGGGCGTGGCGGTGAGGAGGTGGTCGACGTACCGCGCCGCGGCGCCGTACAGATCCCGCACCCGGCCGATCCCGGCGCCGGTCGGGCGAGCGTGACCGGCATCGACACCGGCTTCCACCGCGTCCTCCATCGCGTCGGGCAGCTTGTGGCCGCCCGCCGCGAACAGCTTGATGCCGTTGTCGGGCATCGGGTTGTGCGACGCGGAGATCATCACGCCGAGATCGGCATCCAGCGCGGCGACCAGGAAGGCGACGGCCGGCGTGGGCAACACCCCGACCCGCAGGGCGTCGGCCCCGGCGCACGTCAGGCCCGCGACGACCGCAGCCTCGAGCATCTCGCCGCTGGCCCGTGGGTCGCGACCCACCACCGCGACGGGCCGGTGGGAGCGGTCGCACTCCGCCAGCACCCGCGCGGCGGACGCGGCCACGGCCACGGCCAGCTCCGGTGTGAGGAGTTCTCCGTTGGCCAGGCCGCGGACACCGTCGGTGCCGAACAGACGCCTCTCCCCCGAGGAGATCAGCGCTTGCTGTACTGGGGCGCCTTACGGGCCTTCTTGAGGCCGTACTTCTTGCGCTCGATGACGCGCGGGTCACGCGTGAGGAAGCCGGCCTTCTTGAGCGGCGGACGGTCGTCCGGGTCGACCTCGATCAGCGCCCGCGCGATCGCCAGGCGCAGCGCGCCGGCCTGACCTGAGATGCCGCCACCGTGCAGATTGGCGAAGATGTCGAAGCGCTCGGTCTTCTCCAGCAACACCAGCGGTTCACGGATCAGCTGCTGGTGGAGCTTGTTGGGGAAGTAGGTCTCGAGCGACTTACCGTTGAGCGTGAACGATCCGGTGCCGGACATGAGCCGGACGCGGACGACGGCTTCCTTGCGACGACCGACGGTCTGGATCGGCCGGTCGGAGAAGACGGTCGGGCCGTCCACCGCGGAGATGTCGGCGGCGGCGATGTCGTCGTCGCCGCCGGCGTCGTGGACGTCGACGGCGTCGATCAGCTCGTCACCGTCGGCCACCGTCTCGTCCGCCACCGTCTCGTCGAGCGCGTCGACATCGGACGCCTCCGCGACGTCCCCGATCCCGGCGGCCGCGGTCCCAGTAGCTGGGGTCTCGGTAGCCGGGGTCTCGGTAGCCGGGGTCTCGGCAACTGCGCTGTCGGCTTCTGCGGTCCCGGCGTCTGCGGTCCCGGGCTCGGGCGTGGTCACGGGCTGAACCTCTTCGTTGTCTGCGGCGGCCGATGAGCTGTCGGTGCTCACTGCGCGACCTGGATGATCTCGAACGCGGCCGGCTGCTGCGCGGCGTGGGGGTGGTTCGGCCCGGCGTAGACCTTGAGCTTCTTGCTCATCGCCCGTCCGAGCTTGTTCTTCGGGAGCATGCCCTGGATCGCCTTCTCGACGAGCCGGTCGGGATGCTTGTCGATCATCTCGCCGACCGAGCGCTTGCGGAGACCGCCCGGGTAGCCGCTGTGGCGGTACACGAACTTGTCGGTGCGCTTGTTACCCGAAACGGAGATCTTCTCGGCATTGATGATCACCACGAAGTCACCCGTGTCCATGTGGGGCGCGTAGGTCGGCTTGTGCTTGCCGCGCAGCAGGGTGGCGGCATGGGTGGCGAGCCGGCCGAGCACCACGTCCGTCGCATCGATCACGTGCCAGGCGCGGGTGATGTCGCCGGGCTTGGGGCTGTACGTGGACACGGACCTACCTCGCTGTCGTGTGCTCGTCGCCGGACACATCGTCTCGGCTGATGAGCTGCCTTCGGTTCGCGGGTGTGGTGGGGCACGGACCCAGTGAAGGGCCGTGCGAATCGTGGAGACGAGACCACCGCACGTCAGGGGTCGAGGATACCCGCCGGTTCGAGCAGAGTCTGCGCGACCCCCTCGAACCGACGGGGCGAAACGCCTCAGCCGCCCCAGCGACCGGCGTTGGACGTCTCGGCCTGGCGGTAGGCGTCGTGGGCGCCGCCCAGCGCGACCCCGACCTGCATCAGCACGTTCTTCAGATCCTCCGCAGCGGTGTTCCACCGACGCTGGGTCTCACCGTAGAGCGTGGCCGCCTCGCCGTCCCACGTGGCGACCATCGGCCCCAGGTAGCGCGTGAGGTCGTCCAGCTGCGCGGCGATGTACTGCGAGGTGGCGCCGACATCGGCACGAGCAGACTCGAGGGCGCCGAAGGTCACCTTGATCTCGGACATGTCGGCCTCCTCAACCCAGTGCCGCGGTGATGGAGGACAGACTGCTCGCCTGCGCGTCCTCCTGCTGCTGGTAGATCGTGCGCGACCCCTGGATGGCGTCGCCGATGGTGAGCAGCGAGTCGTTGATCGTCTTGGCGTCTGCGTCCCACTTCGTCATCAGCGTGGTGAAGTTGGAGGCGGCGACGCCGACCCACGCCCCCTGCAGGGGCGCGAGCTTGGACCGCAGCGAGGCCAGTTCGCTCTGCACCGCCTGGTTGACGTCCAGCACATGGCGGGACGCCCTCCCCATCTCCTCGGTCGTCGTACCGAATCCGGCAGCCATGGTGGCTCCACCCCTCGTTGTCGTGTCGGGACTTCCTCGGGCACCATCGCAGCGCAACCCGGCGGCCCGTGGCGTTTTGCCGTTCGTCGTGTGCAGGTGTGAACACATTCCTTGTCAACCGCGCCGGACCGACACCACGACCAGCGCGCACGCCCCCCGCACCGCCGCCGCGCCGGCCGGGGTGTGCTGACAGCCGACGCTCAACTGGGCGTCGCCGTCGAGCACCACCGCCCAGTCGACGACCGTCGCACCGTCCCGCTGGGTGTAGACGGTGACCGCCCGGCCGCCGACCCGCGCCGTCGGGTCGTAGTCCGACAGCACCGACCCGGCCGCCACGGCGTCGTCGAAGGTGGCCCGCAGCTCACCGGCGGCTCGCTCGGGCTCCGCGCCGGCGTCATAGCCCAGCGGCGACCGTTCCACGGCGATGAGGTCGCTGCCCTGCGGCGCTCCGACGGGCGTCAGCAGGCTGCGCCGACGCTCCGGCAGCCCGCCGGTGTGCTCCCAGCCGGCCGGGACGTCAAGCCGGTAGCCGTACTGCACGAGCACCCCGGGCCCGACGGGCGGAGCCCCGCCGGCGGGAGGGGGCGCGGCGGTGGCGGTGGCCGGGATCGGCAGCAACCAACCGAGTCCGACGAGGGCGACGGCCGACGCGACCAGGGCACCGCTGCGCGCCACCACCCGCAGCAGCTCGCTGCGGCGCGGCGGGAGCGGCGGCAACCGTGACGTCGTGGTCGAGGGTCCGGGCGGGCCGGTAACGGCCGGCAGTACGGCCAGCGCCCCCAGGACGGCGGCGGCATCGGGGCGCGCGACCACGACCGCACCGTGGATGCCCGCCGCGTCGACCAGCTCCGCGAGCAGCGGCATCCGGGCCACCCCGCCGACGAGGAGCACCGGCCCGGGGCCGGCCACCTCGCGGAGGGCGTCGACGGCCCCGCCGAGCACGGCCTCGAACGCGGCACGGCACCGCCCGAGGCCGGGCGCCGTGCCGGGGTGCAGCGACAGCTCCTCCCGGACACCACCTTCCGACGGCCCGCCGAGCACCTCGGCCAGCGCGGCATCCAACGCCGCACCGCCAGCGGGCGCCGTGCGGACCACGAGGATCCGGCCGTCACCGCCCACCCGGGTGGCCTCCGCGCCGGAGTGACCGACGTCGAGGACGGTGCGAGGCCCGGCCCCGACCGCCACCGGCGCCGGTACCGTACGGATCCGGCCGGCCAGGCCGGCCGCCGACCTGGCCAGCGCCGCCACCTGCGTCGACGGCCACGCCGCCGGATGCACGAGCACCAGCTCGGGCACCGGCCCCACGAGATCGCCGAGCAGGGCCGGCAGCGTCGGGGCCGGGGCGGGCAGCTCCGCCACCAGCGTCGGGGGGCCGTCGTCGTCGAGCGCCGCCACCCGGACGACGGACGTCCCGACCTGGACCGCGACCCGTCGGAGCCCGGTCACGCTCCCTCGTCGGGCGGCAGCCAGGCCAGTTGGATCCGCCGGGCGCCGCGGCGCCGATCGACCAGCAGCGCCCGCCCCGGCGGCAGCGACGCCGGCTTGACCGACCCCACGAGCGCCCCCTCGTCGGGGCTGCCGTTCATCACCAGGCCGGGTGTGGCCAGCTCGCGCAGACGTCCGATCACGGGGTCGAACAGGGCCCGGCCGGCTCCGCCGGAGCGCCGGGCGATGATCAGGTGCAGCCCGACGTCCTTGGCTTGGGGCAGGAACTCCACCAGCGGCAGCAGCGGATGCGGGGCGCCGCCGCCGGGCGCGACGAGGTCGTAGTCGTCCACCAGGACGTAGACCTCCGGCGCGCTCCACCAGCTGCGATCCCGCAGCTGGCGCGGGGTGACGTCGGGGCCGGGCAGCCGCCGGCGCAGCGAGTCGGCCACCTCCTTCGCCGCGACCGCCGTAACCGCGGCGGTGCTGGAGTAGTGGATCAGGTGCGACGCGGGCACCACGTCGAGCAGGGTGCGCCGGTGGTCGATCACCACGATCCGCGCCTGTTCCGGATCGTGCGCGGCCACGATGCCGTGCGCGAGCAGTCGGAGCAGGTTCGTCTTGCCGCTCTCGGCGTCGGCGAAGCAGAGCAGGTGCCCCTCGGCGGCGAGGTCGATCGTCACGCGGGCGAGCCGTTCCTCGTCGACGCCCAGCACGATGCCCTCGCCCGCCGGCACGTCGGCCAGTTCGATGCGCTCGGGCAGCAGGGCCACCGCGGGCGTGCCGGGGCCCGCCCACTCCGCGGCGACGGCGGCGACCAACGCCGACAGGTCGGTGGCCCTCGCACTCAGCCACGGCGAGGCGAAGACCATCGGGGCCCCGTCGGGCGAGAGGCCGTGGCCGGGCCGGATGGGCACGTCCGCGGCGCGGCGGCGGTCGACCTCCGACTCCGCCGGCTCCCCCAGCCGCAGCTCCACCCGGCCGCCGAGCAGGTCCTTGAGCGCGCTGCGCAGCTCGCTCCAGCGCGTCCCGGTGACCATGAGGTGCAGGCCGTAGGACAGCCCGCGCGCGGCGAGCGGAATCAGCCGCTCCTCCAGGTCCTCGAACTCGCCGCGCAACGTCAGGTACCCGTCGATGACGAGCAGCAGGTCGGTGGCCGGCTCCTCCGCGAACGCCCCGGATGCCCGCCGGGCCCGCCACTGCTCCACCGAGGCGAGGCCGTGGTCGCGGAACAGCCGCTCCCGATGGGCGAGTGCAGCGGAGAACTCGGCCATGGTCCGCCGGACGAGATCCCCCTGCTGCCGGTCGGCGACGGTGCCGACATGGGGCAGCCCGGCCAGTGCCGAGAGCGCCCCGCCACCGAAATCGAGGAGGTGGACGCCCAGCTCGTCGGGCGTGTGGGTGAGGGCGAGGGCGAGCACCGTGCTGGCGACGGTGCTCGACTTGCCCGACCGCGGCCCGCCCACGACGGCCACGTTCCCCGACGCACCGGCCAGGTCGAGCACGAGCAGATCACGGCGCTGCTGGTAGGGCCGGTCGATCAGCCCGACGGGCACGCGCAGCATGGTCCGCGAGGCGGGGGCGAGGCCACGGTCCGGAACCGGGCCCACCGGTCCGAGCAGCTCGTCGAGCGGCGGGGGGATGTCCAGTGGCGGCAGCCAGACCCGGTGGGCCGGGGGACCCATCCCCGCCATCGCGGCGATCATCGTCTCCATGACGGTCGGCACGTCGTCATCGCGACCGTCCGGGTCGGCGACCTCGGACTCCGGCGTGGGCTCAGCCGGCACCGGCCCGGCGCGGAACGGCAGCACCTGCGGCCGGGCGGCGGGGGGACGGGGCCCGGGCACCGGGACGCCGGGGCCCGACACGTACGCCGCCCGGAACCGCACCAGCTCGTCGGTGCCCGTCGCGAGGAACGCCGAGCCGGGCGCCGAGGGCAGCTGGTAAGCGTCGGGGACGCCGAGCACCGCGCGCGACTCCGATGCCGAGAACGTGCGCAGCGCGATCCGGTAGGACAGGTGCGATTCCAGCCCGCGCAGGCGACCCTCCTCCAACCGCTGCGACGCGAGCAGCAGATGCAGGCCCAGCGACCGGCCGAGCCGTCCGATGGTGACCAGCAGCTCGATCAGCTCCGGTCGTTGGGCGAGCAGCTCGGAGAACTCGTCGACCACCACGAACAGCGCCGGCAACGGCGGCAGGTCGGCCCCCGCGCGGCGGGCGGCGGCGTACTCGACGACGCCGGTGAGGTTGCCCGCGGCCCGCAGCAGCTCCTGGCGGCGGGTGATCTCACCGGCCAGGGCGTCCGCCATGCGGTCCACCAGCGTCAGCTCGTCGGCCAGGTTGGTGATCACGGCCGAGACGTGCGGCAGCGCGGCCAGGCCGAGGAAGGTGGCACCGCCCTTGAAGTCGACGAGCACGAAATTGAGCTCGGCCGGCGAATGCGCCGCGGCGAGCCCCAGCACGAGCGTGCGCAGCAGCTCACTCTTGCCCGACCCGGTGGCGCCGACGCACAGCCCGTGCGGCCCGCTCCCACCCTGAGCCGACTCCTTGAGATCGAGTGTGACGGAGCCGCCGTGCTCGTCGATGCCCAACGGCACGCGCAGCCGGTCGGTCTCCACGAGCTCGAACCGGGCCCGCAGTGCGGCGATGCCGGCCGGCCCGGGATCGAGGCGGAGCAGATCCGGCAGGCTCGCCCCCACGCGCGGCCCGGCGCCCCCGACCGGATCGGACCCGGCGGGGCGATAGCGGGCCAGCCGTCTCGCGAGCGCCGTGGCCTCCGGCACGCCCAGGGCGTCGGGACGGCCGATCGGGGCGGGGGTCTGCGCCGCGCCGGTGCTGCGGTGCAGCTCGTCGACGCCCACCAGCAGCCGCAGCACCGACGGGCCGGGCCGGCGCCCCGGCGGAGCCCCGACGCGCAGCACGGTGACCCCCGCGACGCTCGCCCACGGGCCCGGCCCCTCGGCCACCTCGTCGACGACGACCAGCAGGTGCGGCTCCCCCGCGCCGGGCCCGGGCGGCCGTCCGGCGAGCTCGGCGACCCACCAGCGCCGCACGTCGTCGGGATCGGCGGTGATCATCCGCAGTGGTCCGACCGCGTCGCGCCGGCGCGGGTGCGCCACGTGCGGCAGCCACTTCACCCACTCCCACTCGGGCGCCAGCGACGGTGGGGCGACGATCGCGAGCAGGGCGTCGGCGGGGCTGTGCAGCAGGGTGTACTGCACAACGAGGGCACGGGCGAGCGCGCGGGCCCTCGACAGGTCGTCGTCGGGCGACTCGACCCAGACCGTCGAACTCGCCCGCAGCGACAGGGCGACCGGCAGGTCCGGGAGGACGGCGTGGCCGAGCAGGAACCGGCGCAGCGCCAACGCCGTGACCGGCTCCATCCCCTCGACGGGTCCGGTCTGGGGTGCCACGAGCCGGGTGGCGAGGCGCTGGACGCCGCGTCCGATGCGCAGCTGCCCGAAGTCCGGATCGGCGGCGCGGCGCTCCCAGAGCCGGCCGGCGGCGAGGACCGCGGGCCAGGCGGCCGGGTCGGGATGCACCTGTTCCAGCACCGACCGTTGCTCGGCCGCGATCCCCTGCACACGGCGGCGCAACACGCTGAGGTACCGCAGGTAGTCGCGGCGGTCCTCGTCCAGCCCGGCGCTGCGGTTGCCGCGCCCTCCCGTGCCGGTGGCCATCATACCGATCGTCGAGACCAGGAACATGCCTCCGAACAGCCACGACGTCGGGCTGCTCACCCCCATCACGGCGATGAACCCGATCGACCCGACGATCATGACGACGGGCAGCAGGCGACCGAGCATCCCGGGCGGCACGATCCGCTCCGGTTCCGGAGGCGACTCCAGCAGCAGCTCGCCCTCGGGCATCCGGGGCGCCGCCCGCGGCGGCCGCACCACTCCGACCGTCCCCATCGATGCTCCTGCCGCGAGTCGAACCACGAGTTCTCCGAAAACGCCTCGCGGTGCGGGGCGCGCTGTGATGCTAGGAACCCGACGGCACTCCCCGTGGCCGTTTGACCGAACTCGTGGAGGCCGATGTGCGCCCGACCGTGGACGCCACCTACAGCAGGGTGACGCTGCTGGCGCCGCGGTCCCGCGTGGACGTGGCCCTGCCCGCCGACGTGCCGGTGGCCGAGCTCGTGCCGATGGTGCTGGAGCTCGTCGGGGAGCCGCTGTTCGGTCTGGCGCCGGAGCCCTGGCGGCTCTCGGGCGCGGCGGGCGGGCCGCTACCGCCGGGTGCGACGCTGGGCCAGCTCGGGGTCCTCGACGGCGACCTGCTGCGCCTCGCCCCGGAGTCACCGCCGCCCGCTCCCCCCGTGTTCGACGACCCCGTCGACGCACTCGCCGCCACGGCAGGCGCGGCCCGGGCGGGTGACCGGCGGTTCGGTGCGGCCGCGGTGCTGTCGGTGGCTGTCATGGCCGGGTTCGTCGTCATCGTGGGAACGGGCGGGGCCGCGGCGGTGCTGATCGCGGCGACGGGATCGCTCGTCGCCATCGGGTGGGCGGCGCAGCTCCTCCGGCTGCCGGTGATCGAGCCCGACGACCCGCACCGGCTCGCAGCCGCCGCAGCGGCACTGGCCGCGGTCCCCCTCGCGACCGCGGCCGGCTGGGTCGCCGTCCCCGGCGCCTCCACCGCAACGCACGTGATGCTCGCCGCCGCGGCCGCTGCGACAGCGGGCGCGGCTGCCCAGATCGCCCTGCGGGTCGTGTCGCCCGCGCTCGTCGGGATCGTCACCACGGCGGTGCCGGTCGGGTTGGGCGCACTCGCGGTGCTGCGCTTCGGTACCACCCCGCCCGCCACCGCCGCCGCGATCGCCGCGCTGGCGCTGGCCGTCGGGCCGTCGCTGCCCCGGCTGGCGCTGCGGCTCGCCGGCCTGCCCCGGCCGATCGTGCCCGCCGACGGCGAGGAGCTCGTCGAGGCCGACGACGGACCCGACCTGCTGCCGCCCGAGGAGCTGGCCGAGCGGGCCGATCTCGCTCGCGGCTACCTGGGCGGCCTGGCCGGCGGGGCCGGCGTGCTCGCCGCCGCCGGTGCGCTGATGGCCGCCGGGGCGGGCGGCTGGGCGGGGCCGGCGTTCGCGGGCGTCGCGGTCGTGGTTCTGGGCCTGCGCGCCCGGACGTTCGCCGACCGCTGGCCGGCCCGCACCGTCGGCATCGCGGGGATCGCCGCGGGTGTCGGGCTCGCCGTACTGCTGGCGGTGCAGGCCGGGCGGGCCGCCGGGCTGCTCGTCGGGGTCGGGCTGATGCTGGCCGCGGCGGTCGGGGTGGCGATGCTCGGCCGCACCCGCCCGATCGGATCGCCGGTGTCGCGCCGGGCCGTCGACCTGCTGGAGGGCGTGCTGGTGGCCGCAGCCGTGCCGCTCGCGATCTGGGCGATGGACCTCTACCGGATCGTGCGCGGCCTGTGACCGGGGCCGGGAACGGGCTGTGACCGGGGCGACGGGCCCGGCCGCCGCCGTCGTGCTGGTCGGCGCGCTGCTCACCGCCGTGGCGGGGCCGGCTCACGCCGCCAGCCCCGCGTTCCTGTCCGGGCCGGCAAACGAGATCGGCCCGCGGCCGGTGACGGAGACGAGCGCACGGCCGGCGGAGAGCGGCCCGCGGCCGGCAGTCCACATCGGCCTACGGCCGGCGGCGGAGATCGGGCCACCCGGGCCGCCTCCGGTGCGCAGCGATCCCCCGGCCGGGGTGCGGCCCGGCCGGGCGGCGGGACTGCGCGTCCCCGTGCGGTGCGACCCGGTGCCAGCCGACCCCTCACCGGCGACCGACCGCGCGGCGGGCGACGAACGTCTGCAGCTCGACGCGGTGCACCGCCTCGCCACCGGACGCGGCCAGCTCGTCGCCGTCATCGACACCGGCGTGTTCCCGCACGAGCGGTTCGGCGACCGGCTCCGCGGCGGCGGTGACTACCTCACCGGCGCCGACGGCCTCGACGACTGCGACGGCCACGGCACCGAAGTCGCCGGCATCCTCGCCGCCTCGGACCCGGACCCGGCCGGCACCGGTCCCGCCCCCGCCGCCCGGGTCGGTGTCGGAGAGGCCTCGAGGAACGAGGGTGGCGCCGTCGGGATCGCGCCCGGCGCCCGGCTGTTGGCGATCCGCCAGTCCAGCCCGTCCTACGAGGTTGCGGATACCGATGGCTCCGTCCGTCCGGCGGGCGACACACAGACCCTCGCCGAGGCGGTCGTGCTGGCCGTCCGCGAGGGCGCAACGGTCGTCAACATCTCCGAGGCGGTTTGCCTGCCACCCGATCAGGCTGCGAGCGCGGGCGAGGCCCTGCACGCAGCGCTGCGCTTCGCCACCGATTCCGACGTGGTCGTCGTCGCGGCGGCCGGCAACGTCGGCGTCGGTGGCTGCGTCGACCCGGCGACGGAGCCGGCGGCACAGGTGTCACTGCCGGGCTGGTACGGCGACACGATCCTCACTGTCGGCGCTGTGGATCCCCTCGACGCACCCGCCCCGTTCACCGTTCCCGGGCCGTGGGTCGACGTGGCCGCTCCCGGCACCGGCCTGCGCTCGCTCGCCGTCGGCGGCGGCACCACCGGTTCGGGGATCGACGGCACCAGCTTCGCCGCCCCCTGGGTCGCGGGCCTGGCCGCGCTCGTGCGGGAACGGTTCCCGCAGCTGCGCGCCGCACAGGTCGTCGACCGCATCCTCGCCACCGCCCGTCGGCCCGGCGGGGGCGACACGATCGGGCACGGCGTCGTCGATCCGGTGGCGGCCCTGACCGCTCTACCCGGCGTGCTCCGGCCGGCCGCAGCGTCCGGTGCCGCCCCCTCCGTCGACCTGGCCGGCACCACACCCGCCCGGCCTCCCGCCCCGGCCCCGTGGCCGCTCGACCTGCTCGCTGCCGCCGCCGCCCTGGTGGCGTGCGCCGCCGCGGCCCTGGTCCTGCGCCGCACCCCCCGTCGCCGGGCCTCACGGTCCGGCTGAGGACCTCGCGCCACTGCGGCGGCGCAGCCGGGTCAACGCGGCCGGTCAACGACCGGCCGACCCCGACTTCCCACCATCATCAGCGTCTGCGGTGCTCAGCACCCACGGGTGGAGGCCCGGCGGACGGCGATCATCCGGCGGTGCTCGTGGGATGCGGGCGCCCGGCGGTCAGCTCTGCGGCAGGACGTCGACGACGCGGCCGGCGGCCGCGAGGTCGAGGGGGGCGCCGGTCGGCAGGAGACGCAGGGCCACCTCGGGAGCGGGCTCGGCCGCCGTGATGCCCAGCGCCTGGGCGGTGGCGACGTCGGCCACGCCGTAGCCGACGCCCGTGGCCGAGAGCATCCACAGCGGTCCGGCGCCGGGCCCTCGACCGGGACCGGTGGCCCGCACGACCCCTCCCGCCCCGACGACGACGGCGTCGACCCGCGGCCCTGCCCCGTCGGCCTGGGCGAGGACGACGGGTGCGCCGCCCGCCGGCAGGGGAAGGGCGCTGCCCGTCCACACCTCACCGGCGGCGGGCCCGTCGACGCTCCACGTCCAGCAGACGACCGGTGTGGCGGCCGGTTCGAGTACGTGGACGGCGCCGGTGGGCCAGCCGTCGACCTGCAGGTCCTCGACGAAGGTGGCGGACCCGAGCAGCGCCGGATCGAGGGTGCCCACCTTGCGGGACGTCGACGCCACCGCGAGCAGCCCGCCGACCATGCGGGGCACCGTCTGCAGGCCGGTGCCGAGTACGACGACGTACTGGGGGTCACCGGCCGCGGGACGGGTGGCGAGCACGTCACCGATGCTGCCCGGCAGGCCCGCCGGGGACGGGCTGCCGCGTCCGGGCACGGCCGGGGTGGCCAGCGGCGCACCCTCGGGTAGCGCGGAGACCAGCACGTCGGCGGCGTCGCGGGGCACGGGCCGGGTGAGCCCGAGCTCGGCGAGCAGCCGCCCGTCGCCGGTGTCGACCCGGTGCCGGTGCCCGGCGGTGACGAGCCAGGTCGAGCCGTCCGATGTGCCCAGCAGCGTGCCCTCCCCCGCCGCGGCGGGCGGCAGCGGCGCCGTGCCCCCGATGACGGTGGTGGCGAGCAGGGTGCCGTTGTCCGAGACCTTGTCGCAGATCGCCCACCGGGACGCGACGACCGCGTCGGACCGGACGGCGACCGCTCCGGCCACCGCGGCGGTAGGCGTGCGCGGCGCATCGTCGAGCGTGGGGTCGGGGACGGCAACGGGAACGGCGGTGGCCGGATCGGCTTCCGTCGCCCCGCCGCGGTGCAGGGCGGCCAGCACGAGCCGCCCCGCGGCGAGGTTGGCCACGGGCACCAGCCGGTCCGGCTCGTGCGCGACGACGTACATCGATCCCGACGACGCCCCGATCACGACGGCCTGGCTGCGCCAGTCCGGGCTCGGCACGATCAGCGCGTAGACGGCGACGCCGCACAGCCCGAGCAGGCCGAGCACCACGCCGGCGAGCGCGGCTCGGCGCTGCGAGCGGATCTGCTCGTGCAGCGGCACGGCGTCGCCGCGGACCAGGGCGGCCTCCAACCGGCGAAGGCCGAAACGGTAGGCGTCGGCCTGGTCGCGGCTGACCGGCGCCCTCAACGCGCTCCCGCTGCCTCTGGACACGATAAGACGCTATCCACGGCGACCCCCGTCCCGTGGGCGTTTCGCGAAAGCCGTCGGTCTTTCGGGGAGCCGTGGGTCTCCGGGGAGGGTCGGTCGACCGGGACGGCGTCGAGCCGCTCGCGCGGCAACGGTGCCGAGACGACCGGGGCCGGTCGGCGACGCGCCCGATCGGCGGCACCAGCGGGGTGACGAGCGCGTCGTGGGTATCACGGGGCCTCCCCGATGTCCTCGTGCCACAGCTCCGGACGGGCGGCGAAGAACGCCGTCATCAGCGCGACGCAGCGGTCGTCGTCGAGCACCGTGACGGTGACGCCGTGCTCGGCGAGCCAGTCGTGCCCGCCGTGGAAAGTCGGCGCCTCGCCGACCACCACCGCACCGATGCCGAACTGCCGAGCTGCCGAACCAATCCGGAGCAGCACCTCACCCACGACGCCCGCCCTCACAACACTGTGCGCGGATGACGGTGATCCCACCCGGCTGTCCGCTCACCAGCTGCGGTCAGCCCAGGGTCCGCACCCGGCGGGTCAGGCCTGCGCGGGTCGCCAGGTCGGCATCGGCCGGATAGTCGACGGCCAGCAGCGTGAGGCCGCGCGCGGGCGCGACGGACACGTCCCCCGCGCGGGCGGTACGCCCGAGCAGCGACGCGGGCCAGTCCGGGGACTGACGGCCGCGTCCGACGTCCAGCAGCGCCCCGACCAGACTGCGCACCATGGAGTGGCAGAACGCGTCGGCCGCCAGCGCGGCCGTGACCACCCCGTCGGCGTCGATGCTCCAACGCAGCTCCTCCAGGGCCCGGACGGTGGTGGCACCGTCGCGGCGCCGGCAGAACGCGGCGAAGTCGTGCTCGCCCAGCAGCTGCCGCGACGCCGCGTCGACGGCGTCGAGGTCGAGGACGTGCGGCCACGACAAGGTGTCGCGGGCCCGCAACGGTTCCGGCCCGTAGGGCGCGGTCGCGATGCGGTAGCGGTAATGGCGGCGCAGGGCGGAGAACCGGGCGTCGAACGCGTCGGGCACGGGCCGCACGGACCGGACCCGGACGTCGGACGGCAGCAGCCGCGAGAGGCGTCGGACCAGCCAGACGCCGTCGATCGCGGCGGGGAGGTCGGTGTGGCAGACCTGCCCGGCGGCGTGCACCCCGGCGTCGGTGCGCCCGGCGACGGTCAGGGCCAAGGGCTCCCGCAACACCGTCGACATCGCCTCCACCAGAACCCCGCCCACCGTCCGCAGGCCCGGTTGCACGGCCCAGCCGGAGAACCCGGTGCCGTCGTAACCCAGATCCAGTCGGAACCTCCGCGAGTCGGGGTGTCGGTGCCCGCGAGTCGGGGTCTGCGTGCGTGCGAGTCGGGGCCCCGCAACGCTGCCGAGCCCGCCGTCCGGGTGGGCGGCGGGCTCGTCGGGGTAGTGCGGGTCGATCAGGAGTCGGATTCCTGCTGGGAGGCCGGCAGTGCGAATCCAGCGGCCTCGGCGGTCGCGGCGTCGGCGAACCACACCTCGGCCACGGTGTTCGCGTAGAACCGCGACTCCGGGACGTGGTACAGCATCGAGTCGGCGTTCCCCTTGACCGGGAAGCCGTCGGGAGCCTGCGACGCGTCGGCCAGCGGGGCGTGGCTGCCCTCGCCGTACGGCGCGTCGTCGGAGAGCCCAGCGGCTTCGGTGGTGGCATCCGCGGCCTCGTCGGCCGCCTCCGCCGCATCGGCCGCGCGCTCGGCGGCGTCACTGCCGGGAGCGACCTCGTCGGCCGCCGCGGCCGCATCGAGCGCCTTGTCGGCCGCGTCCTCGGCCGCGTCGGCCGCGTCGGTCGCCGTCTCCGCCTTCGACGAACCAACCGCAGCTGCCGGGGCGGCGGTCTGCGAGGACCGGACCCGGCGCGCCCGGTCGGCCTCGTCGGTGACGGTCTTCTGCGCGACCAGCTCGATGACCGCCATCGGCGCGTTGTCGCCCTTGCGCGGCATCGTTTTCGTGATGCGCGTGTAGCCGCCGTCGCGGTCGGAGAAGAACGGGCCGATGTCGTGGACGAGGGCGTGGATGACGTCCTTGTCCCGGATGACCTTGGCGATCTCGCGGATGTTGTGCAGGTCCCCGCGCTTGGCCTTCGTGATCAGCTTCTCGGCGTAGGGCCGCAGCCGGCGGGCCTTGGCCTCCGTCGTGGTGATCTTGCGGTGCTGGAACAGCTGCGTCGCGAGGTTGGCCAGGATCAGCCGCTGGTGCGCGGGCGAACCGCCCAGGCGGGGCCCCTTCGTGGGCTGAGGCATGGCTACAGCTGCTCCGTTTCTGCGTAGTCCTGGCCGTCGTCGCCGAACGGCTGGTCGGGGTCGAACCCGTCGGAACCGTACTCGGCGGCCGCGGCCGTCGGGTCGAATCCAGGCGGGCTGTCCTTGAGCGCGAGACCGAGGCCGACGAGCTTCATCTTGACCTCGTCGATCGACTTCGCACCGAAGTTGCGGATGTCGAGCAGGTCGGCCTCACTGCGACCCACCAGCTCACCCACGGTGTGGATGCCCTCACGCTTGAGGCAGTTGTAGGAGCGGACCGTGAGGTCGAGCTCCTCGATCGGCATCGCGAAGGCCGCGATGGTGTCGGCCTCCTGCGGCGACGGGCCGATCTCGATGCCCTCGGCGTCGACGTTGAGCTCGCGGGCCAGCCCGAACAGCTCGACGAGGGTCTTACCGGCCGAGGCCAGCGCGTCCCGGGGGGCGATCGACGGCTTGGTCTCGACGTCGAGCACGAGCTTGTCGAAGTCGGTGCGCTGCTCGACGCGGGTGGCCTCGACCTTGTAGGTCACCTTCAGTACCGGCGAGTAGATCGAGTCGACCGGGATGCGGCCGATCTCGGCGCCGGTGGCCTTGTTCGCGGTGGCGGGGACATACCCACGACCCCGCTCGACGACGAGCTCCACCTCGAGGCGGCCCTTGTCGTTGAGCGTGGCGATGTGCAGGTCCGGGTTGTGCACGGTGACGCCGGCCGGAGGCACGATGTCGCCGGCGGTGACCGGTCCGGGGCCCTGCTTGCGCAGGTACATCGTCACCGGCTCGTCCTCCTCGGAGGACACGACCAGCTCCTTGAGGTTCAGGATGATGTCGGTGACGTCCTCCTTCACCCCCGGCACGGTGGTGAACTCGTGCAGGACGCCGTCGATGCGGATGCTGGTGACGGCCGAACCGGGGATCGACGACAGCAGCGTGCGCCGCAGCGAGTTGCCCAGCGTGTAGCCGAAGCCCGGCTCCAGCGGCTCGATGACGAAGCGCGAGCGGGTGTCGACGACCGAGTCCTCGGTCAGGGTGGGGCGCTGAGAGATCAGCATGGGACGGGGCCTCCTTCAGGCTCCACGGCAACCGTTATTTGATGCCGTGGCAGTGCCGATGGCCGGCCCCTGCGGGCCGGACGTCCTCCGGCCCCCTCCCTGCGGGGGCCGGAGGTGTCGAGAGCTACTTGGAGTAGAGCTCGACGATCAGCTGCTCGGTGACCTGCGTGTCGATCTGCGCACGCTCGGGCAACTGGTGGACCAGGATGCGCATGGTCGAGGGAACGACCTGCAGCCATGCGGGCACCGGTCGATCGCCCAGGAGTTCCTTGGCGATGACGAACGGGTCCGTGTTCACTGACTTCGGCTTGACGTCGATGATGTCGTAGCGGGCGACCCGGTAGCTGGCGATGTCGACCTTGTGGCCGTTGACCAGGAAGTGTCCGTGGTTCACCAGCTGCCGAGCCATGCGCCGGGTGCGGGCCAGGCCCGCGCGGTACACGACGTTGTCCAGGCGCGCCTCGAGAATCTGCAGCAGGTTGTCGCCGGTCTTGCCCTCGCGGCGGTTGGCCTCCTCGTAGTAGCGGCGGAACTGCTTCTCCAGCACGCCGTACGCGAATCGGGCCTTCTGCTTCTCCTGCATCTGCAGGAGGTACTCGGTTTCCTTGATCCGGATCCGGCCGTGCTGGCCGGGCGGATACGGGCGGCGCTCGAACGCCTGGTCGCCGCCGACCAGGTCGACCTTGAGCCGGCGGGACTTGCGGGTCATGGGTCCGGTGTAACGAGCCATGTTCTGTTACTGCCTTTCCCTAGACCCGGCGCCGCTTGGGCGGCCGGCAGCCGTTGTGCGGCTGGGGGGTGACGTCGGAGATGGTGCCGACCTCCAGGCCGGCGGCCTGCAGCGAACGGATCGCGGTCTCACGGCCGGAGCCGGGACCCTTGACGAACACGTCGACCTTCTTCATGCCGTGCTCGGCGGCCTTACGGGCGCAGCTCTCGGCGGCCATCTGGGCGGCGAACGGTGTGGACTTGCGCGAGCCCTTGAAACCGACGTGGCCGGCGGACGCCCACGCGATTACGGCACCGGTCGGGTCAGTGATCGACACGATGGTGTTGTTGAAGGTGCTCTTGATGTGCGCGTGCCCGTGCGCGACGTTCTTCTTCTCCTTGCGACGGACCTTCTTCGGTCCGGCCTGGGAGCGGGTACGGGTCGGCATTATTCCCTACCTGCCTTCATGGGCGCAGCGACGACCGTCCGTCCCTGAGGTCCTGCCGAGGTCGTCACTTCTTACCTGCCTTCTTCTTGCCCGCAACGGTCTTCTTGGGTCCCTTGCGGCCGCGGGCGTTGGTCTTGGTGCGCTGGCCACGCACCGGCAGGCCCCGACGGTGCCGGATCCCCTGGTAGCAACCGATCTCGATCTTGCGGCGGATGTCGGCCTGCACCTCGCGGCGCAGGTCGCCCTCGACGCGGAGGTTGCCCTCGATGTACTCGCGCAGAGCGGTGAGGTCGGAGTCGGTCAGATCCTTCGAGCGCAGGTCGCGGTCGATGCCGGTGGCGGCGAGGATCTCCTTCGAGCGCGTGCGCCCGACCCCGAAGATGTAGGTGAGCGCGATCTCCATCCGCTTGTCGCGGGGGAGGTCGACGCCGGCAAGACGTGCCATACGGCGGTGTTCTCCTGTCGATGACGAGCCAGGTCTGACCGACGACCGTCCCGGACGGGTGGAAACTCCGGGCCCCGGCCTGGTTCCGGGGGCGGTTGCGCCCGTGTGGCGCGGTAGGTACGTCGGGTTCTGCGGTGTAGCCCTACGACCGAGCGCTGATCAGCCCTGGCGCTGCTTGTGGCGCAGGTTCTCGCAGATCACCATGACCCGCCCGTGACGGCGGATCACCTTGCACTTGTCGCAGATCTTCTTGACGCTCGGCTGGACCTTCACGTCCGTCGCTCTCTGTTGTCGGCCTGTTCGGTCACTTGTAGCGGTAGACGATGCGGCCGCGGGTGAGGTCGTACGGTGACAGCTCCACCACGACCCGGTCCTCGGGGAGGATCCGGATGTAGTGCTGCCGCATCTTGCCGCTGATGTGGGCGAGGACCCGGTGACCGTTCTCCAGCTCCACGCGGAACATCGCGTTCGGCAGGGGTTCGACGACCCGTCCCTCGACCTCTATCGCCCCGTCCTTCTTGGCCATGTCCTCCGCGTTCCGTGACAGATGTGCGTACTGTGACTGTTCGTGCGGGGGCGCACCACGGCACCGGGACCGCGGGGTGCTGTTACACGATCAGGTGCAGGGCACAACGGAACCGGCGACATGACGCGCCGAAGCACCAGTGTACGACGGTGCCGCCGGTCCTCGTGTCGGGGGTGGACGCCGACCGAAATCCGACTGATACGCCTGCGGCTGGCTCTTGGCCACCCTGACCTCCGCGGTGCTCACCGTTTTCCTTGTCGTCGGCCCGCTGGAGGTACTGCTGCCGTTCGCCGTCCGGGAGCTGACCGGCTCCGGGCCGGGTGGCTTCGCCCTCGTCCTCGACGCCTGGGGCGCGGGGGCGCTGCCGCTGGTCGTGCTGGGCTGTACCGACCAGCTGTGGCTGATGGTCGTCGCCGCGCTGGTCTTCGGCGTCACCGACTCCGCCGCGCTGGCCATCTGGGGCACGCTCCCGCAGCGTCGGGTGCCGCCCCACCTGCTCGGCCGCGTCCTTGGCCTCGACTTCTTCGTCCCCCTCGGCCTGATGCCGGTGTCGATGGCGGTGCCCGACCCGGTGGGCGAGGCGATCGGCATCACGCTGACCTTCCTGCTGGCCGGCACCATCCCGATCGTCCCGACCGGGCTGGTGAAGGGCTGGGCCGTCGAGCGCGCCACGCGGGCACTGGACCTGCCCGCGCGACACTCCGTGCTGGTCAACGCCGGGGGCGACATAACGGCACAGGGCAACGGCGCGGCACAGGGCGATGACGGCAAGCCATGGCGCGTCGGGATCGAGGATCCTGCCGACCGGTCGCGGATCCTCGCGGTCGTGCCGCTGCGCTCCGGCGGCGTCGCGACCTCGGGGGACGGCCGCGCGGGGCGAGCACCTGGTCGACCCCCGCACCGGCGGCCCACCCACGGGACTGCGTTCGGTGTCGGTGACGGGGCCGTCGCTGATGTAGGCCGACATCTGGGCCACCGCCGCCTTCGTCGCCGGGTCCGCCGCACTCGATGTGCTCCGCGGGCGCGACGCCTACGCCGGCGTGCTGGTCGACACCGCCGGCACCGTCACGACCTGCGGCTTCGCCCCGCCCACAACTCTCGTCACCACGGAACCGGCCACCGGATGATGGCGGAATGCACGCACAGCGTCACAGCGCCTTGAGCTCCTCCGTCACGGCGGTCACCGACTTCTTCGCGTCCCCGAAGAGCATCGAGGTGTTGTCCGCGTAGAACAACGGATTGTCGATACCGGCAAACCCGCTGCTCATCGACCGCTTGAGCACGATCACCGAATGGCTCTGGTCGACGTTCAGGATCGGCATCCCGAAGATCGGGCTGGACGAGTCGGTGCGCGCCGCCGGGTTGGTCACGTCGTTGGCGCCGATCACCAACGTGACATCGGTGCGTGCGAACTCGTCGTTGATGTCGTCCATCTCCTTGAGCGCGTCGTAGGAGACGTCGGCCTCGGCGAGCAGGACGTTCATGTGCCCCGGCATCCGGCCTGCGACAGGGTGGATGGCGTACTTGACCTCCACCCCCTTGGACTCCAACAACTTCGCCAGGTCCTTGACGGCGTGCTGGGCCTGCGCCACGGCCATGCCGTATCCGGGCACCACGATCACCTGCGACGCGTACGCCATCTGGATCGCGGCGTCGGCGGCGCTGGTGGAGGTCACCGTCCGGTCGACGCCGTCATCGGCGCCCGGGATCGTGGTGGTGCCGCCGAACCCGCCCGCCACGATCGCCGGGATCGTGCGGTTCATGGCCACGGCCATCTGGTTGGTCAGGATCGATCCCGACGCCCCGACGATCATGCCGGCGACGATCATCGCGGTGTTGTCCAGCGCGATCCCGGCCGCTGCGGCCGACAGGCCCGTCAGCGCGTTGAGCAGGGAGATGACCACCGGCATGTCGGCGCCGCCGATCGGCAGCACCACCAGCACACCGAGCACGGCGGCGAGCACGAGCAGCCCGACCACCCAGATCTCCGGCGCCCCGCCCAGCCCGGCGAACACGGCACAGACGATCGCGGCGGCCAGCAGCAGCAGGTTGACCACCTGCTGCGCGCGGCCGAGCCCGATCGGCCGGCTGGGCAGGATCTCCTGCAGTTTGCCGAATGCGATCAGTGAGCCCCAGAACGACACCGACCCGATGATCGCGCCGAACATCGACGCGACGATCACGTAGGTCGCCTCGTCGGCGAAGCCACCGGACGTCCGGAACTCCGACCACGCGATGAGCGCCACGGCCCCACCGCCGACGCCGTTGAACAGCGCCACCATCTGCGGGATCTGGGTCATCTTGACCTGTCGGGCCGACGGCACGCCCAGGGCGGCGCCGACCGCCAGCCCGACGACGATCAGCACCCAGTTGAACTGCACCTGCAGCAGGGTCGCGAGCACGGCGACCGTCATGCCGACGGCCGCGATCTTGTTGCCCCGCACGGCGGTCTTCGGGCCGGTCAGCCCCATCAGGCCGTAGATGAACAGTCCGAACGCGATGACGTAGAGGATCGGGACCAGAACGGCTATCACCTGTTCTTCCGATCCTTGAACATTCCCAGCATCCGGTCCGTCACCAGGAACCCACCGATCACGTTGATCATACCGAACGTGATCGCGATGACGAGGACGATCTGGTCGACGATCGAGGGATTCTGCAGCCGCCCCAGGACGATCAGCCCACCGAGCAGAACGATCCCGTGAATGGCGTTGGTACCCGACATCAGCGGCGTGTGCAGCGTGTTGGGAACCTTCGAGATCACGGCGAAGCCGACGAAACCGGCCAGCACCAGGATCGCGATGTTCGCGAGCAGACTTCCGGACTCCATCACGTCGCCTTCTCTGCAGTCGGGGCCGGCTGCCGCGTCACGCAGGACTTGGCCAACACGTCGTCGTCGAAATCCGGTGCGAGCGCGCCATCGGGGTCGAGCATCAGCTCCAGCAACGCCGAGACGTTGCGGGAGTACAGCTCCGAGGCGTGCTCCGGCATCGTCGCAGGCAGGTTGAGCGGGGACGCGATCGTCACGCCGTGTTTGACGACGATCTCGCCGGGCTCGGTGAGCTCGCAGTTGCCGCCGCTCTCCCCGGCCATGTCGACGACGACGCTGCCGGCCCGCATGCCCTCCACGGCCTTGGCCGTCACGAGCGTCGGGGCCGTGCGACCGGGCACGTTGGCCGTCGTGATGACGATGTCGAAGCCCGTGATCGCCTCCTCCAGGCGCTTCTGCTGCTCGGCGCGCTCGTCCTCGGTGAGCTCGCGGGCATAGCCGCCCTCGCCGACGGCTTCGATGCCGAGTTCGAGCCACTGGGCGCCCAACGAGCGGACCTGGTCGGCCACCTCGGGACGCACGTCGTAGCCGGTGGTGCGGGCGCCGAGTCGCTTGGCCGTGGCGAGCGCCTGCAGCCCGGCCACGCCGACGCCGAGGATCAGCGCCTGCGCCGGCTTCACCGTGCCGGCCGCGGTGGTGAGCATCGGGAAGAACCGGGTGGAACGCTCGGCCGCGAGCAGCACCGCCTTGTAGCCCGCCACGTTTCCCTGCGACGACAGCGCGTCCATCGACTGGGCGCGGGAGATGCGCGGGATCGACTCCATCGCGAACGCGACCACCCCCGCGGCGCGCAGGGCGTCCTCCGTCTCCGGGGAGGTACGCGGGGCGAGGAAGCCGATCAGCGTGGCGCCGCGGCGGAGCCGCCCGATCTCCTCGGGCGTGGGCGGCGCGACCTTGACCACCGCATCGGCCTGCCACGGATCGCCGATCGTGGCGCCCGCCGCGGTGTAGAGCTCGTCGGGGATCAGCGCGCCCAGCCCGGCGCCGGTCTCGACGACGACCTCGACGCCCCGGGTCCGGAGCTTCTCGACCACCTTCGGTACCAACGCCACACGCCGCTCGCCGGCGCCGGTCTCGCGGGGCACCCCGACCGTCGTCGGCCGCACCCCTGCGGGTTCTGCACTCATGAGCCGAAACCTAGTGCAGTGCGGCGCCCGACGGCCGGGTCGGACACGGGCAAGGTCGGGGCACGGCCACCGGCGCGGCCGCCGAAGGGGTCGCCGCGGAGGTGAAGGGTCCGACGCCGGGTCGACGACGAGGAACAGGACGGCGGCCGCCGCAACGCGACGCCCACCCCGAACACCGGCCGCTGCCGCGACCGCCCACGAGGCCGTTGCGCGAGCGCCGCCACCGTGGACGGGTCGAGGACCACTCGCGTGTCCGACCGCATCCGCAGGCCCGGATGGGTCACGGGTGGCCCCACATCGGCACTGCGCAGGGAGGTGGGATCGGGCGGCCGGTACCGCGCCGCATTCTCCGGAGGAGAACGTTGAGCGACACGGCACGGTCACCGCGGCCGGCTCACGCCGGGAGTGTCAACACCTGTGGGCCGTTGTCGGTGATCGCCACCGTGTGTTCCCAGTGCACGGCGCGGGCCCCGTCGGCAGTGACGACGGTCCAGCCGTCGGCCAGTTCGAGGGTCTCCGGGTCGCCCGCGGTGAGCATCGGTTCCACCGCCAGCGCCATGCCGGCCCGCAGCCGCGGCCCGTGCCCGGGCTCGCCGTAGTTGGGGAGGAAAGGATCCATGTGCATCGACGTGCCGATGCCGTGCCCGCCGTACTCGGCGACGATGCCGTAGGTGGTGCCGTCGCGGACACCCGCGGTCTCGCAGGCCACCTGCACCGCGTGCGACACGTCGGACAACCGGGCCCCCGGCACCACTGCGGCGATGCCCGCGTCCAGTGCCGCCCGACAGGCCGCCGACAGTGCGAGGTCCGAAGCGGCGACGGCGCCGACCGGGATCGTCACGGCCGCGTCCCCGTGCCAGCCCTCCAGGATCGCGCCGCAGTCGACGGACACGAGGTCGCCGTCGGCGAGAACCCGCGCGGACGACGGGATGCCGTGCACGATCTGCTCGTTCACCGACGCGCAGATCGACGCCGGGAAGCCGTGGTAGCCCAGGAACGACGGCACCGCGCCGGCCTCCCGGATCGTGTGCTCGGCCAGAGCATCGAGCTCGCCGGTGCTGACACCGGGCTTCGCCAACTCGGTGACGGCAGCCAGGGTGGCGGCCACCAACGCCCCCGCGGCGCGCATGGCCTCCAACTCACCGGGCGACTTCAGCTCGATGTCGCGCCCCCGCCACCGCGCCAGAGCACCACGAAGACGCCTCATGATCAACGTCGACGGAGCGCGTCCAGCACGCGGTCCGTGATCTCCTCGACCGAGCCCACGGCATCGACGGTCACGAGACGATCCGCGTAGTGCTCCAGCAGCGGGCTCGTCTCGTCGCGGTACACCTGCTGGCGACGCCGGATGACGTCCTCGGTGTCATCGGATCGCCCACGACCCATCAGCCGCGCCACGAGCTCGTCCTCGCCGACCTGGAACTCGACGATCGCGTCGAGCCCCTCGCTTCGTTCGGCAAGCAACTCGCCGAACGAGGCGGCCTGGCTCAGGGTGCGGGGAAAGCCGTCGAGGATGAAGCCCTTGGTCGCGTCGTCGTGGGTGAGCCGTTCGCGCACCATCTCGACCGTCACCGAGTCGGGTACGAGATCTCCGGCATCCATGTACCGCTTGGCCTCGACGCCCAACGGCGTCTCCTCCGCGAGATTGGCCCGGAACAAGTCCCCCGTGGAGATGTGCGGCACGTCGAGCCGCTCGGCCAGACGCGCGGCCTGAGTGCCCTTGCCCGCACCCGGCGGACCAACGAGAACGAGACGCAACGCGTACTCCTGACTGTCGACGACGACGGACCCTGAGACGTTAACGCAGGAAACCGTCGTAGCGGCGCTGCATCAACTGGCTCTCGATCTGCTTGACCGTGTCGAGGCCGACACCGACCATGATCAGCACCGCGGTGCCGCCGAAGGGGAAGTTCTGGTTGTTGCCGCTCCCGGTGATGCCGAGGAACAGGTTCGGCAGCACGGCGATGATGCCGAGGTAGAGCGAGCCGGGCAGCGTGATGCGCGACAGCACGAAGTTCAGGTACTCCGCCGTCGGCCGACCCGGGCGGATGCCGGGGATGAAACCGCCGAACTTCTTCATCTCATCCGCGCGCTCGTCGGGGTTGAACGTGATGCCGACGTAGAAGTAGGTGAAGAAGATGATCAGCGCTACGTACAGCGCGATGTGCACCGGGTTGGACTGGTTCACCAGGTAGGTCTGGACGAACTGCTGGAACCCGCCGCCACCGGTACTGCCCGTGAGCCGCGAGACCAGGTCGGGCAGGTACAGCAGCGACGAGCCGAAGATCACCGGGATGACACCGGCCTGGTTGACCTTCAGCGGCAGGTAGGTCGACGTGCCGCCGTACATGCGGCGCCCGACCATGCGCTTGGCGTACTGCACCGGGATGCGGCGCTGTCCCTGCTCCACGAACACGACGCTCGCGATGATGGCGAGGCCGAAGACACAGACCCCGGCGAAGACCAGCGGCCCGTTGTTCAGGATGTTGGCGCCCTCGGCCGGGATGCGCGCCGCGATCGAGGCGAAGATCAGCAGCGACATGCCGTTGCCGACACCCCGCTCGGTGACCTGCTCACCCAGCCACATGATCACTGAGGTGCCGGCCGTCAGCGTGATGACGATGATCGAGAGCTGCCAGATGCTGGAATCCGGGATCACCGGCAGCGAGCAGTCCCGGTACAACTGACCACGGTCGGCGAGGGCCACGATGCCGGTACCCTGCAGGATCGCGAGGGCGATGGTCAGGTACCGCGTGTACTGGGTCAGCTTGTTCTGCCCCGACTGCCCCTCCTTCTTCAGCTGCTCGAACCGCGGGATGACCACGGTGAGCAACTGGATGATGATCGAGGAGGTGATGTAGGGCATGATGCCGAGCGCGAAGATCGACAACTGTAGCAGCGCACCGCCGGAGAACAGGTTGAGCAGCGAGTAGACGCTGGAGTTCTCGCCGCCCTGCGCCTGCCGGATGCACTCCTGGACGTTGACGAACGACACGCCGGGAGACGGAATGGTGGCCCCGAGCCGGTATACGGCCACGACCCCGAGGGTGAAAAGGATCTTCTTCCGGAGATCCGGCGTGGTCAGAGCCGACCGGAACGCGCTGAGCACTGGCGTGATCCTCCTACGACTGTGAGCCCCGGCAGTACGACAGGACCCGGCACCACCGGAATGAGCCCGGCACCCGACAGGGCCCGACTGTAACAGCGGCCATGACGCTCCCACGGCACGGACCGGCTACGACCATGCCGGTCCGCACCGAGAAGACGCCCATACAGCTCGGTGACCCTTTACAGCTCGGTGATACTGCCCCCGGCAGCCGAGATCTTGTCCCGGGCACTGCCCGAGAACGCGTGTGCGCTGACCACGAGGGTGACACCGTCGAGGTCCCCGTTGCCGAGGACCTTGACGGGCTGATTGCGTCGCACGGCACCGGCCGCAACCAGCTCGGCCGGGCCGACCTCGCCGCCGTCGGGGAACAGCATCGCCAGATCGCCGACGTTGACGACCTGGAACTCCACCCGGAAGCGGTTGCGGAAGCCCTTGAGCTTGGGCAGCCGCATGTGCAGCGGCATCTGCCCGCCCTCGAACCCCATCGGCACGCCCTTGCGGGCACGGGTGCCCTTGGTGCCGCGGCCGGCGGTCTTGCCGCCCTTGCCACCCTCACCACGCCCGACGCGGCGCTTGGCCGTCTTGGCCCCGGGAGCGGGACGCAGGTGGTGGATCTTGATCGTGGGCTCGGACATCAGGACACCTCCTCCACCGTCACCAGGTGACGAACGGTGTGGATCATGCCGCGGATCTGGGAGGTGTCGTCCTTCTCCACGGTCTGCCGGATCTTGCGCAGGCCCAGCGACAGCATCGTGGCGCGCTGGTTCTGCTTGGCACCGATGGTGCTCTTGCGCTGGGTGATGACGAGCTTCATCAGGTCCTCGCCGCCTGCGCCGCGATGGCGCGGTCACGCAGCATCCGGGCCGGGGCGACGTCCTCCAACGGCAGGCCGCGGCGGGCCGCGACCTCCTCCGGGCGCTGGATCATCTTCAGCGCCGCGATCGTGGCGTGCACCACGTTGATCGCGTTGTCGGTGCCGAGACTCTTCGAGAGGATGTCGTGGATGCCCGCACACTCCAGCACCGCACGCACCGGGCCACCGGCGATGACGCCCGTACCGGCGCTCGCCGGCAGCAGCAGCACCACGCCGGCCGCGGCCTCGCCCTGTACCCGGTGCACGATCGTGCCGCCGATGCGGGGGATGCGGAAGAAGTTCTTCTTCGCCTCCTCCACACCCTTGGCGATCGCCGCAGGCACCTCCTTGGCCTTGCCGTAGCCGACGCCGACCATGCCGTCGCCGTCACCGACGATCATCAGCGCGGTGAAGCTGAAGCGCCGACCGCCCTTGACGACCTTGGCCACGCGGTTGATCGTGACCAGCCGCTCGATGTAGGGAGTCTTGTCCTGGGCGCCGCCGCCCCGGCCCCCACCATCACGGCGGTCCCGGCGGTCGCCGCCGCCGGTGTTGCTGCGCTCGCCACCGGGGCCACCGGGGCCACCGGGTCCGCCGGACCCACCGGGCCCGCCGCCGTCACGCCGTGCGCGTCCCGGCATCAGAGGTTCCCTTCACTTTCGATCATGTGCATGGTCATCAGAACTCCAGCCCGCCTTCGCGGGCGGCGTCGGCCAGTGCGGCGATGCGGCCGTGGTAGCCGTAGCCGCCGTGGTCGAACACCACAGCGGTCACCCCGGCCGCACGAGCCCGGTCGGCTACGAGCTTGCCAACCTGCGCCGCGCGGGCCTTCTTGTCGCCGTCGCCGGCCCGGACATCGACCTCCATGGTCGATGCCGAGGCCAACGTGTGCCCGGCCAGGTCGTCGATCAGCTGCACGACGATGTGACGCGAGCTGCGGTTGACCGCCAGGCGCGGCCGAGCGGCGGTGCCGCTGACCTTCTTGCGCAGGCGGGCGTGCCGGCGGGTGCGCGAGATGCGCCGATTCGCCGACACCTGGGAGGCGGTCCGCTTCTTGGCGGCCGCGGAGAGGGACTCGGTGGTGGTGGCCATTACTTACCCGTCTTCCCGACCTTGCGGCGGATGACCTCGCCGGCGTAACGCACTCCCTTGCCCTTGTACGGGTCGGGCTTGCGTAGTTTACGGATCTTGGCGGAGATCTCCCCGACCGACTGCTTGTCGATACCGGAGACCGAGAACCGGGTGGGCGACTCGACGGTGAAGGTGATGCCCGTGGGCGCCTCGATCACGACCGGATGGCTGTACCCGAGGGCGAACTCCAGCGACGAGCCCTTCAGCACGACGCGGTAGCCGACACCGTGGATCTCCAGCTTCTTCTCGTAGCCGGCGGTGACACCAACCACGAGGTTGCTGACCAGGGTGCGCGACAGGCCGTGCATAGCCTTGCTGCGACGCTCGTCGTCCGGGCGCTTCACGAGGACGGCACCGGAGTCGTCACGCTCGATGGAGATCGGCTCGATGACGGTGTGCGACAGGGTGCCCTTGGGCCCCTTCACCACCACCGTGCGACCGTCGATCTTCACATCGACCCCGGACGGCACGGCGATGGGCAGCTTCCCGATTCGGGACATGGTTCCTACCCCCTCACCAGACGTAGGCGAGGACTTCCCCGCCCACGCCGTTCTTGTTGGCCTGCCGGTCGGTCTGGAGACCGTCCGACGTCGAAATGATCGCGACGCCCAAACCCCCGAGAACCCGCGGCAGCGTGGTGGACTTCGCGTAGACGCGCAGGCCGGGCTTGGAGACCCGGCGCAGCCCCGCGATGCTCCGCTCGCGGTTGCGGCCGTACTTGAGCTCGATGACCAGGGCCTTGCCGACCTCGGCGTCCTCGGTGACGTGCGATGCGATGTAACCCTCTCGCTGGAGGATCTCCGCGATCGCGACCTTGAGCTTGGAATGCGGCATGACCACGCGGTCGTGGTATGCCGAGTTGGCGTTGCGCAGACGGGTGAGCATGTCTGCGATCGGGTCGGTCATCGTCATGTGTCGTTACTCGTTTCCCACCGTGGTTCCCGTCCCGGACATCGGGAGGGCCTGCGGCGAACAGGGTTTACCAGGAGGACTTGGTGACGCCCGGCAGCTCGCCGGCGTGAGCCATCTGCCGCATGCAGATGCGGCACAGGCCGAACTTGCGCAGCACGGCACGGGGCCGGCCGCACTTCTGACAGCGGGTGTAGCCGCGGACCTTGAACTTGGGGACGGCCGCAGCCTTGATCCGGAGGGCCTTCTTGGCCATCTCATGCCTCCTTGAAGGGGAAGCCGAGCCGGCGCAGCAGCGCCCGGCCTTCCTCGTCGTTCGTGGCCGTGGTGACGACCGTGATGTCCATGCCGCGCGGCCGGTCGATCGAGTCCGGGTCGATCTCGTGGAACATCGACTGCTCGTTGAGACCGAACGTGTAGTTGCCCCGGCCGTCGAACTGGTTCGGCGACAGACCGCGGAAGTCGCGGATGCGGGGCAGCGCGATGG